>CAZNQE010000032.1:13544-26018 GCA_964575005.1 uncultured Polaromonas sp. | reverse complement strand
CGCGCCAGATCGGCGGGGGTGCCAGCGCTGCTGCCGGTGCCAAAGCCGATTTCAATCGGCGACTCCTTGCCGCTGACCAGCGCACGCTCGATGGACACCTTGCCTGCGTAGACCTCGGCGTTGATGTTCAGCACATTGCCGCTGGTGGCGCCGGGACCGATCTTGATGTCCTGGCCCTCTTGGCCGCTCACATTGGTCAGCACCAGGTCGCCGTTGGCTGACAGGGATGCCGTAACGCCGGTGGTGCCAGATTGGGCATTGATGGCTGTGGCCAGGTCGTCTGCGCTGGCAAAGCCGCCCGCAGGCCGGTCAATCAGCACGTCATTGACCATCAGCGTGCGGTCCAGCTTGAGGTTGCTGGCGTTCACGCGAATTTCATTGCTG
The DNA here is from genome assembly GCA_964575005.1 of uncultured Polaromonas sp. Taxonomy (GTDB): domain Bacteria; phylum Pseudomonadota; class Gammaproteobacteria; order Burkholderiales; family Burkholderiaceae_C; genus Polaromonas. Next base: position 25,634 of record CAZNQE010000032.1, on the reverse strand, counting down.
GCAGCGGCCGTGACACCGGGGGCGGCTGCGGAATTCACCCACGCCGCCACATCCCCGGCTTGGAGTGTTGCGCCATCGGCTGGTGCCAATGCGCCCAGTTTCACGCCATTGAGTTCAAGGGCACCCGCAGCCAAGCCTGTGGTTTGCCCTGCCGCGATACGACCACCAGACAACACTGCGGGCAAACTAACAGCCGTGCTCGGCAGGCCACGACTGTCAAAAGCCTGCTGCACCGTCACATCGGCACGCGCGCCGTAAAAAACGGTCATGCCTTTGTAGCCCTGCTCACCCGAACCATTTAGGTAAGTGGTGCTGTAGGTGGCGCCAGCGGCCATCCCTTGCTCGGTCTGCATTAGCCGGGCCTGGGTGGTGTCGTCCAACACCGTGCCCAGCAGGTGCCGGCCGTCACGCGTGACGAGTTGGAGTTGCTGGCCGTCTTGCGGCTTGTCCAGGTAAATCACCACGTCTTTGAGGCCAGCCGGCACGGTGGCCACAGCACCCAAAGGGTTGGCGGCGTCCACCAGCAGAGGTCGGCCCGCGCTCGGGTGCGCGTTGTTGACGAGCACCGTGGGCAGGCTGCCAGGGCCAACCAGTGGCGCTGGCGTGTAACTGATGCGTGCGTCCGCGCTGCCGGTGTTGTTAGCGTCTTTGATGACGCGAAACTGCGCGGCAGCGGCAATGCGCATCGGGTCATCCAACGCCACCCGCAAGGTGCCGGCGGCGTTGGCGCCATCGTCGATGGCAAAGAGGTCGCCGGCTTGGTCGCCGTAGCCGTCCACGCCTTCTTTGTGAATGGCGTTGACCTCACGGGTCAGGGTATTGGCCAGGTAGTCGAGCTCGTTGCGTGTGCTGCCCAAGACCTGTTCACGAAAAGCCAGCAGACCGGCCAGCTGGCCGCTGCTGCCGCCCGACATGGGCCGGGGGTTGCCGTAAGGATCGAGCACCAGGCTGATTTTTTCGGCTGAGGCAGCGCTCAGATTCACGCCGATGCGGGTCGCCACAGAGCCGTCCACGATCACGTCTTGCGTGAGTGAAGCGCCCAAGCTGACCGAGACCACACCATTGGGCTCAAACCGGGTGTTGATGCGGCTGAAGTCCGACAGCTTGCGCAGCAGCAGGTCGCGCTGGTCCAGCAGTTCGGCGGGCTGTCGCTCGAGCGACGGCGTTTTGCTCAGTTGTTTGTTGACTTGGGCCAGTTGCTGGCCCAGGGTGTTGATCTCGCCCACGCTGGCTTCAACGGCCTGGCGGGTTTCGTCGTCCACCAAGTCCAGCTGTGCCGAGAGCTCGCCAAAACGCGAGGCCAAGCCTTCTGCGTCGCGCATGAAAGCGCCGCGCAACACGGTCGAAGCCGGGTTGGACGACAACGTACGGGCGGAGGTAAAAAATTGGTCTAACGCGCTGACCAGACCCATGCTCTGGCCACCCATCACGTCGATCACGCGGTTGGCGTAGTCCACCATCGGGAGCTGACTTTGCAGGTCGGCGTTGCTGTTGCGCAGGTTGGATTCGGCAAAGGCGTCGTACTGGCGACGCACGCTGTCAAAGACCACGCCGGTGCCAATGAAGGCATTGCCGACTTGCCGCGGCGCACCGGAGACGAGGTTCACGTCCTGGCGCGAATAACCGTCAGTCGCGACGTTGGCGATGTTGTTGCTGACCGTGCCCAGCGCGCGCTGGTAGGCCATGACGGCATTTCCGCTGATGCCGAGCAAGTCACTCATGGCTTGTTCCCATCATTTAATTTCAGGCCCTTGGGCAAGGCCACGGGGGTGATTCCTGGCCGGTGCAAGGGCGCCAGCGCCGCCGGTGTGGGTTCGAGCGAATAGACCTTGGCGGGCGTATTCAAGGCAATGCCTTTGCGGGTCGCAGGATCGGCGCGCGACTGCAAAGCCTCGGCCGTACTGGCGGGCTGCGACTGCATTTGCCGGCTTTGCGTTTCCACCAGCATGTCGGCCACGCCCATCATGTTGCGTTTGGCCAGTTGCACTGAAATTTCTTTGTCAAACATGGCCTCAAACGTTTCAGCGCCTGACGACTCCACCAAGTCACTTTTGACGGTGGACTCGCGCATGGACTTGAGCATCATCTGCAAGAACATGCCTTCAAACTGCTGGGCCGTCTCGCGCAGCGCGCCCTTGCCGTCCTGGCGTGCTTGGCCGCGCAGATTCCCCAGACCTTCGAAGTCCAGGTAAGAGCGGGTGCTGGCGGTGTTGACGGGTTCCATGGCGGCTGGTGTGAAAGCTTTAGATCACGACCAGTTCGGCGCGAAGGCTGCCCGAGCTTTTCAGGGCCTCGAGGATGGCGATCAAGGCCGAAGGCGTAGCGCCCACCTGGTTGACCGCATCGACGATCTGGCGCAAGTCAACACCCGGCTGAAACAAGAACATCGGCTTGTTGGGTTCGCTCACGGCGATGTTGGCGTTTTGCACGGGCGTGGTCTGGCCAGCGGCCAAGGCGTTGGGCTGAGAGACCTCGTTGGTGGCAGCAATGGCCACAGAAATAGTGCCGTGAGACACCGCCGCCGCCGTGACCCGCACATTGCGGCTGATGACCACAGTGCCGGTGCGTGAGTTGATGACGACGCGGGCTGGCGGGTCGCCGGGCAGCACGTCCATGTTTTCAATCATGCTCATGAAGGCCACGCGCTGGCTCAAGTCCTGCGGGGCGCGGATCGAGATCGACACGGCGTCCATCGCGTTGGCCACGTCAGCGCCAAAGCGGCCGTTGATGGCGTTGATGATGGCCGTCGTCGTGGTGAAGTCGCCTTCACGCACGTTCAAAATGAGTTGCTCTGCTGTGGCAAACGCGTTGCCCACGGTTTTTTCGACCGTGGCACCCGAGGGCACACGGCCCGATGTCGGCACGCCAATGGCGACCTTAGAGCCCGCCGCGCTGGCGTCAATGCCGGTGACTGTCAGCGAGCCCTGGGCGATGGCGTAAATCTCGCCGTCCACGCCGCGCAAACTGGTCAGCAGCAAATTGCCACCGCGCAAGTTGGAGGCTTTACCGATGGCGGACACGTTGATGTCAATTTTTTGACCCGGCTTCGAAAAGCCGGGCAACTCGGCCGTCACCATGACGGCTGCGACGTTTTTGATATCGACTTTGCCTGCGCTGGATGTGGATTCGAAATCCGACAGCGGGCCTTCCAGGCTTACGCCCAAGCGGCTGAGCAAGGACTTCATGCTTTGAGTGGTAAAGGACACATCAGCGCCGTCGCCCGTGCCTTGCAGACCCACGACCAAGCCGTAGCCAATCAACTGGTTGCTGCGCATGGACGCGACGTTGGTCAGGTCCTTGACGCGGTCAGCATGGGCCGGCGAAGCGGCAAGCACGAAGGTGGACAGCCAAGCCAAAGCGGCAAGGCCTTGCCACAGGCTGGCAAATGAAAGGCGCATGAAGTTCATGGACAGCTCAACTATTTTTAAAAAGGCCAGAGCTTGAGCAAGGCGCTGGTGCCCCATCCGGCGCGTGTGGCCGCAGCCATGTCGCCCGTGCCGCGGTAAGTGATCTGCGCATTGGCCAGGCGGCGCGACTGCACCGTGCTGTTGGGAGAGACGTCCTCAGGGCGGATCACACCGGCCACTTGAATGATCTCGGAGCCTTCGGTCAGCGCCAATTGCTTTTCACCGCGCAAGACCAGGTTGCCGTTGCTCAGCACATCGACCACCGTCACAGCCACCGAGCCCACCAGGCTGGCTTGCTGGTCGGCCTGGCCAGTGCCCTTGCTTTCAATGGTGCCGCCGTTCAGGTTGGCGCCGCCCAGCAGGCCGCCGGTGCGCGCCATTTTGTTCAGCAGTCCCTGGGGAATCACGTCGTTGCTCGACTCGCGGCTGAGCGCGTTGTTTTGAGTCCGGGCAGCTTGGGTGGACTCATTGAGCAGCACGGTGATGACATCACCGACCTGAAAATTACGACCGCGACCAAACCAGCTGTCGCTTTGACGGCCTTGGTAAATAGCGCCTGTGGACTGCGGCGCGCGCGCGCTGGCAACAGGGTAGACCGGCGCGAAGTCGGGCGAATGTGTGAGCGGCTGCGGCGGCAAGATGGTGCAGCCCGCAAGACCGGCCAGACCCAGAGTGGCCACGACGCGAAATACAAAAAGAGTTGCGTTGCGCATGGCCATCACATGTTGTTGTTCAAGAAGCGCAACATGCCATCGACCGCGGAGATGGCTTTGGAGTTGATCTCGTAGGCGCGCTGGGTCTCGATCATGTTCACCATTTCCTCGACCACGTTCACGTTCGAGGCTTCCAGGCTGCCCTGCATCAAGGTGCCGGCACCGCCCTGCCCTGGCAACAGCACCTGGGGTGCGCCGCTGGCGGGGGTTTCTTTCATCAGATTCTGGCCCATGGACTGCAGCCCGCTCGGATTGACGAAACGTGCAATCTGCAACTGACCCAGCGTCTGCGAACCCCCTGCCGACAATTCGACAGACACCGTGCCGTCACGGCCGATGGTCACGCTGGACGCCGTGCTGGGGATAGAGAAAGCCGGCTGAATGAGTGCGCCGCTGGAGTTGACCAGCTGGCCCGTGGGCGAGAGCTTGAAGCCGCCGTCGCGGGAATAGGCAATGGTGCCGTCGGCTTGCGCGACTTGAAAGTAACCGTCACCGGCAATGGCAACATCCAGCGGGTTCTGGGTGTTGACCATGCTGCCCTGTGCATGCAGCTTTTCAGTGGCGCCAACGCGCACACCAGTGCCCAACATCAGACCTGTAGGCGCGACGGAATTGGCATCCGTCTGGCCACCGGCCTGACGGATGTTTTGGTAAAGCATGTCCTCGAACACAGCGCGATCGCGCTTGAAGCCCGTGGTGTTGACGTTGGCCAGGTTGTTCGAAATGACGTTCATGCGCGTCTGCTGCGCGTCAAGGCCCGTCTTGGCCACCCACATCGATGCATCCATTTTTTACTCCTTTACGCCAGTTTCATCATCGTGGCACCGGCTTCGTCGGTGGTCTTGCTTTCCTTGATGTTCCGCACCTGGTGCTCAAACGAGCGGCTCTGGTCCATCAGCTTGACCATGACTTCCATGGCATTCACGTTGCTGCCTTCCAAGGCCTTGGGCGTTACGGCCGGCAATGTGGTTCCATTCGCAATGTCCGTGCCACGTTTTCCGACAGGTCCGAAAAGACCGTCCTCCCGGCGCTCCAGTGGGGTGGCGCTGGCGTCGCGCAGCAGCAGCGAATCAATCAGAACCGGCTGGGCTGGGCCCACCTGCGCCGGGTCCACGGCATACACCGTGCCGTTCGGATTGATGGAAACTTCAAGGCCCGGCGGAATGGTGATGGCCGTACCGCCCTGCCCGCGCACCGCGCGACCAGCGCCGTCTTCCAGCACGCCGGCCGAATTGATGCGCAAGTCACCACGGCGCGAAAACGCCAGCTCGCCGTTCGTCGCGCTGACGCCCAGCACGGTGGATTCGTTCATGGCCACGTCGAGCGCCCGTCCGGTGGCCATCAAAGACCCTGGCTTCAAAGAAATGACGTCGGAGGCCACGGACTGTGGCTGATAACGACTTTCAATACCCGGGCCTTCAATCTTGACGGCTCGCATAGCCACTTCATAGCTGCGCTTGAAGCCGACCGTCGTGACGTTCGACAGCTCGTGCGTCGTCATTTGACGCGACATGCGCTGCTCATTGATGGCGGCGGCAGCGTTGAAGGCTAAGCGGTCCATGGCCCTACTCCTTAGCCGCGGATGTTGATGATGGCTTGCGTCATCGTCGTGCTGGTCTCAATGGCCTTGGCATTGGCCTGGAAGTTACGCTGCGCGGTGATCAAGTCCACCAGTTCCTGCGTCAAGTCCACGTTCGAGCGCTCGGTGGCGCCAGCGCGAATCGTTCCGAAACCGGCGCCACCGGCCGTACCCAGAATCGGGTTGCCCGAAGCAGACGAAGCCAAAAAGCTCGAGTCACCGATCTGACGCAAGCCCTTGGGGCTGGAGAAGTTCACCAGCAAAATCTTGGCAAGTGACTTTTGGGTACCGTTTGAGTAACTTGCACTCACCAAGCCGTCCACACCAATCGTCACGCCCACCAAGTCACCTTCAGGCGCGCCGTCTTGCGACTGCGACAGCACCGCAAATGGCGAGGTGAACTGCGTGGACTTGGAGTAGTCGATGTTGATGGTCAGCGCACCCTTACCGTCTTCCAGGAACACTGTTTCAAGCTGCGAGCCAGCAATGGGCGAGACCAGGTTGCCGCCGGTGTCAAAGGTCAGCTCGCCTTTGTCCAGAAAAATGGGCGACCATTCCGGCAGCGACACGAAGTTATTGGCGAGATCCGTCTCGTCGCCAGACTCATCAATGAACATGGGCTTGCCGGTGGTCGGATCCGTGAACTGGGTAGGTTTGATCCAGGTCGAGGTTTCACCGCGGCCGGCTTCGGTAGCGTCCAGGCCCCAGGCGGCAGCGCCGGACACCTTGATGAAGGAGTTGGAGGTAGCAGTTCCGGTGGTAAATGTGAAGCGGCCTTCAGCTTCGTCGTAAGCGACTTTCACGCCGTTGACGGTTCCGCCTTGGTCGTCAGCCAACAGGTTGATGCCTTTTTCAAGCTCGGTGATGAAGCTGTCCAGGGAATAGTCGGCACGTGGGGGAATGGTCACCACACCACGCACGTCGTCCACGGTCACCACAAAGCGGTTGTTGCTGGAGTCCACCGTGAAGTTGTTGTTAACGGGAATGCCGGGGGTCTTGCCGTAGGCCACCGCCGGTCTCGACGCGACACCACGCAAGGCAGCGGCCGACACAACAACTTCCCCGTCGCTCATGCCAAACAGGTTGGTACCCAGCGTGCTGGACTCACTGATGGCGATGGTGGAGCCGTCACCCGTGGTGCCCGAGGCGATTTGGAACACCTTGTTGACCGTGTCGTAGGTCATGCTGATGCCGTAGCGCTGCAGTGCTGCGGGCCGCACAAAGGTGTCGCTGTTGGGCGAGATAGCGGTTGGATAAGCGCCGGTGTCGCCGACTTCGACGTCGTCGACCTCAAAGCCCAGCACGCTATTGGCTGTTGCCGCGCCGGAGCTGAGCTTGATGACAGGCGCAGGCGTGGTGCTGCTGGTGAAGGAAAACGACTGCGTCGCGTTGTCATAGCCGACCGTGATGCCTGAGATGGCTGAGCCGCTGTCCGCCGTATCAACCTGAGCCTGCATGGCTGCCACCACTTGGTCAATTGTCATTTTGGTCGAGCCCGAAGGCAGATCCATGGCAAATGTTTGCGAGTCATCGCCTACCGTGAGCATGAAGCCGTTGCTGCCGGAAGCAGCAAAGTCAAAGTAGCGCTCGTCGCCGAAGGTGCGATTCAGGTAATTGGTCGCTTCAACGGCCAGCTGGGTGCCCGTCAGTTTGGTGGTGCTGCCGGCCAGGTAGCTCAGGTCCACAGACACAGGACTGCCCGTGCCGTCAATGTCCACCTTGAACAAGTCCTTGAGTTCATCGGCAGTAAGGGTGCTGAAGTCCACCCCGGAGTTCAGGTCATAAGTGCTGCTGGGCGCGGTGCCTTTGATGGACGCTGGCACCGAGGTGCGTTTGTCCGTCAACTGGTCCAGCGAGAACATCATGGTCTTAGCGGTCAAGTCAATATCGTCGCTGACCACGCTCTTGGGCTGGATCTGGCCGTAGCGATTCACGTACAACTGCTCTTTGTTGCTGTCCGTGGCCTGCACCAGCGAGGCCTTGACCTCATCATCGCCAATGTAGACATGGGTCTGCCACTTGTTGAAGGGGCTGCTCTCACTGGCGTTTTGGGTCTTGACGTAGTAAATGGTCGCCAAGTAGCCGTTGCCGCTCTTGTCGTATACGGTCAGCGCCGTGCTTTTGTTGTAGGTGGCGGAATTGTCCCGATTGAAGACCCCTTTGATCACGGGTGCGTCAGCCGGGAAGTTCACGCCAAGCTGAACCTGCTGAGTTTGGTTGGCCTCGCCAATGGTCTTTTGCGGAATGGTCAGCTCAACGCGTTCGTTCACGTTGGCGCTGCCGGTCGAGTCAACTGTTGCAGCCATCAGAATCTGACCCGCGGAGTTCACGACCTTGAACTGCTCGTTGAGCATGAAAGCGCCGTTGCGGGTGTAGATGTTTTGCAGTTTGTCGGCCGACTGGAGTGGAAAAAAGCCGTCGCCGGTGATCGCCAGGTCCAGCGCGTTCGATGAGAACGAAACGTTACCTTGGCTGAACTCCTGGCTGACCTGCTTGAGCGACACGCCCTGGCCCACGGTACTGGACGCTTTTTGCAGCGGCGAGGTGGCAAAAATGTCGCCGAAGTCAGCGCGTGAACGCTTGAAGCCGGCGGTGCCCACGTTGGCGATGTTGTTGCTGGTCACGCCAAGTTGGGCGGTGGCCGAGTTCAGTCCGGTCAGTGAGGTGTAAAAAGACATTCAAGGCTCCTGAATCTGGAAATCTGTGATGGGTTGGGGGCTGAGCGGTTGAGCTGACTGATCTGATGGATCCGGCCGGGCTTAGCCGCCCAGGCGCTGCACTTCAGACAGCTTGACCTGGCGACCGCCGTCGACTTGCAGCATGAGTTCGCTAGCGGCGTCGGCTTGGCTGATGCTGCGCACCGTGGAAAGGGTCTTGACAGCCTGTTCGGCGGTCACGCCGCCCGAGGTCACGGTGGCCTTGAAGGTGTAGTTGCCGTCCGCCACCAGGGTGCCACCGCTGTCGCGGCCGTCCCAGGTCAGGGTCACTTCACCTGCAGCTTGTGCGCCGGCGATCTGCTGGCGCACAAGCACGCCCTGGCTGTCAAAAACTTCAAGACGCATGCCTTGCGCGCCATTCGGCAGGTCTATCAAACCCTGCACAGGCTGACCGCCAGACAGGACGGCGGGCGCACCCGACATCGCTACCTTTTTGCCGATCAGGGCTGCGCCACTGAGCATGCGGTCGCCGGCCTGGCTGCTCACAAAGCTGGTGAGTTGCGAGGCCATGTTGGTGGTGGCTTCGAGCTGCGAAAACTGAGCCAACTGGGCCACGAAGGCCTCGTTCTTGGTTGGGTCCAGCGGGTTCTGGTTTTGCAGCTGCGTGGTGAACAGCTTCAAGAAGTCTTGCTGACCCATGCCGCTGGTGGTGCTCGCGCTAGTGCCGGTGGTTTTCACCGCCGTGTCTTCGTAGCGCTTGATGGACGAGAGGTTGTTGATGACAGCCATGGAGTTTCCTGCGGGGGTTCAGCGAAAAATGCGAGCGCTCAGGCGCGGGTAATCTCAAGCGTGCGCATCATCAATTGACGCGCCGTGTTGATCACTTCCACGTTGTTTTGGTAAGAGCGCGAGGCGGCCATCATGTCCACCATCTCGCCCATTTCATTGACGTTGGAGGTGTAGATGTAGCCTTCCTTGTCAGCCAGCGGATTGCCTGGGTCCATCACGCGACGCACGGGGGTTGGGTCGTCCTTGATCTCTGAGACCTTGACGCCGCCTTCGTAGTTGCCCTGGGACGCAGGGTCCTTGGTGCCGAACTGCTCCATGATGCTTTTGAACACCGTGCGCTTGGCGCGAAAGGCGTCCTGGTCGCTGCCGGCCACCGTGCCGGCGTTGGCCAGGTTGGAGGCGATGGCGTTCATGCGCACGGTCTGCGCGTTGAGTGCCGAGCCGGCAATGCCGAAAATTTGGTCCATGGCCATGTGTTACTCCCCGCGCAGTGCTTTGCGGATACCGCTCACACGCTGTTCCAGAAAATTAAGGGTGGCCTGGTAGTCCGCAGCGGACTTACCGTACTTGGCCTGCTCCACGTTGAGCTCGACGGTGTTGCCGTCAAAGGACGTGTTGAATGGCGTGCGGTACAGCACGGTGTTGGGGTCGCCCTCAGCCTGGGCCACATGGCCGGCGCTGGTGGTGGTCATGGTTTCGCCCTGGGCTTGCTGCATGACCGACTTGAAGTCGATGTCGCGCGCCTTGAAGTTCGGCGTGTCGGCGTTGGCGATGTTGCGCGCCAGCAGTTCCATGCGCTGGCTGCGGGCCGTCAGGGCCTGCGCGTGTACGCCAAGGGCTTTGTCCAGGATGTTCATGGCCTAACCTCTGCAAAAGACGTGCCACGCAGGCATTGCCGCTTTTCCGACGGTGAGCGGCAAAGGCTTGCCGCTTTGGGAAAGTCAGAGCAAGGCATGGCGTGCATCAGCGCAGCTGAGTCGGTAAGCGGTTGACGGGTAGCGCGTCGTCATAGGCGGCGGTGCGCATGGCTTGCAAACGGCCCTTGCCGCCCGGCATGGCCGATGCGTTGGACTGCAAAGACGAATTGGAGTTCGACGTTGAAGGCGAGGAAGGCGAGGAAGACGCGGGGCCGAGTCGTTCGGCCGCGTTTTGCAGCAAGCCCTGCAAGATGGACTGGCGGGTCATGGGCGCGCGGTTGTCGCGCCCTTCATATAAGTAGCGCGCCTGCGGGCCGCTGACATTGAGCGGCGCGTCAGTGCGCGTCTCGCCTCGGGCCGAAGGCATGAGCACAGACAGGTACAGATCGTCCAGCCCGGCCGGGCCTTTGTTTTTCAGGCCCACGTCGTCAAAGTACTTGTCCACCAGATGCAGTTGCTGGTAAACGCTCAGGCCCAAGATGGCCTTGGGGTTGTCGCCAAAGCCGGCGCTGGCGGCGCCCCGGTCAGGCCCGCCGCAAAACTGGATGATGCCGTGGCAGCGCTGGTTGGTCGCACGCGGGTTCATGCCGTCGCTTTCCATCAGCGTCATGCGCGCAAAGTCGTCCGGGTTGAAGCGGTGCTCAGTGGCCAGCGACAGGATCTTGTCGCGCACGTCGCCGCGCTCATTGGGCGGAATAAAGCCTTTGGCCACCGCGCGGTCCAGTGTGCGGTCCAGCACCTCGTGTCGCGAAGTCGCAGTCGCAGTCGAGGTCGCAGCTGCGGCTTGCGGACGGCTGGCCAGCGCTGCAGCTGCCGGCGCCGTGGAGGACAGCGCGGCTCCGGAAGGCGCAGGCGCTGTGGCACCAGCAGGCGAGGAAAGCGCGGCCACAGAGCTGGCCTGCGCCGCCACATCAGCCGGCACGGCGCCCAGCGAGATCTGCTGACCTGGAAAGATTCGGTTGACGTTACCAATCTTGTTGTCTTGGGCGATCTGCTGCACCCAGCGGTAGGCCTGGGCGTTGCTCAAGGTCAGGCCTTGGGATTCGGCGTGATCCTTGACCATACTGGTCAGCGTGTCGCCCGCCACCACGGTGCGCACGGCGCCGCCGGTGGGTCTGGCCTGGGCCAGGGCCTGGCCAAAGTCGCCCCTCCCCGCCAAAATCTTGACGCCTGTCTGGGCCGCGGCACGGCCAACGGCGGTGTTTTGACTCGCAGTGATGCCCTGTCCGACACCTGCTGCCAGGGGCCGGCGGGGCGCAATCGCCTGGTCTCTTTCTTGCATCAAGGTCCTCTATTGGCAGATTTCGCAAACGGGGCCTTCAGGGGTGTCGAGAAACCAACACCGGCAGAAGATCTGCCCCAATAAAGAGGGATAACGCAAATGCTGTGCCGACTTTTGATGAATTTTTTAAAGCCGCGGCGCCAAGCCGCAGGCTGGGCAGCGACCGCCTGGATAGGCGCGATGATCGCCATGTCGGGGGCCTCCAGTGCGTTTGCCCAAGGAACTGAGGGGTTGCAGGCGCGACTCTTGAACCAGGTGCGGCAGTCCGTGGCAAAAAACCAGAAGGTGCCACTCAACACCATTGAGCTGGCCCCACTGGACCCACGCGTGCAACTGCAAGACTGCAGCCAACCGCTGGCCGTCGACCTGCCGTTTGCCTCTCGCGAGACCGTGCGCGTGCGCTGCCTTGCCCAGCCCGGTTGGCAGCTGTACTTGCGACTGCAAATGGGCCCTCCTCGCGCCGCCACCGCCGCCGGCGCCCCCACCGACAACGCAGGCAATGCCAACCCAGGCGCGACCGAAGCCGGTGGGCCTGCCCTGCGCAGCGCCGTGGTGGCACGTCAATTAATCCAGCGCGGCGCCCAACTGGACCCCAGCATGTTTGAAGAAGTCAGCCTACCCGCGCAAGGCATGGACCCGCAAGCCGTGAGCTCGCTGCGGGACTTGCTGCACGGCGAGCTGGTGCGGGACGTAGCAGCCGGCCAGGTGATGCGCAGCCATGACATTCGGCGTGCCGTGCTCGTCAA
>CAZNQE010000032.1:0-13534 GCA_964575005.1 uncultured Polaromonas sp. | reverse complement strand
CTCGTCAAGCAAGGCCAGCAAACCCTGATGACGGTGGGCAAACCGGGTGACTTTCAGATCACGCTGCGGGTCGAAGCCATGCAAGATGGCCGAATGGGTGAACAAATCCGCTTGAAAAATCCGGATTCGGGTCGATTAATCTCTGGCACGGTGGTGGGACCCAACGCCGTGCGAGGCCTGTGAACTTTTGAGTTATAAAAAGCGCTGCAAAGCGCCCTTTTCAACATTTTTAAAGATTTTTAAAGATTGCTCTCAAGTTCCGGAATGACCTGCCGATACTTCAGATGCCAAGGTCTCCAAAGGACCTGACATCACCAGAAAGAAAGAGCGCCATGACTGATCCCATTTCCAACTACGCACGCCTGAGCCAGACGGACAGCACCGTGCGCAGCGCGCTGGACAAATTGGACAAAAAAGGCGCCGCCCAGGCCAAACCCGCGCAGGACCCAAGCGCCGAGCGCCCCAGCGTCGCCCGCCCCGGCCCCGACACCCTGAGCCTGAGCAACGTCGCGCAAAAAGCCATGCAAGAACCCGAATTCGACCGCGCCAAGGTGGACGCCATCAAGCAAGCCATCCAGGACGGCCAGTACCCGCTGGACCCACGCCGCATTGCCGAGAGCTTCGTGGCGATTGAAAAAATGATTGGCGAGTGAATTGCTCACTGACGCCCTGAACCCAGCCCACCCCGGCGCCATCAAGGCGCTGGACTTGGCCGCGCAACTGGCTGACACCCTGAAGCTGGAGTTCGAGGCTTTGCAACAGCAAAACCTGGAACATTTTGAACAACTCCAAGCCGGCAAGACCGAGCTGCTGGCCCAGATCGCCACGATTTGCCCGCCCACCGAGGTGCTGCAGACAGAGCCACAGTGGCAGGGCCTCTTGACCCAGATGGCCGAATGCCGCGACCTGCACCGCCGCAACGCCATGCTGATCGAGCGCAAGCTCGAAGCCATTCGCGGCACCCTGCAAAGCCTGCAGTCCGCCGCCGCCCCCAGCTCGGTCGAGGTGTATGACCGGCTCGGGCAAGTCGCCCGCTTCTCACGCGGACGCGGCTACCAGGACGCTTGATCTAAGCGTCTTCCTTCTCATCCCCCGGCCGCATGCCCTTGAGCCAGTAAACCCAGCTCAAAATCACCGCCACCGCGGTGTACAGCTCACGCGGGATCTCTTCATCCACATTCAAACGGCTCAGCAGCGCCAGCAGCTGCGGGTCTTGCGTCACGTACACGCCTTGGCGCAAAGCCTCGTCAATCATGCGGATGGCCAGCGCGTCGTCGCCCTTGGCCGTGACCACGGGCACGGCATTGGCGCCGTATTCAAGCGCGATGGCCTGGCGGCGGGCGTTCATGCCGACACGTCCACCACCATGCCGCGGCCCGAGGGCCGAAAGTCGGCAGGTTCTGCCGGGCGGGCGCCATGGTGAATTTGAAAGCCCTGCATGGCCAAGCCGGCATCGACCAGTTGCTCGGCGAGTTCAGGCGCGCGGGCTCTAGCCTGGCGCACCACGTCGGCTTGCAGCGCCCACATGGTCAATTCCACCTTCTCACCTTGCAACTGCGTCTTAAGCCACAGCTCGCCCAGCGACTGGCTGCGTGAGTGCACGTTGACGGTGAAAGGCGGCGTCTCCCCGCCGTGGCGCGGCGCCCGCCTGAAGACCAGCTCCACCGGCTCGGCGTCATGAAAAGGCAGCAGCATGCGCAGCAGCACTTCTTGCTGGGCATGCGCCTGCACGGCTTGCACACGCGAGGCGTCAATGTCGTCCACCGCCTTTTTGAGCGGGCTGATGCTGGCGTCTTCGTCTTCGCTGTCGGGCTTGGCTAAGGCGGCCAGCAGGCGGCGCAGCAGCTGCTTGGGGTCGTCAGCCGGCGGCGAGAGGCCGCGTGCCAGCCAGACTTCTGCCCCCATGCCAGCGGCCACCGCCCGCTGCAAGGCCTGCGGCGTGAGCTGCGCCATGGACAGCTGCAGGTTGCGCCACTGCGCTTGCAAATCAGGCCGGGGCAGTTTTTGCAGCAAGTCGTCCAGCACGCCGGGCTTGAACAACTGGGCCAGCTCGGGCAAGCCTGCCGGCCTGAACAACAGATTGGCCACGCGGGAGACCAGTGCGCCCACGTCGTTCAGGGCCAGCGGCAAGGGCGGCGCAGCCAGGCCCGCCAGACCAAGACCGGCGGCAGCGGCAGGAAGCGGGCTGGCAGCCAGCGGCGCGCCCGCATTGGAAGCCGGCAGTGCCTGCAAATTCCAGCCGCCGCCGGGTACAGACATGGCTTTGAAGGACAGCGCTTGCCCGGCCAGCCAGGGCGAAGGCTGCGGCAGGTCAATCAGCCGGCCGCGCAACAGCAAGGCCAGGTTGCCGCCAGGGCCGGACTGCACCGTGCCCTGCACGACTTCGGCTTCTTTGAGGCCCAGGGCGCGGGCAACGGCCGCGTCCAAAGGCAGCAGCTTGCCCTCTAAAAAGATGGGGTTGGCGCGGCCCGCCGACTGGCTGGCCTGCGCGCCTTCGATCAAGGGAACCTGACCCAGCGGCGCCGTTCGTCCGCTGCTTGCGGCGTACCGCTGCGCACCACGGCCGCGGCCTCAGCGCCTTCAAGCACAGGCAGCAGCACGCTGCGCAGCAGCTGCGCACTGTCAGGCACTTGCAGCACGGTGCCGGTCTTGAGCCGCGCCATCCGGCCATCGGGAAAGGCCTGCGGATTGAGCTGAATGAAGGCTTGCCGCATCGCTTCGGGCTTGAGCGGGCTGTCGGCCATGGTTTTTTGGATCACGCGGTCCAGGCTTTCACCCGGGGCCACCTTGTGGCTGCGGCCCGACAGCAGGGGCGGCAAGACCTCAGACGCGACCGGACGGCTGCCCACGTAAAAAGCTGTCGGGGGAGCCGCTGGCGCTGCGGCGGAAGGAACCGACGGCATCACCGGCGCCTTGGCCGCTTGCGCAGGCATCGGCGCAGGCCGGGGCTCGGGAACCAACACCAGGGCGGGCGGGGCCTTGATGGTTGAGCTGCCTGAAGTCGGCACGGCGTCTGAGGCCCAGCTGAGCTGGGGGGCGGCCAGCAGCCAGGCCGTCGTGCCAAAAACAACAAAAATGGTGCTGCGGTTCATGAAAGTCCTTGAGTCCGTTAAGCGTCAGGGGTTAGTCAGGTGGTCAGGTGGTCAGGGGTTTGCGTGCTTATTCGCCCAGTGGCGACTCCACCCGCCAGGCGCGCCAGCCTGCCTGAACGGGCCGGGCCGGGCCGGCCAGTATCTGCAGCTCTGCATAGCGGGCATGAACCCTCAAGACCTTGGCTAGCACTAGTTGTTGCGCGACGCCGGGGGTCAACACCCGTTCTGGAAAAGCCTGTGGGTCGGCCAACAGCCATTCTTCTCCGGCATGAACGCCAGCCAGGGTGCCAGCGTTCATGCGCAGGCTTCCGTTTGCGGTGGGCAAGATGCTGGGCAACACTGGCTCGCAGGCGAACTGCGCGCTCAAAGCCTGGCCCCAGCGCTCAAGCAATGCTTCGACTTGGGCGCGGCCGGCCGGGCTTAATTGCGGCGCACCCCATTGGCTGGGCTCGCGCAGCAGCGGCACATCGGCGCTCAAGGTCAAGGCGGTGCGTGATTGACCGCTAGCCTGCAAGCTCAGCGAGATACGGGCCGTGGGAGTGCCGAGGTCGACCACGCCTTGCAACGCTTGCAGCTTTTGCATCCAGTAGCTTGCTTCAGGCGCTGGCAACTGCGGGCCGGGCAGCACCTGCAGGCGCGCCATCCAGGGTAAAAGCGGCTGCGTAGTCGTGCCCAGCAGGGCTTGCTCGTAGGCCGAGCGCGGAGCTTCCAGCGCGTCCTTAACGCCCTCCCCCTCGGCGACCATGCGCCAATTCGGCACACCCGGTCGTTTGTCAGCCGGAGGCGCAAACGCGGTCGCTTGCAAAACTGGGGCTTCGCCGAGCAACCAGACCGAGCCGACCATCCCGGCCAAAACCTGGGCTAGCGGCGCATCCTGCGCGGACCAGCGCCCGCCCACGGACACCTCAAGCCCGATCAGGTGGCGAAGGCTGCTGTTGCGGGCCGCCTCGCAGCTGCCGTTCGGTTTGGCAGGCAGCGGTGTTTTGATCAAATCACGCCGAGAGCCGGGCGCCTGAGCCGCGTCCGCAGGCAGGCTCAGCCGCGCCTGGGTTTGGCCTTCACGGTCTCGCACATAAGACAACACCTGCACACCGCGCACTTGCATGCCCGAACGAAAGCTGCTGCTTTCATGCAGACGCCCCTCGGTGTCCAGCCAGGCAACGCTTTCCACACGGGTCGCCCCTTCCAGCGCCGCTTGCAGCAAGCCGCGGCGGATCGCGTCCAGCCGTTCGTCCGCGCTCAGGCTCCGGGTAGGCGCAGGCTCAGCCGCCCGGGCCGCCGACCCCGGTACCAGACCGCTCAGACACCACACCAGGCCGCAAGCCAGGGCCCACGCGCTCAGGCGCGGCACGCCACGAGAGGAGGTAAATCGAAGGGTGAGCATCAGAGTGGCGGTGTACGGTTAACTTGGGTCAGGAGCTGATCAGCGTGCCCGGGCCACGACCTGGTTCAGGTAAAGCATGCGCAGGTCGCGCACCACAGCTTTGTCCAGGCTCAGCGTGGTTTCGTAAGTGTCTTCGCCGGCGGGGGTGATGCTAACCAGCACCGCGCCATAAATTACGCCTTCCACACGTGCGCGAAAGGTGTCGTTTTGCACCATCATGTCGGCCACCGTGGTGGTCGCGTCGAGTTGCTGGCCATAGACCTGTTCGGTCAGCGAACGGTAGGCGTCCAGCTTGGAAGCGCGGATGGCCATCAGGCGTTGCTGGGCCGGGTTGCGGTGAGCTTGCACGCTGATGACGGCGTAACCCGTGGCGCTCAGGGTTTCGCGCTTTTCCACCATCGGCGCATTCAGCGCGGCGGCGTCATCGGCGGTTTTCAGGACGGCTTGCACCGGCACCGGCACCGGCACCGGCGTCTGGCAGCCGGCCAGGCTGGCGAGCAGCAGCGCGCCAGCGCTCAAGGCCAACGGCCGGAAGTTGAACAGATAAGTCATGGGCATTCCTTGTCAAACAGCTTGTGAAAGCCAATCAAAGACGGGGCAAAGGCGGGTCAACGGCGGGTCAATTGCAAAAAAACAAGAGTCACTCAAGACTCAAAGGCTGCTGAGCTGAGCTCATTCACGCAGTCCTGCCCCCTGTAATCGGCAGCAAACCGGCAAGCTTGAGTCCCGCGTAACCCGCTTGCGTTGGACAAGCGACACATGGCAAACGGTAAAAACGGTAATGATTTGATAGTTTGTGTAAGATTAAGCCACCACCGCGGGTGAGACAAGCCCTAACAAAATCCTTGGCAACCAGCCCCTCAACCCCTTCCTACCTCGGCCGAAGTGAAGCCGCGCGGTCCGTGCGCGACCTGGTTGCGCGCGTGGCCGACTCGATGTCGACCGTGCTGGTGACGGGTGAAAGCGGCACTGGTAAGGAGTTGGTGGCACGGGCTTTGCATGACGAATCGCTGCGCCGGGCCGGGAATTTCGTGCCCATTAATTGCGCCGCAATCCCCAAAGATTTACTCGAAAGCGAACTCTTCGGCCACCGCAAAGGCGCTTTCACGGGCGCCGTGGCTGACCGCATCGGCCGCTTTGAGCTGGCCCACGGCGGCACCATTTTTCTCGACGAGATCGGCGACTTGTCGCTGGACATGCAGGTCAAGCTGCTGCGCGTATTGCAAGAACGCACGATTGATCCGGTGGGCGGCATGAAGTCCGTGTCGGTGAATGTGCGCGTGGTCGCCGCCACCCACCGCGACCTGGAAGCTGAAATTGCCGCTGGACGCTTTCGTGAAGACTTGTATTACCGCTTGAACGTGCTGCCCCTGAGCACGTCCCCGCTGCGCGAGCGCGCTGAAGACGTGCCTGAGTTGCTGGCCTTTTTTGCCAAACGCTTTGCGGGCAAAGGCTGCACGCCCATCAGCTTCAGCCCCGAGTTCATGAGCGCCTTGCAGGCCTACGCCTGGCCGGGCAATGTGCGCGAGCTCTCTAATCTGGTGGACCGCTTCAACACCTTGTTCACCAGCCAGGAACTGGCGCTGGACACGGTGCCCGCCAAACTGCTGCCCAAAGGTCTGGCCGCCCTGCAGGCTGAGCGCTGCCAGGCCGCGCCTGCCCGCACTTTGCGACAGGCGCTGGAACAAAACCAGGCAGTCAAAAATGCCAGCGCGGGCGACTTGGCCCAGGCGCTGGGCATTGCCCCGCCCCTGGCTGGCACGATTGACACGGCTGACACGGCTGACGGCTTTGTACTGGCTGACTACCCTGCCCTGGCAGCGGCCGCAAGCGCCGCAGCGGCCAGCGAAGAGAGCTCCAACGAGGTCGAAGACATCATCATGCTGGCCCAGGGCATGCCTGTGCTGCCGCCCAATGGCGTATCGCTCAAGGACCGCCTGGCCGACATCGAACGTGACCTGATCTCGCAGGCGCTGTTGCGCACAGACGGCAATGTGTCGCAGACGGCGCGGCTGCTGTGCCTGCAGCGGACCACGCTGATCGAAAAAATCCACAAGTACGCGCTGCGCCCCACGGGCCCGGCCAACGCGGCCAACGAAGCCAGCCTCGCGGCCTGAACTTCGTTCAGCGCCTTACAACCTCAAGGTTTTTCAGCCGGCGCGCGCGGGTAGCTCACCATGCGGTCGCGGTTGCGTATCGCGGCAGCGGCAGCCGCCGTGGCGGCCGCGTCGGCAGTCTGGCGCTCACGCTGCTGGCGCGCTTGAGTTTCAAGTTCGCGGCGCACGGCACCCGTATCCCCCACCGCACCTTGCAGACCTTGCATCTGGCTGGCCATGCGGTTGAGCGCCGCCGCCTGGGCTTGCAGCCTTGCATCCAGGGCCTGCACCTGTTTGACCATGGTTTGCGTCTTGCCGTCGAGCTGGGCGGCTGTGCGTTCAGGCACGCCTTCAGAGCTTTTGATGGCCTCTTCCAGGCGCGTATCAATCTTGGCCTGCACGCCGGCTGAAGCCTCTTGTTTGGCCAGCAGTTCGCGCAGCGCGTCTTGCACCGCGCCCACGCTTTCCATGGAGGCGTCCATGCCCACCACGCGCTTGCCCACGGCCAGCACCATCTCGTCAAGCTGAACAATGCGCGACTGCATGCGCTGGCCCATGAAGGCAAAAACGCCGACCGAGCCCAGCATCAACGTGCCAGCCACGACCAAAAGCCCAATGGACAGATTGCGCTGCAGCCGGTACGAGGCCACCAGGTCACGCGAAGCCTGACGCAAGTCGCCACCGGCGGTGGCGGCCAGGCCGGCTGCGCGGGTGGCTAGCTCGGCCGAATCCATCATGGCCAACTTCATGTCGGTCATTTCTTCGGAGTCGTTGGCGTAAGCCGCGGCCAGCGGATCATGGGCCGGTGCCGGTGCGCTGGCCATGCCGGTGACGGGTGAGGACGTGACGGCAGGCGCAACAGAGGGTGCGACGGGGGGCACTTCTGGGGTGGCGGTGGCAGTGGCGGTCATGAGGTCTCCTGGGCTTTTTGGTCGCGGCCCATTGGGGTCGGGTGCATGGTCTGCGGGGTCTGTAAATAGAGCATGGACAGCATGGGAATCAACGCTTTGGCCGCTCAGGCGCTTCAAGTGCGTCGAGCTGGACGCGGACTTTGTCGTTGGCGATCTTGAGCTTGACCACACGCGCGGGGAAATTCATTTGCGCCATCACGTGCTCTGGCGTCGGCTGCGGCGCAGGGGGTGACGTCTCGAGGGCTGGCTCGGCCGCAGCCAGTTCCGCTACAGCGGCAACGGCGGCTACCGCAGCAACAGGCAGCGCAACCGGTAGCTCGGCAATTTCAATGATCTCCTCCGGCTCTGCGGCCAGGGCCTCAGGCACTTCAAGCCGGGCACGTGCGCTGGCCGGCGGCATCTCCGGGTCAGACACCAAAGCAGGCTCGGCTTCTGGCACGGCCACCATGTGGTCGCTTTCGCTTCGCGTCACCAGCGGGCCCTCGGCCGCAGGGGCAGCGGCGCTGGCCTCGGGCAAGGCCACCATGTTGTCGCTCTCGCTGCGGGCGACCAGCGGGCCGTCGGCGTTCGGCTGACTTGCGGCGGACTCGGGCACGGCAACCAAGGTGTCGCTTTCAGCGCGGGCGATCTCGGGGCCGGTTACCGGCTCTGCGGCTTTGGCCTCGACAGGCGGCACGGCCACCAGGTGGTCTTCTTCGTGTCGGCTGACCACCGGGCCTTCGGTGGCGTCTTCGGGCCACGCTTTGTCAATGGGCAGCGCCACCAGGGTGTCGCTGCTGTCGCGGCGGACGACGGGGCCTTCGGTGTCTTCGCTGGCGGCTTCGTCCAACGGCTCGGGCACGGCGGCCAGGGCATCGTTTTGCTTGTGCTCCAGCACCGGGGCTTCGGAATCGACGACGGGCGGCTGCTCGTCCGTGGGCGGCAGCTCGGCCATGTGGTCCTGGTCGCTGCGCATGCGCACGGGCGCATCAGCGGCGTGCTGCTCGTCAGTCTCGGGCAGCGGCTCGGGCAGGCTGGCGCGATGGTCTTGCTCGACACGCTCAATCACAGGTGCCTCGACTTGCTGGACTTCAGGCGCGGCCTGGCTTTCTGGCAGGGCGATGCGGTTCTCGGGCGCTGTCTGCTCCGTCACGGGTGGAGCCGCGTGTTCTTCGTCAGGCTCGGCTTGGGCCAGGCTTTCGGGCAAAGCCACGCGGGCGTCGTCACGCGCTGCTGGCTGCGGGGCCAGCGCTTGTGTGTCATGCGCTTGAGGCGCTGCTGGCAAGGCGACAGGCAAGGCGGTGGCCTCGTCACGGGTGTCCGCGCGGCGCGGCAAATCACCCTCCAGACTCTGGACATCGTCCTGAATGCTGCGCTGCTCCAGCAAAACGCCTGCATCAGTTTCACTGTCCGAATGAAAGGCCGCCGGCAAGGGGCTGGAGGCGTCCTCTTCCTGGGGCTGTGCCGCAACGGGCGGCGGCAGATCAGGCGCTGCGGGCGCAGCGGTCGGTGCAATGCGGGGGCTGGCCTTGAATTCGGGCGCGGCTGGCGGCGGGGGTGCCGGGTCTTCGCCTGCCAAGGTGTTGCGCACGGAATGCTCGCCCGCACCGGCCTTCTTGCCGCCTGCAACCTTGCTGCCTTGCGACACAGTCACACTGTGTGGGGCACCGTTGCGGATCACGTCCGGATCACTCATCGTCGAGACTCCTGGGATTTTGGGGCTGCGGGGGCTGCGGCAGAGCTGCCAGCAGCCGCTGGGCTGAATTGCTCCCGCATGCTGCGGGCGGTGCGCACCCAGGCATCAGCGGGCATGCCTTTGCGTGCGGCAAAGGCCGTGGCCTGCGCACGCGAAAACGGGCCGGACACGACGGCGAAATAAGCCAGCTTGTCGTAAGGGCGGTAGAGCGCGACGATGCGCGCATCAGCCAGCAGCGCCACGCTTTGCTGCCACTTCTGGGCGGCTTGGTAGCTGGGCATGGCGGCGTGTTGAACAACCCAGGTGCCAAACGGCATGGGTTGAACCCAGGCCTGGCCAGCCAGGGCTTCGGCGGGTGGCTCGACGTCGACCACCTCTGCGGCTTTTTCTGTGACAGGCTTAACTGACGCGTCGGGGGCCAGTGCATCAGAGGCAGGCGTGGCAGGCACTGGCGCGGACGCTGCATCCAGTGCCGGCGCGGCGGACGCATCAGATGCAGCTGATGCAGCTGATGCAGCCGATGCAGCTGATGCAGCTATTTCGGGGGACGAAGCAGCCGGCGCCGGAGCAGCGGCCACGGCCGGTGCGCGGGTCGATGCGGCCAGGCTCAGCGCCCAGCGCTTGGCCATGTCAAGCCGGTCCAGCGTGAAGACGGACGGGTGCAGCCAAGCCGTGACGCCCAGCGACAAGGCCGCCAGCGTGAGCAAGATCAGCAGCCAGCGCAGGAAGGCGCGCAAGCGGCCCTTGCCTGCCGGTTTGTCCCCAGGCGATTTGACCGAGGCCTTGAATTTGGACTTGAATTGGGACTTGGCTTTGGATTGGGCATTGTTTTTGGACTTGCCGCCAGCCTTGTCGTCGCCAGCGCTATCGGCGTCGGCCGAAAACTTGAACACGTCCGATGCCCTGCCAGCCGCAGCGGAGCCAGCGGCCGCACCGGCCGCGCCAGAAAAGCCCAGCGGGTCCACGCCGGCCGGGTCGGCTTCAGGCGCTGTGCCGGCGGCCGATGCGTCAATCTTTTTGAGCAGCTCGCGCACCACGCCTTCGCAGCCGTCTTCACGGCCCTGGGCCAGCATGGCCTGGGCTTGTTCTGGCGTGGGCGCCTCAATGTCCCAGCGCAAAAAGCGCCGGTCCATGGTGTCAAACATGTTGCGGCTCTGCGTGCTGGGGCCCAGCAAAAACACCACGCGAATGTTGGCACCCGGAAAGTTCTGCACCAGGCGGGCCAGCAACTGCACTTCATGGTTGGCCAGCGCGCCAGCGTCATGCACGATCCAGATGCGCGGTGGCGCTGTCTGGGCCGCGGCCTCCATGGCCTCTTGCACCGACAGCGCGGACACCGCGTCATTGAAGCGGTTGATCATGGCGGTGGTGTCCGCCGGAAAGTACAGCTCGGGTGGGCTTTGCGGCGCGCTTTCCCTGAGCCGCGCAATCAGCATGCGGCTGTAGTGGTCCAGCGCCGCGTCGCGCGTGCTTGAAATCGCCAGGCTGCGGCCATCGCGCAGCAGGCCGGCCACGCAGCCTTCCAGGCGCAGGCGGTCGGCCGAGCGGAAAAACAAGGGCGGCAGGCCGACGTCGCCGCCTGCGGCTAAAGATGGCTCGATCATGCGCGGCGCTCCTGGGGTACTTCGGGTTCGCCGCGTGCGTTAAAGCGCATGGCCGGTGGCACTTTGGGCTGGGGTCTGGCCATGGGTTCGACGCCGGGGCGCACTTGCGCCAGGCTGAACACATAGGCAATGACGGGCGCCACGGCGTGATACAGCGCTTCAGGAATCGGGCGGTCGACTTCGGTGGTGAAGTACAGCGCACGCGCCAGCTGAGGCGATGAAAAGATCTCCACGCCGTTCAGGCGCGCTTCTTCCCGGATGCGGGCGGCCATGTGGTCAGAGCCCTTGGCCAGCAGCATGGGCGCACCGTCCGACGTCGGGTCGTACGACAGCGCAATGGCAAAGTGTTCGGGGTTGGTGATGACGACGTCGGCGTTCTTGACGTTTTGCATCATGCGGTTGTTGGCCATCTCGCGTTGGCGGCGCTTGATCTGCGCCTTGACCTCGGGCTGGCCCTCCATGTCCTTCATCTCGTCCTTGACCTCTTGCTTGGTCATGCGCAGGCGCTTGATGTGGGACCACTTTTGGTAAGGCGCATCAATGAGGGCAATGATGACCAGGCTGAGCGTGAGCCACAGCGCAGCGCGAATAATCAGCTTGCCGGCCATGGCCAGCGCCGGTTCCAGCGCCATGTTGCCCGACTGCAGCAGCTCGACCATGTGCTGCTCCATCAGCATCCACAGCACGGCCGTGACCAGCGTGAACTTGGCCAGGGACTTGAACAATTCCACCGCCGCCTTGGTGCCCAGCATGCGCTTGACGCCTTCCATGGGGCTGAGCTTGCTGAACTTGGGCGCCACGCTTTTCATGGAAAAGTGAAAGCCACCCGTGACGCCCGAGGCCAGCACGGCCACCACGGCCGTGACGACCAGCACGGGCAAGATGAGCAGCAGCGCTTCAAGCAGCTGGCTGGCAAAGGTGGCCGGCAGCAGCGTGGGCGTTTCCAGGGTCTTGCGGTCAAAGCTGAAGCTGGACTTGAACATGGCCGACAGGCGCGTGACCCAGACGCCGCCCATGAACAGCAGCGTGAGCACGGCGCCGATCATCACGGCGGCCGCGGGCAGCTCGGTCGAGCGTGCGACCTGCCCGTCTTCGCGCGCCTTTCGAAGGCGCCGCGCTGTGGGTTCTTCGGTTTTGTCCGAGCCGCTGTCAGACATGACGCGCCTCCAGGTTCAGGGCCGCAAGGACTTGCATCATGGCAAACCCACCACCGCACGCAGCTGCAACAGGCCTTGCAGCCACAGCCACTGAATGCGCGAGCCAATGCTGGCCAAAGACAAGATCAAGACCAAAAAGCCGACCACGATGGTGGCCGGCAAGCCGACGGAAAAAATATTCAGGCTGGGCGCGGCGCGGGTGACCACACCCAGGCCGACGCTGACAAACAGCAAGGTCACCATGACCGGCAAGGCGGTGAGCACAGCGCCTAAAAACATCATCGAACTCCAGGCCAGCAGCTGACCCCAGGCGGCCTGGCTGGCCAGGGGCTGGCCAATCGGCATGCTCGAAAAGCTCTCCAGGATCATGGCCAACAACATGCCGTGGCCGTTCAGGCTGACAAAGATCAGCGTGGCCAAAATCAGGAGGAACTGGGAAATGACGGGCACGTTGCCCAGGTTCGGATCGATCAGGCTGGCCATGGACAAGCCCATCGAATTTGATATCGCCTGCCCGGCCACCACCACGGCGGCCACGACGATTTGCAGCATCAGGCCCATCATGAGACCGATGAGTAATTGGTTGCCGATCTCCAGCAAGCCGGCGGGCGACAGTGGGTCGATCACAGGCCAGTCAAACATGGGCGCGACCATGACGGACAGCGCCAGCGCCAGCAAGATGCGAATGCGCGTAGTCACAGCCTGAAGCGAAAAGATGGGGGCGGCCAGCAGCAAGGCCGAGATGCGCAGCATCGGCCAGAGCAAGGCGTAAAAACGCTCGACGATGTCGACGGCCGCGAGATTCATGTCAGGTGAACAAGCCCGGAATGCGCTGGAACAGGCCGCGCGTGTACTCGACCAGCATGGCGATCTGCCAGCCGCCAACAACAGCCAGCGTGAGCGCCATGGCGGCCAGCTTGGGGATGAAGCTCAAGGTGGCTTCATTGACCGACGTGGCCGCCTGGATGATGCCGATGACCAGACCGACGGCCAGCGCCATGCCGAGCAAGGGGGCCGAGATCAGCACGGTCATCCAGAGCGCCTGGTTGCCCAGTTCAACGACGGTTGCGGTGTCCATTTTTTTGGCTTTCTCAAGAGGTCACGAAGCTGGCCGCGAGCGATCCCATGATCAGGCCCCAACCGTCCACCAGCACAAACAGCATCAGCTTGAAGGGCATGGAGATCATCATGGGCGACAGCATCATCATGCCCATGGACATCAGCACGCTGGCCACGATCAGGTCGATCACGACGAAGGGGATGTAGATCAAAAAGCCGATGGTGAAAGCGCTTTTGAGTTCAGACGTGATGAAGGCCGGCACCAGCGTCATGAAGGGCACGGTCTCGGGGCTGATGGGCTCGCCCTTGCTGGCGATCTGCATGAACAGCGCAATGTCGTCACCGCGGGTTTGCAGCATCATGAACTTGCGAATCGGCGCTTCGGCCGCAGCCAGCGCCTTGTCAAAGTCCAGGCCGCTGTTCATGTAGGGGGCCAGCGCGTTGTTGTAAACGTCAGTCAGCACCGGCTGCATGATGAACAGCGTCAAGAAAAGCGACAGGCCCACCAGCACGGTGTTGGGCGGCGTCTGGCCGGTGCCCAGCGCCTGGCGCAGCA
>CAZNQE010000031.1:0-26486 GCA_964575005.1 uncultured Polaromonas sp. | reverse complement strand
GATTCCAGAAACGAAAAAGGGGACGTGTTATTCATACGTCCCCGATTTTGACGGATAAATCAAGGCAAGCTCTGCGGCCTACCCCTTCATCCCTTCGTCACTTTGGCCCGGCTTACTGCAAGGCTTGCACGCCAGCCACAAGCCAGCCACCGGCACCGTTGCGTGGCTTGGTCATATTCCAGACCTCACGGAAGGGGCTAGGACCTGCGGAAATGTCTTCGCGGATCATGCCGGAAAACTCCACGCTGGCCATGTACACGTCTTGCAGTTCTTCGATACCCAGCAGTTGCGCATCCAGGCGCAAGACGTCGGTCTTGTTGACCACGCCACCCGTGTGAGACTCACGCTCGGAGAGCTGGGTCTTGATCTGATCCAGCATGTCGTCGGTCATCATGGCTCGCAACGCTGGGATATCCGAGCGGTCCCACGCGTCTTGCAGGGTCACAAAATTGGCACGGCAGGCCTTGAGGAAGCCGTCCGCGTCAAAGTCAGCAGGCACACCCCAGGCTTGTGAACCGCCGAGAGCAGAGCCGATCATGGAACCCGATTGGGAACCGGAGGCCACTGGCGTGATCGACTCAAAAGCGGTTCCCGTACGCTCCCAAGGGCGAGCCGACGCATCGTTACCAACGTTCGCAGGGCTGTAGTCGCGGGCGGTCGAAGCGCCAGCACCTTGAAATGCAAACGGCGAGGGCGAAGGGGTGGCGCCGGCTTGACCCGCTTTGAACTTGCGAATGATGAAGCCGACTGCCACCATGATGACCAGAGCCAACAACGCATAAGTCATGAACTGGGCCAAGCCTTCTCCGAAGCCGAGCGATGAAGCCAGCCAAGCCAAACCAAGGCCTGCGGCCAAACCACCCAGCATCGCGCCCCAAGGCTTGCGCGGTGCAGCGGCAGGCGCTGTAGCCGGCGCGCCGGGCTTGGGTGCCTGCTGAGCGGCATTCTGCGTGGGTGCGCCGGGTGCGGGCGGCGTGGCACTGCGCTGAGTCACATTGGAGGACTGCTTGCCAAATGACCCGCCGCCGCCCATGCGCTTGGCCTCGGCATCCATGCTCCCCAATGCCAGAGAACTGGTGAAAGCGATCGCCACAAGTGCAGACCAGAACTTCATTTCTTTTCCTTCTAATTGCCTGATTCGGGGTTCAACGTCGGAATTATCGATTCAAGGCTCCCCTCCTCGGCTTGGGGATCACCCTTGAGTCTGATTAAATCAAAACTCTCAGCACTTGATGCCGACGTGCAAGGCGACCATGCCGCCGGTGAGGTTGTGATAGTCCACATGGCCAAAACCAGCCTGATGCATCAGGGCTTTCAGGGCGTCCTGATCAGGATGCATGCGAATGGATTCGGCCAGGTAGCGGTAGCTCGCGTCGTCGTTAGCCACCAGT
Organism: uncultured Polaromonas sp.; assembly: GCA_964575005.1. Taxonomy (GTDB): domain Bacteria; phylum Pseudomonadota; class Gammaproteobacteria; order Burkholderiales; family Burkholderiaceae_C; genus Polaromonas. The sequence goes on along the minus strand of CAZNQE010000031.1, from coordinate 25,095 downwards.
TTGCCCAGACGGGGCAGCACCTTGAAGGAGTACCAGTCGTAAACCTTTTCAAGCGGCTTGGCGACCTTGGAAAACTCCAGCACCAGCAGCTTGCCCATGGGTTTGAGCACGCGCTGCATTTCTTTTAAGGCCACATCCTTGTGCGTCATGTTGCGCAGCCCAAAGGCCACGGTGACCACGTCAAAGCTGGCATCAGGAAAAGGCAGTTTTTCAGCGTCGCACACGAAGGTGGGCAGCGCAACACCGGCGTCCAGCAGGCGGTTACGGCCCTCGCTGAGCATGGCTTGATTGATGTCGGTGTGAACCACCCGACCCGTGGGGCCGACCAGAGGCGCGAAGGCCAGGGCCAGGTCGCCGGTGCCGCCTGCAATGTCCAGCACCGCCTGGCCTTCGCGTACGTTGGCCACGGTGACGGTGTATTTCTTCCAGACGCGATGCAAGCCTGCCGACATGAGGTCGTTCATCACGTCGTATTTGGACGCGACCGAGTCGAAAACACCGCGCACTCGCTTGGCCTTTTCCTGCTCGTCGACCGACTCGAAACCAAAATGGGTATTGCTCATGGGCTGCTTTTATCAGTGGCTGGCGCAGGCTGATCCGCCCTTGGCGGCCATGGGCGCGTCACGTGACACGCCGGCAGCGCTCAGGCGGGCTTCATAGTCGGCCCACAGGCGGTCTTGCTCGCGCCCCAGAAAATACAGGTAGTCCCAGGAAAAAATTCCGCTGTCATGGCCGTCGGTAAACACCGGCTTGACGGCGTAATTGCCTATGGGCTCCAGGTCCAGCAGCGCCACTTCACGTTTACCCGTTTGCAGCACTTCCTGCCCCGGGCCGTGGCCTTGCACTTCAGCCGACGGCGAGTACACGCGCATCAACTCGAAAGGAATGCGGAAATCCGCGCCATCGGAAAACACGACCTGCAACTGCCGGGACTGGCTGTGCACCGTGATGTCAGACGGCGTCGGTGCGCCTTGCTGGAGACCTGCCATGAACTTGACTTTCGAATGAATAAAGGTCGGTCAGAAAGACCGGTCAGACCAGCACGCGCTCGATGCCGCCCTGGTTGGCTGCGGCGACATAGGTGGGCAGCCAGTCTTTACCCAGGATCTGGTTGGCCATTTCGACCACGATGTAGTCGGCTTCCAGGAGGCCGTTGTTCAGGTCGTTGCCGAAGCGTGTCAGACCTTGCAGGCAACTCGGGCAGCTGGTGAGGATCTTCACATTGCCTTCGGCCGCCACTGCGCCCGAAGCACGCAACTGCGCCTCGCCTTTTTGCAGCTCTTCTTCCTTGCGAAAGCGGATCTGCGTCGAGATGTCAGGCCGCGTCACGCCCAGCGTGCCGGACTCCCCGCAGCAACGCTCGTTCTTGAGCACGTTGTCACCCAGCAGGGCTTTGACGGTCTTCATCGGCTCTTGCAACTTCATGGGGCTGTGGCAAGGGTCGTGGTACAGATAGCCTTGGCCCGGCTCGTCGGTGCGCAGCGTGATGTTCTTCTCGAGCAAATACTCGTGAATATCGATGATTCGGCAACCTGGGAAGATCTTGTCGAACTCATAACCCTGCAACTGGTCGTAGCAGGTGCCACAGCTCACCACCACGGTCTTGATGTCCAGGTAGTTGAGCGTGTTGGCCACGCGGTGAAACAGCACGCGGTTGTCCGTGATGATCTTGTCGGCTTTGTCGAATTGGCCGCTGCCTTTTTGCGGATAACCGCAGCACAGATACCCAGGCGGCAACACGGTCTGCACGCCCGCATGCCAGAGCATGGCCTGCGTAGCCAGGCCGACTTGCGAGAACAGCCGCTCCGAGCCGCAGCCCGGGAAATAAAACACCGCTTCGGTTTCAGCCGTGGTGGCCTTCGGGTCGCGAATGATCGGGACGTAATCCTGATCTTCAATATCCAGTAGCGCGCGCGCCGTCTTCTTGGGCAGGCCGCCCGGCATCTTCTTGTTGATGAAGTGAATCACCTGCTGCTTGATCGGCGCCTTGCCCACGCTGGCGGGCGGCTTGGCCGTCTGCTTTTTGGCGAAGCTGCGCAGCACATCGTTGGCCAGGCGCTGGGCTTTGAAGCCCACATCCACCATCGCGCTGCGCATGAACTTGATGGTTTCCGGGTTGGTCGCGTTCAAGAAGAACATGGCCGCTGCGTTGCCGGGGCGGAAGGACTTCTTGCCCATCTTGCGCAGCAGGTTGCGCATGTTCATGGACACGTCGCCAAAGTCGATGTTGACCGGGCAAGGCGTCAGGCACTTGTGGCAGACGGTGCAGTGGTCGGCCACGTCTTCAAACTCTTCCCAATGCTTGATCGAGATGCCGCGCCGCGTTTGCTCTTCATACAAGAACGCTTCGATCAGCAGCGAGGTCGCCAAAATCTTGTTGCGCGGGCTGTACAGCAAGTTGGCGCGCGGCACGTGCGTGGCGCAGACGGGCTTGCACTTGCCGCAGCGCAAGCAGTCCTTGATGCTGCCGGCAATCGCACCGATGTCCGACTGCTGCATGATCAGCGACTCATGGCCCATGAGGCCAAAACTCGGCGTGTAGGCATTGGTCAAGTCAGCCGGGAAGGCTGCATCGCGCAGCAGCTTGCCCTTGTTAAAACGGCCTTCCGGATCGACGCGCTTTTTGTAGTCGGTAAAAGGCTGCAACTCAGCTTCGGTCAAGAAGTCCAGCTTGGTGATGCCGATGCCGTGCTCACCTGAAATCACACCGTCCAGCGAGCGAGCCAGCACCATGATGCGGGCCACGGCCTTGTGCGCCGTCTGCAGCATCTCGTAGTCGTCACTGTTGACGGGCAAGTTGGTGTGCACATTGCCGTCGCCGGCGTGCATGTGCAGCGCCGCCCACACGCGGCCCTTGAGCACGCGCTTGTGAATGGCCGTGCATTCGTCCAGGATGGGCTGGAAAGCTGCGCCAGTGAAGATGGCTTGCAAGGGCTGACGCAGCTGCGTCTTCCAGCTGGCGCGCAATGAATGGTCCTGCAACTGCGGGAACAAATCGGCCACGCCGTCCAGCCAGCCTTGCCAAAGGGTGCGCACGTCGCGCACCTGGGCCAGGGCTTGCGCCACACGGTCTTCCAGCAACTCGGCTGAAGGAATGTCATTCGCGTCGTCAGACTTGCCCAGCGGGAGCTGACCCTTGGCGAAGAACGTTTCCAACTCATCGCACAGCTTGATCTTGTTGGCCAGGCTGAGCTCGATGTTGATGCGCTCGATGCCGTCGGTATATTCGGCCATGCGTGGCAGCGGAATCACCACATCTTCATTGATCTTGAAGGCGTTGGTGTGGCGCGAAATGGCAGCCGTGCGCTTGCGGTCCAGCCAGAATTTCTTGCGCGCGTCAGCGCTGATGGCAATGAAGCCTTCGCCCGAGCGCGAGTTGGCAATGCGCACCACTTCGGAGGTGGCGCGAGCCACCACGTCGGCATCGTCACCGGCGATATCGCCGATCAGCACCATCTTGGGCAAGCCGCCGCGCTTGGATTTTGTCGCGTAGCCAACAGCCTTCAGATAACGATCATCCAGGTGCTCAAGACCCGCCAGAATGGCACCGCCGCGCTTTTGCTCGGCAAACATGAAATCCTTGATCTCGACGATGCTGGGCACCGCGTCCTTGGCGTTGCCAAAGAATTCGAGGCAGACCGTGCGCGTGTGCGCTGGCATCTTGTGCACGATCCAACGCGCACTGGTGATCAGGCCGTCGCAGCCTTCTTTTTGAATGCCTGGCAGCCCACTCAAGAACTTGTCTGTGACGTCCTTGCCCAGGCCTTCTTTGCGAAAGCTGGGGCCGGGAATGTCCAGGCGCTCGGTGCGGATCGGCGTCTTGCCGTCGGCCTCAAAGTAATTCAGATCAAAGCTCGCCATGGCGGCATCGTGAATCTTGCCGAGGTTGTGGTTCACGCGAACCACTTCCAGCCACTGCGCATCTGGCGTGACCATGCGCCAGGAGGCCAGGTTGTCCAGGGCCGTGCCCCAGAGCACGGCTTTTTTTCCGCCGGCGTTCATGGCGATGTTGCCGCCAATGCACGACGCTTCTGCCGAGGTGGGATCGACGGCGAAAACAAAGCCTGCGCGGTCCGCTGCATCGGCCACGCGCTGCGTCACCACGCCAGCTTCCGTCCAGACGGTCGCCACAGGGGCGGCCAAGCCGGGCAGTGCCACGTGCTCGACCTCGGTCATGGCCTCGAGCTTTTCGGTGTTGATGACGGCCGACTTCCAGGTCAGCGGGATCGCGCCGCCGGTGTAGCCGGTACCGCCGCCGCGCGGCACGATGGTCAGGCCCAAATCAATGCAGCCTTTGACCAAGCCCGCCATTTCCACTTCCGTGTCAGGCGTGAGCACGACGAAGGGGTATTCAACTCGCCAATCCGTGGCGTCAGTCACATGCGACACACGCGACAAACCGTCGAACTTGATATTGTCTTTTTGTGTGAACTTGCCCAGCTTGCGCTCGGTCTGCCGGCGCAGGGAGGACATCGCTTCAAATGAAGCTGAAAATCGCTCAACAGCAGCACCCGCAAGCACCAGCAACTCACCCACGATTTCGTCGCGTCCGGCATCTGCACCGGGCGTGCGGCGTTTTTGCACTTCACCCAGGCGGTGCTGCAGAGCTTCGACAAGCAAGCGGCGGCGCTTGGGGTTGTCCAGCAGATCGTCTTGCAAATAGGGGTTGCGCTGAACCACCCAGACATCGCCTAGCACTTCGTACAACATGCGGGCCGAGCGGCCCGTGCGACGCTCGTCGCGCAAACGGTTGAGCAAGTCCCAGGCGCGCGCACCTAGCAATCGGATCACGACTTCGCGATCAGAAAACGAGGTGTAGTTGTAAGGAATTTCCCGGATGCGGGCATGCTCGCCGGCATCCGCGGGCGCGTGGCGGTCGGAATCGCCAACGATGGCCTGGAATTCGTCGAGTGTGGTGAGTGCGTTCATCGTGGGAAAAATTGCAGCCAGAGGGGAGGCCTCCCCTGAAAAGCGATGTTACCGCAGCGCACCGAAGGTCCCGGGTCGGGCCTGGCTTGCCCTCATGGAAATCCCGGTTGCTGAAGTTGGGTGAACCAAATTAAATTGAACTGTCACATACGGCGCCTAGACTGCCGTCAGTTTTCACACAAACGTTTACAGGAGATTCCATGAAACTTCGCTTCACCACCCTGGCTCTGGCCGCCCTGACGCTGGCCGCGCCGCTGACCAGCCAGGCCCAGACTGAAATCCAATGGTGGCATTCCATGACTGCCGTCAATGGCGAATGGGTCAACGACCTGGCGCGGGACTTCAATGCCAAACAAAAGGACTACAAGATCGTCCCGACCTTCAAAGGAACGTACGACGAGTCCATGACGGCGGCCGTCGCAGCTTTCCGCGCTGGCAACGCGCCGACCATCTTGCAGGTGTTTGAAGTGGGCACGGCCACCATGATGGCCAGCAAAAACGCGATCGTTCCCGTTGCGCAGGTCATGAAGGACGCAGGCCAGAAGTTTGACCCGTCCACCTACATCTCGGCCGTGGCCGGCTACTACACGGCGCCTAACGGGCAGATGCTGAGCTTTCCCTTCAACAGCTCGACCACCGTTTTTTATTACAACAAAGACGCCTTCAAGGCAGCAGGCCTGGACACCGAAAAGGCGCCCGGCACCTGGCCTGAAGTGGCCTTGGCCGCCGCCAAGCTCAAGGCCAGCGGCCACAAATGCCCGCTGACCATTGCCTGGCAAGGCTGGACGCAGCTGGAAAGCTTTTCGGCTTGGCATAACGTGGAGTTCGCCACCAAGCAAAACGGCCTGGCCGGCATGGACGCCCGCATGAAGGTCAACTCGCCTCTGCACCAGCGCCACATCGAAAACCTGGGCAACATGGCCAAGCAAGGTTTGTTCGTCTACAAAGGCCGCGGTAACGTACCTGAAGCCAGCTTCGTGTCTGGCGAGTGCGCCATGACCACGACTTCCTCCGGCTTTTACGGCAACGTGAAGAAAAACGCCAAGTTCGCCTTTGGCATGGGCGCACTGCCCTACTACCCTGACGTGCCAGGCGCGCCACAAAACACCGTCATCGGCGGGGCCAGCCTGTGGGTGATGTCGGGCAAGAAGCCTGCTGAATACAAAGGCGTGGCCGAATTCTTCTCCTACCTGTCCAGCCCTGAAGTGCAGGCCGCAAGCCACAAGCGCACGGGCTACCTGCCCATCACCACGGCAGCTTTTCAGTTGACCGACAAGTCCGGCTTTTACAAGGAAAACCCAGGCACGGACATCGCGCCTAGCCAGATGGTGCGCAAAGTGACAGACAAGAGCCGCGGCATCCGCCTGGGCAACTATGTGCAGGTGCGCAACATTGAAGACGAGGAACTCGAGCAGGTCTGGAGCGGCAAAAAAACTGCCAAGGAAGCGCTCGACTCCATCGTGGCGCGCGGCAACGAGCAACTTGAGCGCTTTGAAAAAGCCAACAAGAAGTAACTACTATTGAGCTCAGCGGAGCCGCTGACCTGAACAGGTCACGCGGCTCCTGACCCGCCGCAGGTTGTCAGAACCGGGCGGGATTTTCTTCTTGAGAGCTTATGGAAAAACGTGTGATCTTTCGATCGGCCTGGTTGCCGTGGCTGCTGCTGGCCCCGCAACTGCTGATCGTGTCGGTGTTCTTTTTTTGGCCAGCCAGTCAAGCACTGGTTCAGTCTTTTCAGTTGCAAGACGCCTTTGGCACGTCCACCGAATGGGTCGGCCTGGATAATTTCAAGCGGCTGTTCAACGACCCGCTCTACCTGGCGTCGTTCCAGACGACGGCGTTTTTCTCCCTGATGGTGGCCAGCACGGGCATTGCGCTGTCGCTGCTGCTGGCAGTCTTTGCGGACCGCATCATCAAGGGCGCCATGCTCTACAAGACGATGCTGATCCTGCCGTACGCGGTGGCACCGGCCGTGGCGGCCGTGCTGTGGGTGTTCATGTTTTCGCCTTCGCTGGGCGTGGTGTCGTATTTTCTGGGCCACTTTGGCTACGACTGGAACCACTTGCTCAACTCCGGCCAGGCCATGGGCCTGATCATCATGGCGGCGGTGTGGAAGCAGATTTCCTACAACTTCCTGTTTTTCCTGGCGGGATTGCAGTCGATTCCCAAGTCGCTGATTGAGGCTGCCGCCATTGACGGTGCGCGCCCCTGGCGGCGTTTTTGGACCATCCAGTTCCCGCTGCTTTCGCCCACTACTTTCTTCCTGCTCGTGATCAACATCGTCTACGCATTTTTTGACACCTTCGCCATCGTCGACGCCGCGACGCAGGGCGGGCCGGGGCGGGACACGTCGATCCTCGTTTACAAGGTTTATTACGACGGCTTCAAGGCCATGGACATGGGCGGCTCGGCTGCGCAGTCGGTGGTGCTGATGGTCATCGTCGTGCTGCTGACGGTGGTTCAGTTCCGCTACGTTGAAAAGAAAGTTCAGTACTGATGGTCGAGCGTCGCCCCCTTCTGGCTTGGCTGGCCCATGCGGTGATGATCCTCGGCATGCTGCTGGTGGCTTTTCCGCTGTACCTGGCCTTTGTCGCCTCCACCCACACCGCGCAGGCCATTGTGCAAACGCCCATGCCGCTCTTGCCTGGCCTCAACATGTGGGAAACCTACAAGACTGCGCTGCTCGGCCAGGACGTGAGCGCCGGCTCAGGTGCGCCGGTGGCTCGCATGATGTGGGTGAGCCTGGTCACCGCGCTGGTCATTACTTTCGGCAAGATTTCGATCTCCTTGCTGTCGGCCTTTGCCATCGTTTATTTCCGCTTTCCGCTCAAGCAGTTTTTCTTCTGGATGATCTTCATCACGTTGATGCTGCCGGTGGAAGTACGCATTGGCCCGACTTACCAGGTGGTGTCAGATCTCGGCATGCTGAACACCTACGCTGGGCTCACGGTGCCGCTGATTGCATCGGCAACCGCGACCTTTTTGTTCAGGCAGTTTTTTCTCACCATGCCTGACGAATTGGTGGAAGCCGCGCGCATGGATGGCGCGGGCCCCATGCGCTTTTTCTGGGACATCTTGTTACCGCTGTCCAAGACCTCGATGGCGGCACTTTTCGTGATCCAGTTCATCTACGGCTGGAACCAGTACCTGTGGCCGCTGCTGGCCACCACCAGCGAAGACATGTACCCCGTGGTGATAGGCATCAAACGCATGATTGCCGGCGGTGACGCTGCCAATGAATGGAACGTGGTGATGGCCACGGCGCTGCTGGCCATGCTGCCGCCTGCAGTGGTCGTGGTGCTGATGCAGAAGTGGTTCGTCAAGGGCCTGGTTGACACCGAAAAATAAACAAAGTAGACAAGCGCAACATGGCATCCATCTCTTTAGATAACGTCACCAAAACCTATGGCGCGGGCAAGCAGGCCGTGCAAGTCCTGCATGGTGTGAACGCGACCATCGCCGACCGAGAATTCATCGTCATCGTCGGGCCCTCGGGCTGCGGCAAGTCCACCCTGCTGCGCATGGTCGCGGGCCTGGAAGAAATCAGCGGCGGGACCATTTCCATTGGCGGGCGCGTGGTCAATGACCTCGAGCCTTCCGAGCGCGACATCGCCATGGTGTTTCAGAACTACGCGCTGTACCCGCATATGAGCGTGTTCGACAACATGGCCTATGGTCTGAAGATCGCCAATGTGCCGACCGACGAAATAAAGGTGCGGGTGGACAAGGCCGCCAAGATTCTGGAGCTTGGCCACCTGCTGGACCGCAAGCCGCGCGCCTTGTCAGGTGGGCAGCGCCAGCGCGTGGCCATGGGCCGCGCCATCGTGCGCCAGCCCCAGGTTTTCTTGTTTGACGAACCTTTGTCGAATCTGGACGCCAAGCTGCGGGTGCAAACCCGGCTTGAAATTCAAAAGCTGCACCGCGAGCTGGGCATCACTTCGCTGTTCGTCACGCACGATCAGGTCGAGGCCATGACGCTGGCCCAGCGCATGATCGTCATGAACGCCGGCCGCATGGAGCAGTTCGGCACACCCGAAGAGGTCTACAACCGGCCGGCTTCGACCTTTGTGGCGAGCTTCATGGGCTCGCCGCCCATGAACCTGCTCAAGCGCGCCAACAACACTGCGCTGGGCGGCCCTGCTGGCGCCACACTGGGGATTCGGCCCGAGCATCTGCAAATAGGCGACAGTGGCTGGGCGGTGCAAGTGGACACCATTGAAATGCTGGGGGCCGAGCGCCTCGTTTACTGTCAGATGGATGGGGAATTTCTGATCGTCCGCATGGATGAAAGCCAGCCGTCGCCGCAACTTGGCCAGACTTTGCATGTGCAGCCACGGCCAGATCGCCTGCACTGGTTTGACAGCGCCACCGGACTTCGGCTGTGAGCTTGGCCCTGCATTCCGAGCTGTTTGCTGACGACGCAGCGTGGCCCTACCCGCGCTGGGTGGCGCACCGTGGTGCTGGCAAGCTGGCGCCTGAAAACACCTTGGCTGCCTTTCGCTTGGGCGCAGCCCACGGCTACCGCATGTTTGAGTGCGACGCCAAGCTGAGCGCCGACGGCGTGCCCTTCTTGCTGCACGATGCCACGCTGGACCGCACCACGAACGGCCGCGGCGAGGCGGGCGCATTGAGCTGGGCAGAGTTGTCGCGCCTGGACGCCGGACGCTGGCATTCCCGTGCCTTCGCCGGTGAGCCCGTAGCCAGCCTGGAAGCCGTGGCGCGTTATTGCATCGCCAACGCCTTGGCACTGAACATCGAAATCAAACCCAGCCCGGGTGCAGAGGCAAAGACGGGCGCTGTCGTGGCCGATGCCGCTGCGCACTTGTGGGCCGACGCAGGTCAGCAACTCCCACCTTTTTTGACTTCTTTTTCTGTCGAGGCTTTGGAGGCTGCGCGCGATGCCCAGCCGGCGTTGCCGCGTGGCTTGCTCCTCGACTACCTGCAAACCGGCTGGCTGGAAAACGCTTTGCGCCTGGGTTGTGTGGCCGTGGTGATGAACCATGCGCTGTGGGACCGCTCGACCGTGCTACAGGCCAAAAGCGCGGGCCTGAAGCTGCTGAGCTACACCGTGAACGACGAGTGGGCCGCGGAACGATTGCTGGCGCTAAAGACGCACGCCATCATCACGGACCGGGTGGATTTGTTTGCGCCAGACTGAAAACAGTCTCGGCCGGGCGCAAGCCTCAGGCTTTCCAGCCGCGCAAGAGCCACCACTGCGCAAGCGCTGCCGCTGCTGTCATGGCCGCATAGCCCATCAATTTGCCGTCTTGCCCCAGCAGCCCAAAGGCAGCCGCGCTGACGGCCAGGTTCACAGCCAACAAAACCAGCAACTGGCGCCGCAGGGCAGGCGCACCCGCCCGGCGACCCATGGGCAGCAGGCGGCAGGCCAAAGCCAGCCCCAGCGCGAGGAACAGCGCAGGCGCTGCGAAGTTCAACAAATGATTGGCCAACAAATATACGGTCATGGTGCGGGCGGCCGGGGGCTGCGGACGAGGTTAAAGTGCAGTTTACGCGGCGGGCGAGTTTTAAGCGGCCGTCCCCAAGCGGCAACTCAGGCAAATTTATAATCACGGCATGTCAGTCTGGGCACTCGGTCTTAACCATCACACAGCGCCGCTGGACTTGCGGGGCCGCTTTGCCTTTGCGATCGACCAAGTTGCCCCCACGCTGACCGGCCTGCGCGCCTCCTTGTCGCGCCAGCCTGAAGCCACACTGCTGTCGACCTGCAACCGCACAGAAATTTACTGCGCTGGTGAACACGCCGACCTTGAGCACACGATCCATTGGCTGGCCCAGAACGGCGGTGTGTCTACCGATGTGCTTCGCTCACACGCTTACACCCTTCAAGGCGGTGACGCTGCACGCCACGCCTTCAGGGTCGCAAGCGGCCTGGACTCCATGGTCTTGGGTGAGCCGCAGATCCTGGGCCAAATGAAAGACGCCGTGCGCGCTGCCGAGGACGCTGGCGCCATGGGCACCACGCTGCACCAGCTTTTTCAGCGCTCTTTTGCTGTGGCCAAAGAAGTGCGCAGCACCACCGAGGTCGGCGCGCACAGCATCAGCATGGCGGCCGCGTCTGTGCGCCTGGCCAGCCAGCTGTTTGAAAACCTGAGCGAGATCAAGGTGCTGTTTGTTGGCGCCGGCGAAATGATTGAATTGGCGGCCACACATTTCGCGGCCAAGAACCCCAAGTCCATGGCGATCGCCAACCGAACGCTGGAGCGCGGCGAAAAGCTGGCCGGCCGCTTTGGCGCCGAAGTGATGCGCTTGGCTGACCTGCCCTTGCGCCTGCATGAGTTTGACGCCGTGATCAGTTGCACCGCCAGCACGCTGCCCATCATCGGCCTGGGCGCGGTCGAGCGGGCCATCAAGCAGCGCAAGCGCCGGCCCATGTTCATGGTCGACTTGGCGGTGCCGCGTGACATCGAGCCCGAAGTCAAAGAACTCGAGGACATTTACCTCTACACCGTGGACGACCTGGCCAAGGTCGTGCAGACAGGCAAGGACAACCGACAAGCCGCGGTGGCACAAGCCGAGGTCATCATTGACGCCGGCGTGCAGAACTTCATGCACTGGCTCAACCAGCGTGGCACGGTGCCTCTGATCCAGCAACTCAACGCACAGGCCGACGAGTGGCGACTGGCCGAAATCACCCGAGCCCGCAAACTGCTGGCCAAAGGCGAATCAGTCGAGGCAGTGATGGAAGCCTTGTCGCGGGGCCTCACCCAAAAAATGCTGCACGGCGCCATGGCCGAGCTGCACGCCAGCGACGAGCACAACCGCGACAGCACGGCGCAAACCGTGTCGCGCCTGTTTTTGCGGGGCAGCCTGCCGAAAGGCAGCGGGAACAGTGGAAACAGCGGCCATTAGCGTTGCTCGCCAGCGCTGACCTGCTTCAGCGGCTTTTCACGTCCAGTCCCTCGTTCTCTGCCGCAGCGCCATGCTGCCAGCCTCACTTAAGTCATGAAGCCATTCCTCCGTCAAACCCTGGAGCGCCAGATTCTCCGTCTGCAAGAGCTGGACGCTCTGCTTTCTGCGCCTGATGTGGTCAGCGATATGGCGCGCTTTCGCAAACTCACGCGCGAGCATGCCGAGGCCAGCGTGATCGTGACGCAGTACCAACGCCTGACCCGGCGCGAAGCTGAGCTCGCGGACGCTCAGACCATGCTGGCCGAGGCCGGGAGCGACGCCGAAATGAGCGCCATGGCCGAAGAAGAAATCACCCAGGCGCAAGCCGACCTGGCTGAGCTCGACGACGCCTTGCAGCTGATGCTGATCCCCAAGGACCCGGACGATATGCGGCCCGCGTTTGTGGAGATTCGCGCTGGCACCGGAGGCGACGAGTCAGCCTTGTTCGCGGGGGATCTGTGCCGCATGTACCTGCGCTTTGCCGAGCAAAGCGGCTGGTGCAGCGAAGTCATCAGCGAGTCTCCGTCAGAGCTGGGCGGCTACAAGGAAGTGGTGCTGCGCATGGAAGGCGAGGCCGACGCCTTGGGCGTGGGTGTGTACGGCAAGCTGCGCTTTGAGTCCGGCGGGCACCGGGTGCAACGCGTGCCGACCACCGAAACGCAGGGCCGCATCCACACCAGCGCCTGCACCGTCGCGGTGATGCCAGAGCCTGACGAGGCCGTGGCCATCCAGATCAACCCGGCGGACCTGCGCATTGACACCTATCGGGCCAGCGGCGCTGGCGGCCAGCACATCAACAAAACCGACTCGGCCGTGCGCATCACGCACCTGCCCACGGGCATCGTGGCCGAATGCCAGGACGGCCGCAGCCAGCACAGCAACAAGGCGCAGGCGCTCAAGGTGCTGACCGCGCGCATCCATGAAAAGGACCGCGCCGAGCGCGCCGCCAAAGACGCCGCCACGCGCAAGGGCTTGGTGGGCAGCGGCGACCGCAGCGATCGCATCCGCACCTACAACTTCCCCCAGGGCCGCCTCACGGACCACCGCATTAACCTCACGCTCTACAAGCTCGGCAGCATCATGGAAGGCGACATGGGCGATGTGGTCAAAGCCCTGCAAGTTGCGCGCGGTGCCGAGTTGTTGGCTGAACTGGAGTCTGACGGTGTCTGAGTCTGCCCAGTTCTCTGTGAGTCAGGCGCTGGCAAGAGCACTTCGGCAAGGCATGGACCGGCTGGATGCGCAAAGGCTGCTGCTGCATGCGCTGGGCCGGCCTGGCATTGAGCGCGCCTGGCTATTGACGCATGAGCACACGGCGCTGCCACCGGCAGTCCAGGCGGCCTTTGAAGACCTCACGGCCCGGCATGCAAGCGGCGAGCCGATGGCCTACCTTTTGGGTGAGCAAGCGTTTTTCTCGCTAGCCCTTCAGGTCGATGCCCGCGTGCTCATTCCAAGGCCGGACACCGAAACGCTGGTGAGCTGGGCCCTGGCCCAACTCGCAGAGCCGGGTATGCCCCCTGCCGCCCGCGTGCTGGACCTGGGCACCGGCAGTGGCGCGATTGCGCTGTCCCTCAAACACGAGCGGCCCACCCTGGACGTCACGGCCATTGACGCCAGCCCGGACGCCATCGCCGTGGCACGCAGCAACGCAGCGCGCCTGGGCCTGGACGTTCGCGTCGAGCTGAGCAGCTGGTTTGACGGCGTGGGGGGTGAGTTTGACTTGATCGTGAGCAACCCGCCCTATATCCGGGATGCAGACCCCCATCTGGCTGCTCTGGGTCATGAGCCCTTACAGGCCTTGACGGCAGGACCGGATGGCCTGGCAGACCTGCGCCATATCATTGAAGGCGCACCCCAACAATTAGCGCCGGGCGCTTGGTTGCTGCTCGAACACGGTTATGACCAGGCCGACGCCGTTTGCGCCTTGCTCAGGGCCCGCGGCTTTAAGGAGGTCGGCAGCCGGCGCGACCTGGCTGGGATGGAACGTTGCTCAGGAGGGCAATGGCCCGACCGGGTTACTGACGTTCAAAGCCCGCGATAATCTCAAAAAATGCACCCGGAAAAGCACTTGATTTGCGATGCCGGGAATCAGATCAAGTTCGGCCCGTCTTTCAGGGCGGCCCCCATCTCAGGAGCAATCAATGAGCGACACCCAGCAACGCATCGATGACATCGTCAAATCCAGCGACGTCGTGCTGTTCATGAAAGGAACGGCCCAGTTCCCCATGTGCGGTTTTTCAGGCCGTGCCATTCAAGTGCTCAAGGCTTGCGGCGTGACCAAACCCGCCACGGTCAACGTGCTGGAAGACGAAGAAATTCGCCACGGCATCAAGGAATACAGCAACTGGCCCACGATTCCTCAGCTTTACGTCAAGGGCGAGTTCATTGGTGGCTCCGACATCATGATGGAGATGTACCAAAACGGTGAGTTGCAACAAGTGCTGGGAACGCCAGCCGCCTGAACCAAACGAGTCCTACTGCAGTTTGGCGTCGCCAAACACCTGGTCGTCAGGTGGTGCCTCAGTGGGCAGGCGAAAACTCTCGCTGGCCCAGGCACCAATGTCCAGATTCTTGCAGCGCTCACTGCAAAAAGGCCTGAAAAGATTGGTCGGGGCATAAACGCTTGGACCGCCACAGGTGGGGCAGGTCACCATGCGCTGGGGCGTTGTTTCACTCACGACAAAGACTCCCGCGAACTGTCAGGCGCACAAGGTGAGCTCGAACTCGGCATTCTCAGCGCAAGAGTGCACGCGATCATCCTCTTCGCGGCAAAGCATGCGGACCGAGACCATCAGCCGGTTGGCGCTGATCTCGGGCACCAGTGCAGAGTTGCGGTCAAGCCGCAGACGGAGCAAAAGAAAGGTGCGCCCCTGGGGCAAGCTCTGCTGATACAGCCCGCTCGTGGCCAGGACTTTTTGCGGCAGTCCCGAGTCGCGTAATAGTTTGAGCAAAATCTCGACGGCGCGCGCCAAGGGCACGAGCGTCAGAGTCCAGCGCTCCAAGTCTGCGCGGCGGCGTGCGCTACTCAAGTGCTGCCAAGCGAAATAGACAGGCAAGTCGAACTCGCAGGTGCCGCCCGGAATCCCGACCCGGCTACGGATGCCCATCAGCCAGTCGTTTTCGGTGAGTGACTGACCGACCTTGCCGGGCAAAGCCGTCAGCGCCGAAAAACAAGTGTCGAGCTGAGCAATGATCTCGTCCAGCGCCGCTTCCGAGATGGCCGGATTGCCGCGGTAGCCGTTGAGTACGTGCTTTTGCTTTTCAATGTCCTTCAACACCTCGGTCTTGAGGTCGGCGCGCCCGCCAACATCCATCACCTCAAAGATGGTGGTGATCGCATAGTGGTGGTCTACAGGATCATCCCGCACCGCCAGCTCACCCAGTCGCGTGAACAGATGTTCGAGGCGCAAGTAGGTACGAATGCGTTCGTTGAGCGGATATTCGTAAAGGATCACAGCAGTTTTTGGGTCGGCGTTGCGGCCTTAAGGCCAATCAAGCCGGATCATAGCCCGAAGCGAGGCGCCAATTCCCGTACTTGGGCGGCCAACTCGTCCAGAGACAGCTGGTCGTTAAAGATACAGACATCAGCGGCGGCCAAGCGCTGCAAGCGGCTGGCCTGAGCGGCCATCACGCGCCGTACGGCTTCGTCAGTCCAGCCGCTGCGGGCCATCACGCGGCTGAGCTGCCGGGCCTCGGGGCAGTCAACGACGATGACCTGATGCATGAGCGGCCTCCAGCGCGAAGACTCGACCAGCAAGGGTACGTCGAACAGCAGGCAGGCCGACCCGGCAGCCTCGGCAGCCGCGGAAACTCGCGCTGTCTCCGCGGCAATGAGTGGGTGAAGGATGGCCTCAAGCCGCAACTTGGCCGCCGGCTCGGCAAAAACCAGCTCGCGCATCAGTGCACGGTCCAGGGCTCCCTCGACAGAGACAAAACGCTCACCAAACGCTCGGGCAATCGGCGCCATGGCTGCGCCACCCGTCGCCGTGAGTTGGCGGGACAGCGCATCGGCGTCCACCACCACGGCGCCACAGGCCGCGAACATCGCAGCGACCGTGCTTTTGCCACTGCCGATCCCACCCGTCAGTCCGATATGCCGCGGTCCCGTCCTTACTTTGTTTCGATCGCTCATGGCGCCAGCCCCAGAACACGCAAGATGACCTGCGGCTCCCAGAAAAGCGCGGTGAACCCTGCCGCCGCCAGAAAAGGGCCAAACGGTACGTAGCCGCCTGCGCGCAAGCTCCCGCGCCATTTCAAAAGCAGGCCCACGGCCGCGCCCAGCAGCGAAGCCATGAGCACGAGAGGCAACAAGGCCGTCCAGCCAAACCAGGCGCCCAAGGCCGCCAGCAACTTGAAGTCGCCGTAGCCCATCCCCTCCTTGCCCGTGATTCCCTTAAAGGCCCAGTACACCAGCCACAAAGCCCCATAACCAGCCACCGCGCCCCACACCGCGTCGGCGACGCTGATGCCAGGGTTCCACTGCAGTGCAGCCACGATCAAGCCTGACCACAGGAGCGGTAGCGTGATGTCGTCAGGCAGCAAGGTCGTGTCCCAGTCGATCAAGGCCAGTACCAGCAGGGCGGCTGAAAAGCCGCACCAAGCCAGCGTCGTTGCTGATAAGCCCCAGCGCAGCGCGCAAAAATAAAAAAGCACTGCAGTGCTCAATTCCACCAAGGGGTAACGTGGACTGATGCGGCCCTGGCAAGTCGAGCACCGGCCGCGCAAAACCAGATAGCTGAAAACCGGAATGTTGCAATACCAGGAGATAGCTTGCTGGCAATGCGGACACTGGGAGCCCGGCCGCATGAGGTTGAAGGGGGCAGAGTCTGGCTCGTTAGGCGATGGCTGGTCGGGCGTCACGGCCGCCTCCGCCATGAACTCGGCGCATTCATGGGCCCATTGCCGCTCCAGCATGAGCGGCAGGCGGTGAATCACGACATTCAGGAAGCTGCCCACCACAAGGCCGAGGATGGCAAACGCCAGAGCCAGTACCGCAGGGCTGGTGAGCCAGATGGCCATCAGTTCGCTGGGCATCAGACCACCTGTCCCAACTGGAAGATCGGCAGATACATGGCGACCACGATCGCGCCGATCATGCCGCCCAGAAAGACGATGATGAAGGGCTCTAGCAGGCTGGACAAGTTGGCCACCTGAACCTCCACCTCAGCTTCGAGAAATTCTGCCGCGCGCGCCAGCATGGCATCCAGTGCGCCCGATTCTTCACCAATGGCGCACAGCTGCAAGACCATGGCCGGAAACAAACTGGTGCCGGCCATGGCCGTGTTCAGGCTGGCGCCTTGGGACACTTGCCGTTGAATGGCCTCGGTCGCCCCAAGGAAAACCCGATTACCTGCCGCGCCACCCACGGAGTCCAAGGCCTCAACAAGCGGCACACCCGCAGCCAGCAAGGTTGACAAGGTGCGCGTCCATCGAGCCAGGCTGGCTTTCCCCAGCATGGAGCCAAACACGGGGGCTCGCAGCGCCCAGCCGTCCACGGCAAGCTGCACGGCAGGACGGCTCCGCCACGCTTGGTGCGCGGCATAAGTCAAAACCAGACCGAGCAGCAGGTAGAGCCAGCCCCAGGCGACCGCATGGGCACTCAGCGCCATGACCACCAAGGTCGGGCCGGGAAGTTCGGCGCCAAAAGAAGCAAAGACACTTTGAAAAGCGGGGATCACAAAGACCATGATCAGCCCCAGCACGACCACCGATACCGCCACCACCGCAGCCGGATACATCAGGGCGGAGCGAATCCTGGACTTCAAGGCCTCAGACTTTTCCATGTACTGGGCCAGGCGCTCGAGCAGGCTGTCCAGAATACCGGCGGCCTCGCCCGCGACGACCAGGTTGCAATAGAGTGGGCTGAATTGGCCAGGGTGTTTGCGAAACGCCGTACTGAGCGAGGTGCCGGTTTCTATGTCAGATCGAATGGCCAGCAACAGCTTGACCATGTGGGCATTGACTTGCCCACGCGCCACGACTTCGAAGCATTGCAGCATGGGCACGCCAGCGGCCAGCATGGTGGCCAGTTGCCGGGTGAACAATGCAATATCGGCCGGCCGTATGGCGCGACCGCGGGCGGCCTTTTGAAGTTCGACCCGACTGGGACGCACACCCCGTCGCCGCAGCGCAGCACGGACCTGATTTTCACCATGTGCGCTTATTTCACCGCTCACGCTGACGCCTTGCGCGTTGGTGCCCTCCCACCGGAAGAGGATAGTGCTCGATCTAGGGGCCTCTAATGAGCTAGGCATTGGTTGTTGCGGCGCCAAGTTGAACAATGAAAGGCTCCACAGCGAAAGGGGCAGGCAGGCAAACAGGCCAGCCCGGTCGGCCCCCCAGTCAGGCGCTTGTGCCGAGCAACACCTCTTCGAGCGAAGTCAAGCCGAGTTTAACTTTCAGCAAGCCCGACTGGCGCAGGCTACGCACGCCCTCCCGCTGAGCCTGGGTCGCGATTTCGAGGTCACTTCCGCCCAGCAAAATGATGCGCTGAATCTCCTCTGAAACAGGCATGACTTGATGCACACCCAAGCGTCCCCGGTAGCCCTTGCGGCAAAGCTCACAGCCTCGTGCTCGATACACAACCCAGTCGTCGCTTAGATCATCCGACCTGACGCCTGCCTCCAGCAAGGCTGCGCGATCGAGCGCAACGGGCTGTCTGCATTGATCACAGAGTCGCCTGAGCAGGCGCTGCGCGGTGATTAAGATAACGCTGGCAGCGATGTTGTACGACGGAATGCCCATGTTGCGCATGCGCGTCAATGTGGTGGGCGCGTCGTTGGTATGGAGTGTGGACAACACAAGATGGCCAGTCTGCGCCGCCTTGATCGCAATATCAGCGGTTTCCAGGTCCCGTATTTCCCCGACCATCATGATGTCCGGGTCCTGGCGCAAGAAAGACCGCAGGGCTGCCGCGAAGGTCAAACCCGCCTTGTCGTTGACATTTACCTGATTGATACCGGGCAAATTGATTTCAGACGGGTCCTCCACGGTGGAGATATTGACCGTCGGCTGATTGAGCAGATTCAGGCAGGTATAGAGCGAAACTGTCTTGCCAGAGCCGGTCGGTCCTGTGACCAACACCATGCCATGAGGCTGACGCAAGGCTTTGAGCAAACGCTCCTTCTCGTCGGGCTCTAGTCCCAATGCATCCAGACCCATCTGCGCCGCCTTGGGGTCAAGAATGCGGATGACGATCTTTTCTCCAAAAAGCGTCGGCAAGGTGCTGACTCGAAAGTCCATGGCTTGCCCTTGAGCCATGACGATTTTCATGCGGCCATCCTGCGGCACCCGTTTTTCTGAAATATCCAGACGCGAAAGTATCTTGATACGGGATGCCAAGCGGTCTTTCAAGGTCAAAGGCGCAACAGCCGCTTCATGAAGCTCACCATCAATTCGGAATCGAATGCGGTACTCCAATTCAAAAGGCTCGAAATGGATGTCCGAGGCACGCAGGCTGACTGCTTTCTGCAGCATGTCCTGCAAGAAGGTCACGGCAGGTGCATCGTCGGCCGTCAGGCCTTCCCGCCCACTAGGGGGAAAACGGCCGTCAGAAATTGCCATGAAGAAGTCTTGGGCTCATGCGTTCATCTTCGTTGAGTCTCGAAAGAAAGTAAATCTAAAATATTAATCTACACCAATTTAACAAGCTTATAGAAATAATAGGTACTTTTTTAGCAGACTCAGACTCACGCATGAGATGCCACATGGCTGCAAGGCAACAGAATATAAAAAGCCCGCAGAAAGCGGGCTTTTTATGGAAGGCAGGCGGTCCCGCAGGACACGCCCCAGATTACTTCGAGATCAAATAATCTGCTTTATTCTTTCCAGCCAGCCATTTGGGGGCCAGGCCGCGACCGCTCCATTCATTGCCTGTCGCAGGATCACGATATTTGGCGGCGACCTTGCCGGTCTTTTTTGACGCGGACTTGGCGCGGCCACGGGGAAATACATCCTCTGCCGAGAGTTGGTATTCCTCAATCAAGGAGCGAACCTTGGCAATAGCCTCGCCGACTTCACGCTGACGAACTTCAGCGACCTGCGCCTGAAGAGAGGCGATTTGTGCAGTCAATTCCTTGAGTGAACTCATATGCGATTCCTTTTTTAAAAAGAGGAATTATAGAGATTAACTCAGGGATATTGCAAGACTCGATTGCTCATGTATGAAACTGAATTGCCTCATTGGCAACCACATCCAAACCTGAAGGACTGACCGCGACAATTATGGTCGGGGTGAGAGGATTTGAACCTCCGGCCTCTACGTCCCGAACGTAGCGCTCTACCAGACTAAGCTACACCCCGCCGCAAAGGGGATGCGAGCAAGGGCAGATTCAAGCTCGACGCTCCAGCAATTGCGAGGCCAATTTTAACAAAGCGACCCGATACTCGTTATCCGGGATGAAGGCCAGGGCATCCACGGCACGTTGGGCCTCACTGGCTGCCAGGCGACGGGTTACTTCCAAGGCGCCCGTGCGCTGGACGATGTCCACTATTTCCGTCATTTTCTCGGCACCACCACTCTCAATGGCCTCTCGGAGCAACTGGCGCTCAGCCTCCGTACCCCGCTGCATGGCCACAATCAGCGGCAAGGTCACCTTGCCTTCACGAAGGTCGTCACCGAGGTTCTTGCCCATTTCGGCCACATCGCCGTCGTAATCAAGAACGTCGTCGATCACTTGAAAAGCCGTGCCCAGGGCTTGGCCATATTCCGCGCAGCAGGCCTCGATCTCTGGCGTTGCAAGCGACAGCAAAGCGGCAATGCGTGCGCTGGCCTCAAACAACTTGGCCGTCTTCGAACGAATGACCTGCAAGTAATCAACTTCGGACAGGCTCGCGTCATGCATGTTCATCAGTTGCTGAACTTCACCTTCAGCGATCACATTGGTCGCCTCGGCCAAGGTGCGCATGATGCGCATGTCACCAGCGTCCACCATCATCTGGAAGGCCCGGGAATACAAAAAGTCACCAACGAGCACGCTGGCGGGGTTGCCAAATGATTCATTGGCCGTCGCGCGGCCACGGCGCAAGGTCGACCCATCGACCACGTCATCGTGCAATAGCGTGGCTGTGTGAATGAATTCGACCACCGCCGCCAGGTTCAGGCGCTGCTCGCCGCGATAGCCCAGGGCGCCGCACATTAGAAGCAGCAAGGCCGGCCGCAAGCGTTTGCCCCCCGCGGCAATGATGTAGCGCGAGACTTGGCCGACCAAAGGCACGTCGGAACTGAGACGATTTGCAATGACGCCATCCATGCCGCGCATGTCGTCAGCGATGAGGGCCAACGCGGCCGCAGTGCTTGAAGAGTTGAGAGACAAGGAAGTCCAGACCTGAAGTTGCCCGGATTATAGGAAGCAGCTGAGCAGCATCTGCCGGGACCCCGGCTCAAAGGCACGCGCCATGGCAGCCAGATGCCGCCGTGGACGGCGCGGATGGGGGCTTCTCGACAAACCCGTCGGGGCGGGCTATAATCGCTGGCTCTGCGGAAATCCGTCTGCAGAACTCAATTAGACGAGGTCTTACATGTACGCGGTCATAAAAACCGGTGGCAAGCAATACAAAGTTGCTTCCGGTGAAAAAATTAAAGTAGAACAGATTGCTGCGGACGTAGGCCAAGAGATTGTTATCGACCAGGTATTGGCTGTCGGCATCGGCAGTGATATCAAGGTGGGTACGCCCTTGGTGTCCGGTGCAACAGTCACAGTCACGGTCCTGTCTCATGGTCGGGGCGACAAAGTCCGCATCTTCAAGATGCGCCGTCGCAAGCACTACCAAAAGCGCCAGGGTCACCGGCAAAATTTCACCGAGCTGCAAATCGGCGCCATCGCCGGTTAAGCCCCCAGGAGTAACGGAAAATGGCACAGAAAAAAGGCGGCGGCTCTACGCGAAATGGCCGCGACTCGCAGCCAAAAATGCTGGGTGTCAAGAAGTTCGGCGGCGAAGTGATCAATGCAGGCAGCATCATCGTGCGCCAGCGTGGCACCAAGTTCCACCCGGGCGTCAATGTCGGCATCGGCAAAGACCACACGCTGTTTGCGTTGGTTGACGGCTCTGTTTCTTTCGCTGTCAAAGGCGCACTGAACAAGCACACGGTCAATGTGACGCCAGTCTAAAGCTGCTCACTTCGATCGCATCGAAGCCCCGCCTGCCGGGGCTTTTTCGTTTCTGAACGCGCCCAGGCGCGAAGAAGACGGATTTTTGTAAACTTGAGACCGAACTCGGCACCCTTGTGACGGGGGAAACGACCATGAAATTTGTAGACGAAGCATACATAGACATCGCGGCCGGCGATGGCGGCAATGGCTGCGTTTCTTTTCGCCACGAGAAGTACAAAGAGTTCGGCGGCCCCAATGGCGGTGATGGCGGCCGAGGCGGTCACGTCTACGCGGTTGCTGATTCCAACCTGAACACGCTGGTCGATTTCCGGTTCTCCCGCAGGCACGAAGCGCGCGGAGGCGAGCACGGCAAGGGTTCGGACATGTTCGGCGCCAAAGGCGACGACGTGATCTTGAAAATGCCCGTCGGCACCATCTTGACGGATGCCGAAACGGGCGACGTCCTGTTCGAATTGCTGGTGCCAGGCGAAGAAGTGATGATCGCCAAGGGCGGCGATGGCGGCTTTGGCAACCTGCGCTTTAAAAGCTCGACCAATCGCGCGCCCCGTACCAAAACACCTGGCTGGCCGGGTGAGCGCAAGAGCCTGAAGCTGGAACTCAAGGTGCTGGCCGATGTGGGCTTGCTGGGCATGCCCAACGCTGGCAAGTCCACCTTCATCAGCGCCGTCTCCAACGCCAGACCGCGCATTGCTGACTACCCTTTCACCACCCTGCACCCCAATCTGGGCGTGGTTCGCGTCGGCCCTGAGCAAAGCTTTGTGGTCGCCGACTTGCCAGGCTTGATCGAAGGCGCATCGGAAGGTGCTGGCCTGGGCCATCTGTTCCTGCGCCACCTTCAGCGCACACGTTTGCTGCTGCACGTGGTGGATTTGGCGCCTTTTGACGAAGGCGTGGACCCGGTCGCGCAAGCCAAAGCCATCGTGGGTGAGCTCAAGAAATACGACGAAGAGTTGTTCAACAAGCCGCGCTGGCTGGTACTGAACAAGCTGGACATGATCGACGCAGACAAGCGGGCGGCCGTGGTCAAGGATTTCGTCAAACGCTTCAAATTCAAAGGTCCGGTGTTCGAGATTTCGGCTCTGACACGGGAAGGCTGCGAGCACTTGGTCAAAGCCATTTACCAGCACGTCAAGTCAGTCCAGAAAAGCGAGATGCCCCCGGAGGAGATCGATCCTCGCTTTCCTGTGGCCGACCAGCCTGCCGCCGACTGATCGCCCCAACTCTGAGTACTTTGCCCCCCGCGGGTTAGCCTGAAATGTGTGCCCATGACCGAGACTTCACTGCCCACTGACCGCAAAGCCACCGCGACGTCTGAGGTACTCCGTAATGCCAAGCGTATCGTGGTCAAGGTTGGCTCCAGCCTGGTGACCAATGAGGGACGCGGACTGGACGCAGATGCCATCGGCTTGTGGTGCGGCCAATTGGCAGCACTGGTCAAGGACGGACGGGAAGTCATCATGGTCAGCAGCGGCGCGATTGCCGAGGGCATGAAGCGCCTGGGTTGGACAACCCGGCCCAAGGCTATTCACGAGTTGCAAGCGGCGGCTGCCGTCGGGCAAATGGGTTTGGCGCAAGCCTACGAAAGTAAGCTGCGGGAGAACAACATAGGCAGCGCGCAAGTGCTACTGACGCATGCTGACCTCGCAGACCGCGAGCGCTATCTCAACGCTCGCTCGACCTTGCTGACCTTGCTTCAATTGGGCGTGGTGCCCGTGATCAACGAAAACGACACGGTCGTCAACGACGAGATCAAGTTCGGCGACAACGACACGCTGGGCGCGCTGGTCGCCAATCTGGTCGAGGCGGACGCGCTCATCATCCTGACCGATCAAAAAGGGCTGTTCACGGCCGACCCGCGCAAGGACCCCAACGCAAGCTTTGTGCATCAAGCCTTGGCAGGCGACCCCGCCCTGGAAGCCATGGCGGGCGGTGCCGGCTCCAGCATCGGCAAGGGTGGCATGCTCACGAAAATCCTTGCGGCTAAACGCGCGGCGGGCTCCGGCGCGTCAACCGTCATCGCCTGGGGGCGCGAGCCGGACGCGCTGCTGCGCTTGACGCAGGGCGAAGCCATAGGCACCTTGCTGGTGGCCCAAACAGCCAAGAACCAGGCGCGAAAGCAGTGGATGGCCGACCACTTGCAAATGCGTGGTGCCGTTTCGGTGGATGCAGGTGCAGTCAGCAAAGTGCGCGACGAAGGCAAGAGCCTGTTGCCCATCGGCATGACGGCCGTTCACGGCGAGTTTTCGCGCGGCGACGTGATTGCAGTGCATGACCCGGCTGGCCAAGAAATCGCCCGGGGCCTAGCGAACTACTCAAGTTCGGAAGCCCGCTTGATTTGCCGCAAAAGTTCCAGTGAGTTCGATCGCCTGCTCGGCTACACGGGCGAGCCTGAGATGCTGCATCGGACCAATCTGGTGTTGAGCCGCTAAAGAGGACCAGAAGGCAGGACGCCTGAAGGCAAAGCGCCCTTAGATTTCCTGCTTGTCAGGCGCGACGGGCCGTAACGCCGTTTGTGGATCGGGATCAAAGCTGGCACCAGGGGGCAGTTCAAAATTACCAAAGCCGCCCGCGGTGAAGTGCCCAAAACCATCCATTGGCTGACCACCATCACGTTGGCGCAAGCCGCCGCGCAAGAAGCGGTTGCGGTGGTCAGCACGGGGGTCAGCCCGCGTGTCCAAACGCGGCACATAGCGAGAAAGCTCGGTCAGCGCCATCTCATAGACGCCGCGTTTGAATTCCACCACCACATCGAGCGGCACCCAATACTCGTTCCAACGCCAGGCGTCGAACTCGGGGTGGTCGGTCGCGCGCAGGTTCAAGTCCCAGTCGTGGCCAACCAGCTGGAGCAAAAACCAGATCTGCTTTTGACCTTTGTAGTGGCCGCGCGCATCGCGGCGAATGAAGCGGTCAGGCACCTCATAGCGCAACCAGTCACGCGTGCGGGCGAGCACCTGCACGTGTTGCGGCATGAGCCCCACTTCCTCATGCAATTCCCGGAACATCGCCTGCTCGGGATTTTCACCGCGGTCAATGCCGCCTTGCGGAAATTGCCACGAGTGGGTGCGGATTCGCTTGCCCCAAAAAACCTGACTCTTCTGGTTGAGCAAGATGATCCCGACGTTGGGCCTGAAGCCGTCTCGGTCGAGCA
>CAZNQE010000030.1:0-26821 GCA_964575005.1 uncultured Polaromonas sp. | reverse complement strand
TGTTCAGGCGCATGAATGACGTGGACTTTCCGGTGGCCGATGTGCTCAAGGGCATCGAAGCAGCCGAGCGCGTGGGCCTGGCGCCTATCAAGGTCAACATGGTGGTCAAACGTGGCACCAATGACGACCAGATCCTGCCCATGGCCAGCCACTTCCGCCATTCGGGTGTGGTGCTGCGCTTTATTGAATACATGGACGTAGGCGCGACCAACGGCTGGCGCATGGACGAGGTGTTGCCTTCCGCCCAGGTTATTGAGCGCCTGCAATCGAAATTTGCCTTGAGCCCGATTGCGGCCAACTACACGGGCGAGACCGCTGAGCGCTGGCGCTATGCCGACGGCGGCGGTGAGGTCGGCGTGATCAGCAGCGTGACGCATGCTTTTTGCGGTGACTGCAACCGCGCCCGGCTCTCGACCGAAGGCAAATTGTTTTTGTGCCTGTTTGCCAGCCAAGGGCATGACCTGCACACGCTCTTGCGCGGCGAATTTTCCGATGCACAAATTGCAGCGGCCATCGGCCATGTGTGGCAGGCGCGCACTGACCGCTACTCTGAAATGCGCGCGGCCTTGCCGGCTGACACCTCTGCCTTGCTCGGCCAAGGCAAGCGCGTTGAGATGAGCTACATCGGCGGCTGAAGCGCTGCTCCGGCCCGCGTGGGCCATCACCTATTTTTTTCTCCTCACTTCATGATCAGCACCCAAGACATTACCGGCGTCATTCTGGCCGGCGGCCGTGGTTCCCGCATGGGCGGGGCCGACAAAGGCCTGCAAAACTTCAATGGCGTGCCGCTGGCCCTGCACACGCAACTTCGCCTGAGTCCGCAAGTCGGCGAGTTGCTGATCAATGCCAACCGCAATCTGGCGGCTTATGAATCCTTCGGCGTGCCGGTCTGGCCTGACGCCACCAGCCTGGGCGACTTCGCCGGGCCGTTGGCTGGCTTTTTGACCGGTCTGGAACGCAGCGAAACGCCATTGATGATGACTGTGCCCTGCGACACGCCGCTGTTTCCGCACGACCTCGTGGATCGCTTGCTGGACGCCTTGGAAGCCGAGGACGCGGACATTGCCATGGCCGCTGCACGTGAGGAAGACGGCCAGCTGCGCCCGCAACCCGTGTTCTGCCTGCTGCGCACGCATTTGCTCGAAAGCCTGGTGCGCTTTACCGCCGGCGGTGGCCGCAAGATTGACGCTTGGACGGCGCAGCACAAGACGGCGCTGGTGGCGTTTGACCAGCCCGGCGACGACGCTCGGGCTTTCTTCAATGCCAACACGCTGGCCGAATTGCACCAGCTCGAAAACCGCTGAACATCGGCTAGCCAACAGCTGAACGAACTGCATTGAGCATTGAGGATCTGCGCGCATGACCGAGCTCCAGAACATGGCGACAAAAACCACGGCGCAAATCGGTGCAGCGCTGCAAGGCTACGACCCGAGCGCCCTGCCCGCTGACGCGGTGAACGCCTTCCTTGCAGAACTCGTGCGGCCCGTCGCCGAGTCAGAAGACCTGGCGCTGTTTGAAGCACTGGGCCGCGTGCTGGCAGACGACGTGATCTCGCCGTTCAACGTGCCGCCGCATGACAACTCAGCCATGGACGGCTATGCCTTTGACGGCTCCCAACTTGCCGGCGTGCAAGCAGCGGCGGGCGCTCCAAGCCTTGAGTTGAAAGTGGTGGGCACCGCCTTGGCTGGCAAAGCCTGGCAAGGACAGGTCGGCGCGGGCGAATGCGTGAAGATCATGACGGGCGCCGTGATGCCGGTCGGGCTGGACACTGTCGTGCCGCAGGAGTTGGTGAGCGTGAGCGCTGCTGAAGGCGCTGAGCGCGTCACCCTGCCCGCCCAGGCGCTTCAAGCCCTTAAGCGCGGCGACAACCGGCGCTTGGCGGGCGAAGACCTGGCGTGTGGCCAGGCCGCACTCAAGCAAGGTCAGCGCCTCACACCGGCGCGCCTGGGCCTGGCCGCCTCGCTGGGCTTGCGGCAACTCAAATGCCTGCGCCGCCTGCGCGTGGCCTACTTTTCCACCGGCGACGAAATCTTGTCGCTGGGCGAATCGCCGCGCGAAGGCGCTGTGTATGACAGCAACCGCTACACCGTATTCGGCCTCTTGAGCCGAATGGGTTGCGACGTGATTGACCTGGGCGTGGTGAAAGACGAGCCGGCTGCACTGGAGGCCGCCTTCACAGACGCGGGGCGCCGGGCTGACGCCGTCATCACCAGTGGCGGTGTGAGCGTGGGCGAGGCCGACTTCACCAAGGCGATGATGCGCAAGCTGGGCGACGTGGCTTTTTGGCGTGTGGCCATGCGGCCGGGCCGGCCCATGGCCGTGGGCAGACTGGCCAGCTCGGTAGAAGGCAAACCGGGCGCGGTGCTGTTTGGCCTGCCGGGCAATCCAGTGGCCGTGATGGTGACGTTTTTGGCCTTTGTGCGCCCGGCCTTGCAACGCATGGCTGGCTGCACTGACAGCGAGCCGCCCTTGCTTCAGGCCCACAGCCAGGAAAAACTTCGCAAACGGCCAGGCCGCACCGAATACCAGCGCGGCTGGGTCTCACGTGCGCCAGACGGCCGCTTGCAGGTGGGCACCACAGGCAATCAGGGTTCAGGCGTTTTAAGCTCGATGGCCGAGGCCAACGGCCTCATCGTGCTGCATCACGACCAAGGCAGCGCTGAAGTCGGCGACCTGGTGGACGTGATGATGTTTGACGGCGCGATCTGACCCCTGACTTCGGTCATAGGGCCAGATCGGCGTTGACTTACTTGGCGACCAGCTCGGCGTGACCGGCTGCGTGAGCGACTGGCGCTTCGCGCAGCTCGTCGGTCTTGGCGCCCGGCACCGCCTTGCGGGCAAACAAGGCGTACATGGTCGGCACCACAAAGACCGTCAGCAGCGTGCCCAAGGACATCCCGCCCACGATGACCCAACCAATCTGAGAGCGGCTCTCAGCACCCGCGCCCGTGGCAATGGCCAGCGGCACCGCGCCCAGCACCATGGCGCCGGTCGTCATCAAGATGGGACGCAGCCGCTGTGACGAGGCTTTCACCAAGGCCTCGACCAAATCCAGGCCGGCCATCCGCTGCTGATTGGTGAACTCGACGATCAAGATGCCGTGCTTGGTAATCAAACCCACCAGTGTGATCAGGCCAATTTGTGAATACACATTGAGCGAGCCACCGGTCCATTTGAGCGCCAGCAAGGCACCGATCATGGACAGCGGCACCGACACCATGATGACCAGTGGGTCAATGAAGCTCTCGAACTGCGCGGCCAGCACCAGGAAAATGAACACCAGCGCCAGCACGAAAACAATGGCCAGCGCACCCTGCGATTTTTTGAACTCGCGGGACGTGCCGTTCAGATCGGTGGTGTAGCCGGTCTTGAGCACCTTGGCCGCGGTGTCGTCCATGAACTTCAAGGCTTCGCCCAGCGAATAGTCGCCCGCCAGACTGGCCGTGATGGTGGCAGAGCGGCGCTGACCAAAGTGGTTCAGCTCGCGTGGGGAAACGCTTTCGCGCACCTTGACCAAGGCCCCCAGCGGAATCATGGCGTCGTTGCGGCCGCGAACATAAATGCGGTCAATGTCATCGGGCGTATTGCGTCCGCTGGCCTGGGTCTGCACCACCACGTCGTACTGCTCGGCGTCACGCTTGTAGCGGGTCACGTTGCGCCCGCCCAGCAAAGTCTCGATGGCCTTGGCAACGACCTCGACGCTCACGCCCAGGTCAGCCGCTTTTTCACGGTCGATGTCCACGCGAAGTTCCGGCTTGTTCAGCCGCAGGTCCACGTCGGGCGAGACGATGCCGGGGTTCTTGGCGATCTCGTCCAGAAACTGGCGCATCACGCCGTTGAGCGCCTGGTAGCTGTCCGACGTTTGAACCACGAAGTTGATGGGGCGCTCGCGAAAGCCCTGGCCCAGTGACGGCGGCGTGATGGCAAAGGCCGTGATACCCGGCAAGCCACTGAATTTCGGCTGGATTTCCTTGGCCAGATCCATGGTTGATTTCGTGCGCTCGCTCCAGTCCACGGTGCGAAACACCACCGTCCCCTGTGCCACTGTCGGGTTGCCCGCGATCACAAAGATGCGGTCAAACTCCTTGAAGGGCTTGCCCATGCGCTCCATGGCCTTGGCATAGCGGTCTGTGTAGTCCAGAGTCGAGCCATCCGGCGCCGTGATGTTGGCCAGAATCACCCCACGGTCTTCCATGGGCGAGAGTTCTTGCTTCATGGTCGGGTACACCAAGGCGATGGCGCCGGCACTCATCAGCATGATGCCCACCACCAACCAGCGCGCTTGCAGCATCCAGCCCCTCAAACGTCCAGCCAGGCCGGCACTGGGCGCGGGCTGGTGTCGCGCCGTCACGATCCAGCGGATCGCCCTGCCATAGGTGTCAGCCACCTTGTTCAGCAGGTTTTCCATGCCGCGGTCAAAGCGGTTGGGATTGGGGTTGTGACGCAGCAGTTGCGTGCACAGCATGGGCGTGAGTGTGAGCGCCACAAAACCCGAAACCACCACCGCGCCGGCCAGCGCCAGCGCAAACTCGACAAAGAGCCGCCCCGTGCGACCCGGTGTAAAAGCCAGCGGCGCGTACACCGCCACCAGCGTGGCGGTCATGGTGATCACCGCAAAGCCGATTTCCCGCGCGCCTTTGATACCGGCTGAAAACGGGTCCATGCCCTCTTCAATGTGCCGGAAGATGTTCTCCAGCATCACGATGGCATCGTCGACCACAAGACCGATGGCCAACACCAGGGCCAGGAGCGTCAGCGTGTTGATCGAAAAGCCAGCCAGCGCCATCAGGGCGAAGGTGCCCACCAGACTGACCGGAATGGTGACGATGGGAATGATGGAGGCGCGCAGCGTGCGCAAGAAAACAAAGATCACCAGCGCCACCAGCACGACGGCCTCGACGATGGTGCTGTAAACGTTCTTGACCGAGCGGTCGATGAACACGGCGTTGTCGTTGGCCACGTCGATCAACATGTCGCCGGGCAAGTCAGCCCGCAACTTGGGCAAAGCATCTCGAACGCCCTTGGACAAGTCCAAAGGATTGGCCGTGGCCTGGCGAATCACGCCCACCGCCACGGCGGGCCGATCGTTCAGGCGAACAGCGGTGCGCTCATCGGCGGTGCCCTCCAGAACCCGTGCGACGTCCCGCACCTTGACCGGAAATCCGTTCACCGTCTTGATGACAATGTCGCCGAACTGGCTGGCCCGCACCAAGCTGGTCTGCGAGGTCACGCTGAACTCACGCTGCTGAGATTCGATACGCCCTGCCGGCAACTCCAGGTTGCTGCGACGTATCGCGTCTTCCACGTCCTGCGTGGTGAGCTTGAAGCCGGCGAGCTTGTCGCTGTCCAGCCAGACGCGCATGGCGTATTTGCGCTCACCAAAAATCCGCACGTCGGCCACGCCAGTGACGGTTTGCAGGCGCGGCTTGACGACCCGGTTGATCAGGTCATTGATCTGCAGTTGGCTCAGCGAATCGCTGGAAAACGCGATCTGGATGACCGGAAAAGCATCGGCCTCAACCTTGGAGATGACCGGCTCTTCAATGGCTTGCGGCAGTCGATTGCGCACACGGGACGTCCGGTCACGCACTTCGGCAGCGGCTGAGTCGGCGTCTTTTTCAAGCCGGAAACGCACGCTGATCTGGCCCTGGCCTTCACGGCTGATGGAGGTGATCACGTCCACCGCGTCAATGCCGGCGATCGAGTCTTCCAGGGGTTTGGTGACCTGGGATTCGATCACCTCCGCCGAGGCGCCCGGATAGCGCACGCTGACGGTGACGACCGGCTCATCGATCTTGGGATATTCGCGCACCGTCAGGCGCTGGAAACTGACTGCGCCGACCAGGACGATCAGCAGCGACAGCACGGTGGCGAACACCGGCCTGCGAATGGAAACTTCAGCGAGTTGCATGGCTCAGTGTCCGGTCTGGAATAGGGGCTTGGCGGCTGTGGCTGCGGACACGTTCGTCAGGCCGGTGCTTGCACGGGCAGGCCTGCGGGGCTGGCTTCGGGCGCAGGTTTGCGACCGCGCTCTGTCGGGGGCGCATCAGCGCCAGGGCTGACGGCGCGGCCGGGTCGGGCAGCACCACGACCGCCAGCGCCAGCCGCATCAGCGCCTGCCACAAAGCAGGGGTCAGGGCCCACCAGTGGCGCCAATGGCTTGGCAGGTGTGCGGACCACCGGGCTTGCTGGCGCGGCAGTTGGCGCAGCCGAGCCGGCCGGGGCCGAAGCGCCTTGCGCCGGCGCACCGGTAGCGCCCGGGGCTGAGCCGCCCTGGCGACCTGCCGACAAGTCCACCACGCGCACGGCCGTGCCGTCTTTTTGCAAGCGCTGCTGACCGGCCACCACCACGGTGTCGCCCAGTTCAAGGCCTTCGAGAATCTCGACCTTGCCCGGGCTGCGCAGGCCGACTTTGACTTCCATGCGCTGGCTGGTGCGCTGCCCATCCGGGCCGTCCACCAGCTTGATGACAAACTGCTTGCCGCCTTGCGGCACGATGGCTTCTTCAGGCACCACGCGTGCGTTGTCGCGCTGACTAAACACCGTGTTCACCCGGGCAAACATGCCGGGACGCAATTGCAGGCGGCGGTTGTCAATGCAAGCCCGTACGCCGACTGAGCGCCCGTTGGGCTCGATCAGCGGATCAATCGCCTGTACCGTGGCCGTGAACTTTTGGCCTGGCAACGCATCCAGGTCGATGGCGGCCTTTTGCCCGCGGCGCACCTTGGACTGAAAGCGCTCAGGCAAACGGTAGTCGACGTAAATAGCTTCGATGTCTTCGATGTTCACGATGTCGGCGCCGTCCTTGAGGAAGTCGCCCACGTTCACGCCGCGAATGCCGGCCAGACCGTCGAAGGGTGCCAAGAGCTTGAGCCGTGAGGCTGTGGCGCGCGCCAAGGCCAGTTTGGCCTCGGCCACTTGCAGGTTGGCCGCGCTTTCGTCCACGGTGCGGCGGCTGATGAAGTTCTGCTCCACCAACTCCTGATTGCGCTTGAAGTTGACCTGCGCAATGCCCAGCTCAGCCAGCGCCTGCTGGATCTGCGCCTGCGGCAACTGGTCGTCAAACTGAACCAGCAACTGGCCCTTCTTGACACGGTCGCCATCGCGGAAATTGAGTTGCGTGATGCGCCCACTGACTTCAGGGCGCAGCACCACGCCTTGGCGTGAACGCAGCGATCCCACCGACTGGTTTTCATCCACCAGCTTGACCGCCTCGACCTTGGCCACCTCGACGGCGGGCTTGCCACCGCCACCTCCGCCAGGGGCGCCGCCGCCCGCCGCGCTCGCCGCCGCCTGCGGACCGGTCGCGGTCGCAGCGCCCGGCTCAGCAGCTGAAGCTGCCGGCTTGTTCTGGTACCACCAGGCTGCACCGCCCGCGGCTGCAATGCCGACAACGGCGACAACCGAATAAATTGCTTTGGAAGCCATGAAGAGGGCGCTCCGCTATAGATGAGTTAACGTAACAATGTAACAGCGCGAACAATCGCAAGCCTTCGGCAACTACGTAGCCTGGCGCTGCTCAACATTCTTGGTATGCGAATGGCAACAAGCTTGAATGTAACGCTGGGACACGATGCTGGCTTGGGCGTTCAGCGCGGTCCAGCGGCGCCGCCGCGCGAAGCCACATCCACGCCTTTGTTGGCCAGGGTATCGGCCCGCTCGTTGCCCGGGTCGCCCGCATGGCCGCGCACCCAGCGCCAGTCGATCTGGTGACCGGCGGTCTCTACCAGGGCATCCAGACGCTGCCAAAGATCGACGTTTTTGACGGGTGCCTTGGCTGCGGTGCGCCAGCCTCGGGCTTTCCAACCATGAATCCATTCCGTGATGCCCTTCCTGACGTACTCGCTGTCCAGGTACAAGATGACATGGCAGGGCTTTTTCAGGGCGGACAGGGCCTCGATCACGGCCATGATTTCCATGCGGTTGTTGGTCGTGCCCAGCTCGCCGCCAAAGATTTCCTTGGTCGTGCCGCCTGCCGTCAGCAAGGCGCCCCAGCCACCGGGGCCCGGGTTGCCCTTGCAGGCGCCATCGGTATAGATCACCACCGGAGGCGCAGGATTCATTTCATCACTCATCGTCAGTCTTGCTCGTCAATTGAAAAAGAAGTCGTGCTGCGCGGCTGCGCACCACGTCGATTGGCCACCACGGCGGGCGCGGGAGAGCGGGCCGGCCGCGTCTTCCAGGCCGGCTCCAGCAAGCGCATGCCGCGCACGCGCTTGGTGGCCACCAAAAAATAAGCAGCGCCAAAAATGGGCCACCAGCGACTGCCGGCCCTGTCCATCCAGGCAAAGCGGCCGAGCCAGCGGGCGCTGCTGAGCGCCGGCCGGTAGCAGCCGAACTGGGCCGACTCGACCTCAAAGCTCAGCAGCCGCAGCCAGTCACGCAAACGCCAGTGGCCAATGAAGTCGCCCGCTTGCGGCAAGTACAACTCACCCAGACCCAGACGGCGGGCCAGCTGCGCCCGGCGCTGGCGCAAGCCCCACAAGCTGGCCGGGTTCAGCCCGCTGATGACCACCCGGCCTTCAGGCACCAGCACGCGTTCGACTTCCCGCAAGGTCGCGTGCGGGTCGGGGCTGAGTTCAAGCGTGTGAGGCAAAACGATCAAGTCCAGGCTGTTCGCCGGAAAAGGCAATGCCGCCGAGTGCGTGAACAAAGCAATTTTGCGCGGCCGGTCATCGCCCGAGGGTACGCCGGACGAGTCGCCTTGCATCTCAGCGGCGGCCAAACTGTCCAGGCTCAGCCATTGGTGCGGCATGCGATTGGTGTGCAGCGTGTCGATTTCGGTCAAACCCAGCTGCAGCGCGTGATAGCCAAAAATATCGCTCACCGCCTGGTCAAACCGCTCACGCTCCCAGGCCAGCAGATAAGCGCCAGGTGGCGTCTTCAGCCATGCGCTCAAATCTATAATTCGCGAGCTCATGAGGTCCATCGGCAGATTGTTGTTCATAGTGATCGACGGACGACAGATGGGCTGACCAAGATTTGCAGCTGGACGCACAATCAGAGCCGCCGAGCAAATCACCGAGGCCAGTCCGCCACCACTATCGGCGATGTGCAGCGCGCTTGCAGGCATGCTGATTCTAGTCAACCGTCTCTGCCGGCCGCTTTGCCTGTTTTGCCGAAACCGTTCCCAAACAGTCCAAACGGCCTTCAAAAAATTTTGACCATGACCTTCCAAAACCACAGCGCAATTGTTCGGCCCGTTTCGTCCCGCTTCAGCCAGTGGCTGACTGCCCTGGCGATGCTCGCCATGCTGGGCGGCTGCGCTGCACCGGGAGGGCCGTCCAGTGGCGACCCCAGCCTCGTCGGTGGGCCGCTGATGGCGCCGTCCCCTGTGGGGGGCTTGCGTCCAGAGTCCAGTCTGCCTTCGGCCGGGACGCGTCCTTCCGCCGCGCTGGCTGGTAGCCGCCAGGGGCTGTCTCCCAACGCAGCGCTGCAGGCGGTCCCCGACGGCAAGGGCTCGGTCGTCGCACCGCTGGAACCACCGCGAGAGCTTTGGGAGCGTATCCGGCGCGGCTTTCGCATGCCCGACCTGCAAAACGAGCTGGTGACAGACCGCGAGCAGTGGTATGCCAGCCGGCCCGACTACATCCAGCGCATGACCGAGCGCTCGAGCAAATACCTGTTTCACATCGTTGAAGAACTGGAGCGGCGCAACATGCCGACCGAGCTGGCCCTGCTGCCCTTCATCGAAAGCGCCTTCAATCCGCAAGCCGTGTCCAGTGCGAAGGCGGCGGGCATGTGGCAGTTCATGCCGCAAACGGGTACGTATTTCGACCTCAAGCAAAACGTTTTTCGCGATGACAGGCGCGATGTGCTGGCCTCGACGCGCGCGGCACTGGACTACCTGCAAAAGTTGCACGGCATGTTCGGCGACTGGCACTTGGCGCTGGCCGCCTACAACTGGGGTGAAGGCAGCGTGGGCCGCGCCATTGCCCGCAACAAAAAGGCCGGCCTGGGCACGAGCTACACCGACCTCAACATGCCCGCGGAAACGCGGCTATATGTTCCCAAACTGCAGGCCGTCAAGAACATCGTTGCCGACCCGCAAGCCTTTCAGGCCGAGCTGCCGCGGATTGAGAACCACCCCTATTTTCAGGAAGTGGCCATTTCCCGCGACATTGATGTAGCCCTGGCCGCCAAGTTTGCGGACGTCAAACTTGAAGACTTCAAGGCCCTCAATCCCTCAGCGAGCAGGCCAGTGATTTTGGCGGCCGGTACGCCGCAAATCCTGCTGCCTTGGGACAACGCCAAAGTCTTCCAGCGTAACTTTGAAGCCTACACCTCGGGTCAGTACGCCAGCTGGACGGCCTGGACTGTCCCCAGCACCATGACGCCGGCCGAGGCCGGCAGGCGCACCGGCATGAGCGAGGCGGACCTGCGATCAATCAACAACGTGCCGCCGCGCATGCTGATCAAAGCAGGCTCCACCTTGCTGGTGCCGCGCTCAGCCAAAATGGCGGCCGACGTGACCAGCCAGGTGGCCGACAACGGCCAGATGAGCCTGGCCCCGGAAATCGTGACACGCCGCACCACCGTCAAGGCCCGCAAGGGTGAAACGGTAGCCACCTTGTCCAAGCGCTATCGCGTGACGGCATTGAACGTGGCCGACTGGAACAACACCACGGCGCACAGTAGCTTCAAGGCGGGCCAGGCCGTTGTGCTGTTCTTGCCAGTCAAAACCAAAAGCACGCGGACGGCCAAAGCACCGGCGCCAAAGCAAGCAAAGGTTCAGGCCAAAGCCGTAGAGCCCAAAAAGCCGGCTGGCACCCAGACAGCCAAACGATGAGCTGGCGCCAGGCGAGGTTTTGCACGTAACCTTGCTGCGCACGTTTGCTCACCCATTATTTGAATATCACCCCATGAACACCTTGCGCCTGCGCTTCATCGCCGCCCTCTTCCTCGCCACCAGTTTTGCCCTGGTGGGCTGCAAAGACCAGCCGGCCGGTGGCTCAGCCTCGTCCAGCGCGGCCAAGCCCAGCCCGCAGGCGGTGTCCATTGCCGCCATTGAGGCCGGGGCACAGGGCTTCACTGTGGGCGTTCCCATGAGCGCACGGCCGGTGTATGTTTTTTTTGACGCGCAGTGCCCTCACTGCACCGCCTTATGGGAAGCGGCCAAGCCACTCAAGGCAAAAACCCGCTTCGTGTGGATTCCCGTGGGCATCTTGAATGCTGCGAGCGTGAGCCAGGGCGCGACACTGCTGGCATCAGCCAATCCCGAGGCGGCCATGGACACGCATGAGGCTTCGATGCGTGCCAAGGCCGGCGGAATCACCGCAGCTGGCAACATTGACGCGCAAAAAGCGGCCATCGAAAAGAACACGCAACTGCTCACCAGCTTCGGCGTTGGCTCCATCCCGACCATCGTGGCTACCCATGCGCAAACCGGCGCATTGATCACGCAGGAAGGCTCCATGACGACCGAAGCACTGGCCAGCTTCCTGGGCCTTTAACCTCAATCGACGGGTGCGGGCGCTTCGCGCAAGGTGGTGCTGCTGAACTGCGCCACAGCCACACCGGCTAGCGTCAAGGCAGCGCCTGCCAGCTTCACGCCAGTGAACTGTTCGTCCGCAAAAAGCCAGGCGACGGTACCCGCCACCGGCGGCATGAGGTAAATCAGGGGTGCTGTCCGCGCCACGCCGCGCACGGCGTTGATCCAGCCCCACACCAGCCAGCCTGCAAACGAGCTCACCAGCACCGACCAGCCAACGCCCGCCCAGACCAGCCAGGACAGCTCGAACCAGGGCGTCGTCAGAGCCGCCGGCAGTGAAAAAAACAACACCGGAACACTGCCCAGCAAGGTTGCGTACGTCATGGTCAGCACACCGCCATGGCGCTCGATCAGCGGCTTGGCCTCCACCGTGTAATAGGAAAAAAAGCTGGCCGCCACGAGCAAGAAAAGATCACCGCCTGTGGCGCGCAACTGCCCGCCCAACAACTTGTCAGACAAAAACAGCAGGACGCCCGAAAGAGCCACAGCTAAGCCTGCGATCTGCGCCTTGTGCAGTGACTCCAGCCCCTTCAGACGCAGCAAAAGCAAAGTAAACAAGGGCCCGCAAGCCAGAATGAGCGAACTGGAAAAAGCCGTGGACCAGTGAATGCCGTAGCAGACCATGCCGACATGCAGAAAGTGGCCCGCAACACCCAGTCGGGCCAGCGCCCAAAAGTCCTCGCGAGGCACGACTGGCCACTTTAGACCATGGAGATACACCAGCAGGCTGACGGCGCAGGCCGGCATGATCAGGTAGCGCACGAACAAAAAGGCCCCAGGCCCGATGGCGGCAAAGATGAACTTCTGCACCGAAAAATTCAGGCCCCACACCAGAATCAAGAACAAGGCCGCTGTGAATGCCAAGGCGGCATGAGGCGGGCTGGCGGTGCTTTTAACTGAGACGGCGACATCAGACGACATGGCCGCAGATGTTACCTGCCCGCCCTACCCGTCTTACCGCATTGCACAGGCGCCGCCCAGAGCGTCAAGCCTTGAAGCGGTCCTTGGCGCGTTGCGCAAAGGTATTGATGAACGTTTTGCTCAAGTCAATGCGGGCCTCTTTCACACCCATATCTTGGTTGGCGACGGCTCTCAACGCAGTTTCCGGCCCCTTTTCAGGCATCAGGCCGTCCAAGGAGATGGACTCGCGCACCTTGGTGAACGAAGCCAGGTACAAGGCCCGGTCACCGAGCAAATACGCCTCGGGAACCGTCTTGATGATGTCGCCAGGGCCGGCGGTTTGCAGCCACTTCAGGGCGTGAGTCACCGCGTTGGCGAGCGCCTGGCAGGTGTTGGGATGGCGCCGGATGAATTCTGCCGACGCTTGCAGACAAGCGGCGGGCATCGGGCCGCCAAAGACTTCTTGCGTGCCCTTGAGCGTGCGAGTGTCTGAAATGATTTTGACGTCACCTTTTTGCTCCAGCATCGTCATCAGCGGGTCGGTGTGGCTGATGGCGTCAATCTGGCCGGAGCGCAAAACCGCCAGCGCATTGGCGGTGGAGCCCACATCGACAAAGCTGACATCGGCCCGCCGAATGCCGGCATTTGAAAGCAACACACTGGGCAGCAGGCTGCTGAGCGGCTCAAGACTGGCTACACCGATACGCCGTCCCTTGAGGTCCGCAATTGATTGGTAGAACGGCAAGCTGCGATTGGAAACGCCCAGGACAGCCTGGGGCGCCCGCCCTTGCATCACGAAGGCTTGTAAGAACTGGTTGCGCGCATGGGCGCTGATGGTGTGCTCGAAGCCGCAAGAGGCCACATCTGCCGTCCCCCCCAGCAAGGCCTGCACAGCCGCGTAGGAAGACCCGGGCAAGTCCAGGATCTCGACGTCAAGGCCCTCGGCCCGGAAGTAACCGAGCTGCTCGGCGATGGTCAAGGGCAAATGGTAAAGCCCCGCCTTGCCAGCCACGGCCAGCGTCAGCTTGGCGCGTTCGGGCTTGCCTTGCGCGTGCAGTGAAGGCGCAGCGGACGCAGCTGCCAGCAGCAGGGCCGAAGCCATCAGCCTGCGGCGTGACAACCCCTGCGACAGCCCTTGTAAGGGCTCCTCAGACTGCCCAACTTTCAGGCGGTAATGTTGCGGCTTGGCATGCGTGTCGTCCATGCTTGCAGCGTAGGCGAGCGATGAGCATTTCGCATCGGGAACATCCCCCTCTCGGGTTTTACCCAAGCCGGGCGCAGCCGCGCTTGACTTAGCGGGTGATACCGATCAACAAGAGAGTCGCGTTAAGACCCCAGGCCAGCACCCACACGAGGCTGCGCAGATTCGCTTTGTCCGCCACGTAAGCGCCCACGTAGACGATGCGCAGCAACACGAAGGCCACGGCCAGTGCGTCCACCCACAACTGCGGGGCTTGCAGCAGGTGGGCCACGATCACGGCCGCAAAAAAGAAGGGCAAGGCTTCGAAGGTATTGGCCTGCGCATTGTTGGCGCGGGCGCGCCAGTCGCTTTGCTGCTCCAGCCAGCGGCGCGGGTCGTGATTGTCATAGCCGCCTTCACTGCGGTGCACGCTGAACTTGCCTGACTTGGCGATGCCCGCGCACACGATGGGCAGTGCGGCCATGACCAAGATACAGCCCAAAGCAATGGTGAAACCTGTAGCCATGAAGTGTCCTTTTTGTTAACCCATTTATTTGTTTTAACGCCTGTCCACCAGGGCGTGCGCGATCGTCCCCAGGTCCACGTACTCCAACTCGCTGCCAACCGGCACACCGCGTGCCAGCCGTGTGACCTGCACGCCGCGCGCCTTCAGGGCCTGCGCGATCACATGCGCCGTGGCTTCGCCTTCAGCGGTGAAATTGGTGGCCAGGATCACCTCCTGGACTTCTCGCGCCTCTTCACTTGGCGCACCTGCCGCGTCTTTCGGCAGCACGCGGTCAAACAGGCGCTGCAAGCCGATGTCGTTGGGCCCGATGCCGTCGAGCGGGCTCAGCTTGCCCATCAGCACAAAGTACAGGCCGCGGTAAGCCAGCGTTCGCTCCAGCGCGGCCTGGTCGGCGGGCGTTTCGACCACGCAGAGCTTGCTGCGGTCGCGCTGTGGGTTCTGGCAGGTGGAGCACAGAGCTTGCTCGGTCAAGGTATTGCACAGCTCGCAATGCTTGACGCTGAGCACCGCATGCTCAATGGCCTTGGCGATGCGCAGCGCGCCGGGCTTGTCATGCTGAAGCAAATGAAAAGCCATGCGCGCAGCCGACTTGGCGCCCACACCGGGCAGGCGGCGCAAAGCTTCGGTGAGTCCTTCGAGTGCGTTTGAATCGGCCATCAGGCGAGGCCCTTGAACGCGCTGGCGACTTTGGGGGACTTGAAAGCGGCGCTCAGAAAGGCAACTTCATGCCGCCGGGCAAACCGGGCATGCCCGCTGTGATCTTGCCCATCTTTTCCTGGCTGACTTCTTCAGCCTTGCGCAAGGCCGCGTTGTAGGCCGCAGCGACCAGGTCTTCCAGCATTTCCTTGTCGTCAGGCACGATCAAGCTCGCATCGATTTCAACGCGCTTGACTTCGTGCTTGCAGGTCATGGTGACCTTCACCAAGCCGGCGCCTGCGTCAGCGCTGACCTCCACGAAAGCGAGCTCATCTTGAGCCTTTTTCAGGTTGTCCTGCATGGCTTGCGCCTGCTTCATGAGGCCGGCAAGTTGTCCCTTGTTGAACATGTTCTGGAGTCCTTTAAATCAATGTTTCGATCATATCGGCTTGACTGCCACCGCCGCGAGCGGGCGGATGCTGCCGGGCACGATGCGTCCGCCCCAGTTCTTCATCATGTCTTGAACGAAGGGGTCGGCATGAATCGTTTCTTCGGCCACGCGCTGCCGCTCAGCTTGCGCTGCGCCATTGCGGCGCGCCGGTGTGTCACTGACAGGCCCGACCTCAATGACGAGTGCAGGCACTGGCATCTGGCCGGCGGCTTCGTCCAGGGTCTGCAAGGCCTGCAATAATTTTTCACAGGCGCTGGCATGGTTGAGCGACTGGCGCTCCACGCGCAAAGTCCAGGCCTCGGCATCCTGCGCACGCAACTCTGACTGCAGCGCCAACTCACGCACCAGGCCACCCACCATCTCGGCTGAAATCAACGTTTGCACGCGCTCAGCCCAGGCATCGCCCAAGGGTGTGGTTTGCAGCTCAGCGGTAGGCGGGCTCACAGAAACTGGCGCTGAGGTCGGCGCAGAGACTGGCACCGAGACAGGCGCTGGAACTGGGGCAGAGATCGGCACAGAGGTCGGCTCGACAAATGCGGCGGGGGCGGCAATGGGCTTGGGCGCAGGCACGGGGCCTGCGACGGGCTTTGGCGCAGCGACTGGGGCTGCTAAGGGCGCGGGCGCAGCCCGAGCGATTTCAGACGGTTGAGACTTTTTTGGGGGCTCGACGGCGCCCCTCGCTTCTGCAGGAGCACCTGAGGACGCGCTTGCGCCTGCTGGCCGCTTGAAGGGCAAGAGCCGCAGCAGCACCATCGTCAGCGCCGCGTATTCATCCGGCGCCAGACCCAGCTCAGCCCGGCCGTGCAGGCACAGGCTGTAGAGCAGCTGCGTCTCGTCCGCAGGCATGGCCTGGGCCAGGCGGGCAACTTCAGCCACATCCGGGTCGGCCGAGTCATCGCTTGCAGCCATGTCAGGCACCGCCTGCAGCACGGCCATGCGCTGCAAGACGTTGGTCATTTCTTCCAGGGTGGACTGCGGGCTCAAGCCGTTCACGCGCAAAACCTCGGACATTTCCACGATGCCGCGGCCATCGCCGCTTGCCAGCGCGTCGAGCAATCGGTAAACATGACTCAAACCCACGCTGCCCAGCATCTGGCGCACACCGGCTTCGGCCAAGGCGCCTGAGCCAAAGGCAATCGCCTGGTCAGTCAGCGAGAGTGCATCGCGCATGGAGCCGCGCGCGGCGCGGGCCAGCAAGCGCAGCGCCTGCGTTTCAAATGCCACGTTTTCTGCGCCCAGCACATGCGCCAGATGCTCCAAAATGGTTTCAGGCGCCATAGGCCGCAAGTTGAACTGCAAGCAGCGCGACAGCACGGTGGCCGGCACTTTCTGCGGATCGGTCGTGGCCAGCACGAACTTCAAATAAGGCGGCGGCTCTTCCAACGTCTTGAGCATGGCGTTGAACGCGTGCCCTGTCAGCATGTGCACCTCGTCGATCATGAAGACCTTGAAGCGGCCTTGCACCGGCTTGTAAACCGCTTGCTCCAGCAAGGCCTGTACCTCGTCCACACTGCGGTTAGACGCCGCGTCCAGCTCGGTGTAATCCACAAAACGGCCGCTGTCGATATCCACGCAAGCCTGACACTGGCCGCAAGGCTCGGCCGTGATGTCGCCCTGCCCGTCTGCCCCCGTGCAGTTGAGCGACTTGGCCAAAATACGCGACACCGTGGTCTTGCCCACGCCGCGCGTGCCGGTGAACAAATAGGCGTGATGCAAGCGTTGAGTCTGCAGGGCATTGCCCAGGGCCTGAACCACATGCGACTGCCCCACCATCTCAGAAAAATTCTTGGGG
Organism: uncultured Polaromonas sp.; assembly: GCA_964575005.1. GTDB lineage: Bacteria > Pseudomonadota > Gammaproteobacteria > Burkholderiales > Burkholderiaceae_C > Polaromonas. The sequence continues at coordinate 9,845 of CAZNQE010000030.1, read as the reverse complement.
CGGTATTTGCGGGCAAGGACGAGGTAGGACATGCCGGCATTCTAAAGTGCAGGGCAAAAAATCCCGGTACGTGGCGTCGGTCGAGTCAACCGCGATGTCCAAGTCGCCTTACAATCGAAAGTGACGGGCCTTCCCGCATGGTGAAGCGGCCAACCGGGTCAGGTGGGGAACCAAGCAGCCCTAACTGTGGAGCCAGTGCCGGGGTCGAGGCTCGTCACCTTATTCAAGTCAAAGTCAGCGTTTACAAGGCCTCGGAACTTGGGGCTTTTTGAAGCGACTTTGCAACTTTGGGCCGTATCCAGGGCCCTCCAGGTTGCGCTCTTATTGCCGACCTTGTAAGCGCGCCACATCACTCCTATAGTGAACTTGCCCTGTGGGCAATTGGTGCTCGCCACACCAGTTTCAGTCAACAAGTTTGAAGTCAAGTCACAGGACACGCCCGATGAGCTTCGTTCGCCTGACAAGACGCGCGTGGAGGTCGTTAAGTTCGAGGGTTACACGCTGGGGCGATTCATATTTCAGCCTGGATGGAAATGGTCTGAATGTGTCAAGCCGGTGGTCAAGACTGAGTCGTGCCAAGCGTCCCACGTGGGCCATGTCGTGTCTGGGCGCCTTCGCGTGCAAATGGCTGATGGTTCGGAAAAGACGCTGGCCGCCGGCGAGTCGTACACGATCCCACCGGGCCACGATGCTTGGGTGGAAGGGAGTGAGACTTTCGTTGGCCTTGAAGTCATGAGCGCTGACTCCTATGCCAAGCCCGGCTGAGTTTGGAAAATGGCCTCAGGCCTGTAGACGCAGGCCTGTCTTCAAATCAATCGCGGCGGTTTCCATGCGTTGCCCAGGCTCGTTGCCACTGAGCCGCTCGACGCGGCGGCGGTACATCTCTGTGAGAGCGGCGTGGTGCTCGGCCGCGGCTTCGTGTTCGACCAGCTTGCGCTGGGCTTCATACAACTGCTCATGAACAATGATGTCGGCGGGCGTGGGCTTGAAAAGGTCCGTGATGATCTTCATGGCATGAGGCTCTCTTTAGAAGTTGACGGTTTGAAACTGGTGCCAACAACCAGAAACCCACTCTAGGACGGCCATGCCTGCGAGGCCATGAGAAAAGCGCAACTTTTGGCGTAGGAGACTGGCTTAACGCCCCAGTGGCTGGCGCAGCACCTCTTCAATGGCTGCGGTCGAGTTCTCAGCATGCTCGGCAATTTGCGCAGCCATGAGGGCCAACGACGCCAAGGGATAGGTGCCGCTGATCACGCTTTTATAGGCCACTTCGGCACCCAATGCGTCTTGCCCCAGGCCTTCCAGGGCGGCAACGATGCACTCTTCCAAGCTGGCCAAGCCCGCATCGGCATACAGCGTTTCACCCTCGTGAGTGACGCGGTACTCAAAGCTGCCGGGCTCGAACTGGTCGAGGTGAAAACGCACAATCATGGTGTTTCCTTCAAATCAAAACGCTGTAACACGCCCTGCCCCGCTGCACGGCCACTGGCCATGCAGGCCGTCAGCAGATAGCCGCCGGTGGGCGCTTCCCAGTCGAGCATCTCACCGGCGCAAAACACGGGCGCTTTGCCGGCTGACGCGCTCAGGCCTTGCAGGGCGAGTTGTCCATCCATGGCAGTGAAGGGAACGCCGCCTGCACTGCTGATGGCTTCGTCCAGCGGGCGGGGCCGCAACACTTGCACCGGCAGGGCCTTGATGGCCGCTGCCAATTGAAGTGGGTCGGCCATCGCCTCCTTGTCCAGCAGTTCATGCAAAACGCCGGCTTTGATGCCTTCCAGGCCCAAACGGCTTTTCAGGTGGCTGGACAAAGAGCGTGAGCCACGCGGGTGCTGCACTTCAGCCAGCACCTGCGCTGCTGATTTGTCTGGCAGAAGGTCGAGCAAAAAAGTGGCCTGCCCGTTGCGAGCGATTTCGCGCCGCAGCAGGCTGGAGGCGGCATAGACCAGGCTGCCCTCCACACCCGTTGTGGTCGCGACAAACTCGCCGCGCCGGCTGAAGGGTGCGTCAGCCTGCGCTGGATCGGCGCAGGTGATGGCGACAGATTTGAAGGGCTGGCCAGCAAAGCGCTCGGCAAAGTGAGTCGACCACCCCAGGCCAGCGCGGCCGGCCGCGTCAAAGCCGCAGTTGCTTGGTTGCAAGGGCTGCACCGCCACGCCTTGGGCCTGGAGTACTGGCACCCAGGCGCCATCCGAGCCAAGTCGAGCCCAGCTGCCGCCACCCAGTGCGAGGACGACCGCATCTGCGACCACACGCACTTCGCCGGTGGGCGACGCAAACCGCAGCGCCCCGTCTTCGGCCCAGCCCAGCCAGCGGTGGCGCATGAAAAACTGCACGCCCGACTGACGCAGGCGATGCAGCCAGCTGCGCAGCAAGGGCGCGGCTTTCATGTCGGTGGGAAACACGCGGCCCGACGAGCCCACAAAGGTGCTGACGCCCAGGCCTTGGGCCCAGTCGCGTAGGGCTGCGCCATCGAAGGCTGCGAGCAGCGGGGTCAAGGCGGGCTCAGCCTCGCCATAGCGCTTGTTGAACGCGTCAGGTGCTTCCGAATGCGTGAGGTTCAAGCCGCCTTTGCCGGCCAACAAGAATTTGCGCCCCACGGAAGGCATGGCGTCAAAGACCTGCAGCTCAAGCGCAGCGCCAGCCGCAGCCAAGGTCTCGGCCGCCATCAAGCCGGCGGGGCCACCGCCGATGATGACCACGCGCAGCGGTCTGGCCGTCGGCGGCTGAATGGGGGGAGTCGAACTGGTCAAAGTGGTCAAGAAAATCCGTTCAGGCGCGGGCTGGCCGGGCCATGTGGGCGCCGCAGAAGATCCAGCATGAGTGGCATGAAAGCCCGCGCGCGCAAAGCGCGGATTATGCAACCCACCCCGCGCGCCCTATCGCGGACAGCGCCTTCATGAAGTTGCTAAGCAAGCTCAATCAATTCACCACTCGCCGTCAAAAACGCGGCCTTGACCACCTGCCCGGCCTGGATGGCCTGCACCGCCGCGCGGTAGGTCTGCATTTGCGCCAGCAACTCAGCTTGCTGATGGGGCGCCGCACCCGACTTGTAGTCCAGCACCCACCAGTGGCCCTCATGCCCCGCGTCACGCCGTTGCACCAGGCGGTCCAGCCGCAGGCTTTGGCCTTGGTAGGCCAGTGCCACTTCGTTGCCCTGCCAGGCGACCACCGCCGCGTCCCAGGCCCAGGCGCCTGCGCCGGCCAGGATGCGGCGGGCACCCGCCACAGCAGCTTGCTTTTGCGCAGCGTCTAGCTTGAACTCGCGCACGACGGCTTGTATTTGCCGTTCTGACAATCCGCCCCACTCGAGCAAGCGATGCATGGCCTGGCCCGTGCGCGAGGCGACGGAGTCGGTGGCGCGCACCGGCAATTGAATGCGCGGCGGCGCGGGCGGCAGCACGGCCAGACTGATCTGCGCAGGCTCGCCTGAAACCGCAGCGACCACATCCGGCATCTCAGATTCAAGCGCTGGCGAAGCCGCAGACAAGGCCACCAGCCGCTGCCACCAGCTGCCGCTGGCGTCGCGGTGCGGTGCAATTGAAGAGATGGCCAGCGTGTGCCGGGCGCGGGTGAGCGCCACATAAAGTGCGTTGAGTTCTTCCCGGTGCCGGGCCGCTTTTTCAGCCTCCAGCGCCGGCGCACAGCAGGCCGGGGGCCGGCCTTCGCTGACCAGAAAAGCAAAGCGGCGCGGCACAGCCGCTTCGCCCGGCCAGTCCACCAGCACGCCCATGCTGTCTGCCGCGCGTTGCGGCGTGTCGGTGTCCAGCAGCAGCACGGCCTCAGCTTCCAGCCCCTTGGCGCCGTGAATGGTCAAGAGGCGCACCGCGTTGTCGGGCACGCTGGCCGGGGCCTGAATGCCGCCCGCCTTGAGCGCGCGCACCAGTGCGTACGGCGTGATGTATCGGCCGCCTCCGACTTGCAGGGCCACGGATAGCAAGGCACGCAGATTGGCCAGCACGGCGCTGCGCTGCGCGCCAGGCGCGGCGGCTGCATAGCGGGCCAGCAAGTCGCTGTCGTCGTAAATGGCTTGCAAGGCGTCATGCGGCGGCAGCGAGGCAAGCCAGCCTTGCCAGCGCGTCAGGGCCAGCGTCGCGGTGCTCAGCGCGGGCGTGGCCTGCAACTCATCGACTGCCGCTGTCGCGTGTTCTTGCAGCAGCGCAAACCAGGACAAGTTCAGGCGCCGCTTGGCTAGGGCCAGCGGCACCAAGTCTGCGCTGTCCAGCCCGAAGATAGGCGAGCGCAGCACCCGCGCCAAAGATAGGTCGTGCTGGGGCGACACCAGAACGTCCATCAGCGCGACGATGTCCTGAACCTCGCAGCAATCGATGAGCGCGGTGTTCTCGCCAATCTGCGCCGGAATACCCCAGGCGCGCAAGGCCTCTTGCAGCGGCAGCAGGCCAGCGCGTTTGCGCGACAGCACCATGATTTGCGAAGGCTGAAGGCCGGCAGTCACCCGCTGCGCAATCCAGGCGGCGGCTTGCCGCCCTTCCAGGCTGCGCAGCGTTTCTTCAGGCACTTCACGCGGCTCGGTCAAGCTGTCGCGCCAAACAGCTTCATCGGCTGGCGCTGCAGCTAGAGCATCGGCGCGCGGAATCACGGGCAGGCTGACAAATTCACCCAGGCGGCTGGCGTCGGTGCTGTGCGGCCGGAAGCCCTCATACCCGTCCGTTGCAACTGCTTGGCTCATGGCGGCGTTGACCGTGGCGATCACCTGCCGTGCATTGCGGCGCGTGTGGTCGCAGCTGAGCAAATCACCACCCAGGCCGCTCTGCACAAAAGCCTGTGCCGCACGAAACACCTGCGGCTCAGCCCGTCGAAAACGGTAAATGCTTTGCTTGGGGTCGCCCACGATGAACACGCTTGGCGCCTGCCCTGCCCCGGTGTAGCTGCCCAGCCAAGCCAGCAGCGCTTGCCACTGCAGCGGGTTGGTGTCCTGGAACTCGTCAATGAGCAGGTGGCGCACGCGGGCGTCCAGCTTTTCCTGCACCCAACCCGACAGCACCGGATCGCCCAGCATCGCCAGCGCAGCGCGCTCCACGTCATTCATGTCGATCCAGCCGCGCTCTTGTTTCAGCGCTGTGAACTCTTCGATCAATTGCCGCGTCAAGCGCAGCATCCGCTGCTGGTAAAGCCAAGCCTCATGCTGGTGCCGGGCGGCCTTGATCTCCAGCACCAGGGTTTGCGCGGCGCGCACCAACTCAATGCCGGCCACCTTGTCGCCAAATTTGCGGCCTTTGCCGTCTGCCGTGAGCAGGGCCGTGAAAATGCCTTCGTCATCTCCGTCGGTCAGCGCGCGTTCGAGCTCAACGCCCTTGGCCGAATAACTGACTTGCGTCGCGCGCCCCAGCGCCTGGGCCGCGGCCGCCAAGGTTTGGCGCACCGCAGGCTGCTGCAAGGCCTCGCCCGGATCGGACAAGCTTGCAAAGGCGGGAAATTGCACGGCAAACGCATCGACCGACTGTTCGGGCACGTTCGCCGCATCCGCCAAGGCGAACTCGACGCGCTTGTCGAGCGCGGCTCGCAAGGCCTTGTCGGCCTGCGAACGGCCATAGGCCAGCACCACCGCTTCAAAGTCAGCGCGCAGCTCAGGCTGCTCGACCAACGCCTGATAAAAGCGGCGCCACACCAGACTGCGCGCCTGGCTGTCGTCTTCGAGCAGTTCGTAATTGACCGGCAAACGCAGCGACTGCAACACGGCCACCGGGGCGCTGCGCAAAAGCGCTGCAAACCAACCGTGAAAAGTGCGTATCTGCACCGCACGCCCCGTGAGCAGCAGGCGCGCATACAGGCCCTTGAGTTGCGCGGCCATGCGCTCGGCAGCCGCCGCGTCGTCCAGGCCCTGTACGCCGCGAATGCGCAACTCATGCACCAAGCGCTCCGTGTCAGCCTGCGCAAACTCCGCCAGCCACTCATAAAGCCGCTCGCGCATTTCGCCCGCCGCCCGCTTGGTGAAGGTGATAGCCAAAATCTCCTGGGGCTTGAGCGTGGCTTCTGCCTCGCCGCTTTCAAGCAGCGCTCGCAGCATGCGGGACACCAGCATCCAGGTTTTTCCGGCCCCCGCACAGGCCTCCACCGCCACACTGCGCCGCGGGTCACAGGCCAGTGCATAAAAACGCTCGGCAGACACCAGCGCGCCATTGCATTCATACGCAGCGGGAACGCTCTGGACAGTTGCCTCAGTCATGGCTTGCGTCATGTGGCCTCCACGAAGTCACGCCGGCACAGGCCGCGCGCCGCACAAAAGGCGCAGGCCTTGCCCTCGCCCATGGCCGGCAAGGGCGCGCCTTCGGCGATGCGGCCGATGTCGGCCTGGATGCTCGCTATCAATTGATCGCGCAAGTCAACGATGTCCGGCTGCGCATAACTTCGCGTCGCGTCTTTTTCTACCAGGCTCACATAAGCGCCTTCGAGTTCATCGTCGTCCAGCAGCGCCGCATAAAAGGCCAGCTGCGTATCTTCTTGCGGTGACTTGATGCGCTGCACGGTGGTGTCGCGGGCTTCAGTCTTGTAATCAATCACCAGCGTGTGGCCACTGGCTGTGCGGTCCAGCCGGTCGATGGTGCCTATCAGCGTGAGCGCGCCCAATGGCATTTCGCGCTCCACCTCGGCAGCCAGAAATTGCGAGCCTTCGGCTTCATGGCCGGTCAGCCAGACAAGATAGCTCTCGCGCACGCGGGGCCACGCGGCGGCAAAGGGCAGGAATTCGCTTTCAGACAAGCCCATCTCGCGCGTGCTTTGCGCAGCAGCGGCGTCGAGCATGGCGCGGCGCAGGTCTTCGTCGGGCGTGGGGCCGGCCAGCAAGGCTTCGTGAAAGTACCGCAAGAGGCCGTGCAGCCAATTGCCGAAATCGCGTTTTTCCAATTCACCGTCCAGCTCGTCGGCCTCTTGCAGTCGCAACTGGCGCATGGCAAAAAAGCGGTAGGGGCAGCGTCGCAAATCGTCATAAGCCGTGGCTGACAGCCTGGTGACGGGCAGGGCCTGGCCCGAAGGCGCGGGCAGTTGCGTGGCTTGCAGCGGCAGCATGCGTTGCACCCGGGCGTCGGCCGCGAAGGCGTGACCCGGCGCCAGCAACAGGGCTTGCACAAAGCCACTGGGCATCAGGCGCTCGCCCGACTCGCTGCTGCGCCAGAGAACGTCGATGGGCGCGCAGCACAAGGCATGCTGCCAGGCTGCGCGAGTGGCCAAGGCCAGGGCCTCACGCGTGGGCAAGCCCAGCAGCAGGCGCTGCGCGGGTGACCACGCACCCGGCGGCTCGGGAGACACAGGCAGGCGCACTTCATCGGCCCCCGGCAGCACCACGGCCTGAATAACTCGGCCCAGCAACTGGCTCAGCGGCAAGATGATCACCTGCGGGTCCAGCGGGTGCTCCGGCGTGAAGCTGCCCGACTCCAGCGTCTGGTTGACCCAGGCCGTGAACTCGCGCAAGGTCATGCGCACAGCAAAGCCGCTGAACTCGTCTTCCTGTCCGTCGCGCAAGCGCAGGGCGTCCAGCAAGGCCTGCCCCGCCGTGTCGTCCAGCAGCGCCTGCCATTGGCCGCTGACCATCAGCGCTTCTCGCGCCTGGCGCAACCAACCGACCAAAGGCTTGCTGCCCTGCACCAGCGCCAGCCAAGGCTTGATCTGCACGGCCAAGGCGTGTGCCACATCGTGCGCCGGGCTGATGCCCTGCCACTGCCGCACACCGGCGCGCCGCAGTTGCGCCTCTGCGGCGCTGACGGCGTTCGGGCTCAAGGCGGGCGCATGTTTGAGCCAGTCCAGCACGGTGTCTGAGCTGGCGTCCCACTGCGCGGCACGCAGCATGCCCATGAGGCTGGCAGCCGCGCGCGTGGTGGACAGCTTCCAGCCGGTTTCGTCTCGCACGCGCAGGCCGTGATGGGTCAGCATGGCGCGCATGCGCCGGGTCAGCACGCGGTCTTGCGCCACCAGGCCAATGGGATGCTGGCCCTGTGCCAGCCGCGCCAGCACGCAGGCGGCAGCGCGCTCAGCCTCGTCTTCGGCGTCCAGCGCCGCTTGCAGAGACGGCACGGCAACGGTCGATGCCTCCGGGAAACGCAGGGTCTGCGCGCAGCCGCCACGCGCCTGCCACAGCGCCACCAAGGCCAGCCCCAGTGGGTCGGCCTGAAAGCCTTCAATCACCACCAGCAAAGGGCAAGTGGCATCAAACAAGACATCGGTGGCATAGGCGGATGTGGCGGCCCAGGCCAGCGCCAACTGGCCCACGGCGGACTCCAGGGCCAGCACAGGCGCGTCCATGCCAGCGGCAAGTGCCGCAGCCTGGCGCTGGCCCCATTGCGCTCGCTCGTTGGGCGCCACTGCCGCGGCCAGCCGGGTCAACGACCAGGCGGACTCGACCAGGCGCGCGGCTAGCAACTCCTTGTGCGATGACAAACCTGCGCGATCCAGCAAGCTGGCAGCTGTCAGCCAGTCGCAGGCGGCGTCCTGACGGATGTCGTCTGGCGACGGGACAAACGAGGTTTGAGCGTTTGCCGACTGCAAGGCCGACGCCCAGTTTTGGGTGGTTTCAAAGCGCGGCACAAAGGACGCTTCGCCGCTGGCTGCCCAGGCGATACGCGCCTCGTGCATCAGTTGTGCGTATGGCACCAGCACGACAACGTCGCCCGGGTGAACGCCCTGGTGAGCAATGAGTTGGCGCAGGGGCGAAAGGACTCCGGCCCAGTGGGCAGATGTGAAAGCGTCAGACGTCAAGGCAATGGGGCGCGTGGCCGAAAGAGATGGAAAAGATGGAAAAGAAGAAAAGAGCAAGGGAAAAAGTCAGGTCAAGTTGGCACGAAACACGCGCTGGCTATGAGCCAGATAGACAAAACTCAGCAGCTGGCAGCAACGAGGCCCTTGGCTTTCTGCCACAATCAAGTGCACTTTAGCCCTCTCCTGAACCCAATTTTCCAGAAGGAGCCGTCATGGCCAGCGACCTGATCAAACATACCACCGATGCCACCTTTGAAGCTGACGTGCTCCAGGCCAGCAAGCCCGTATTGGTGGACTATTGGGCCGAATGGTGCGGCCCCTGCAAGATGATCGCCCCCATCCTGGATGAAGTCGCCGCTGGTTACGACGGTAAGCTGCAAATCGCCAAGATGAACGTGGACGAGAACCGCGACATCCCCGCCAAATTCGGCATTCGCGGCATCCCCACGCTGATGCTGTTCAAAGACGGTCAACTGGCGGCCACCAAAGTCGGCGCCATGAGCAAGGCCCAGCTGACCGCCTTCATCGACCAGCAACTGGCCTGATAGCACCGGCTCGTGCCTGCTCGCGCAGGACGAGCACTGCAAAAAAGGAAGCCCTGGCGCTTCCTTTTTTTATGCCTGATCGCAGTCAGGCTGAGCTGGAAAAAGCCGAAATATTTCCTGTCATAATCGGAACCAACCGCTGCCAACCCCAAGTTCGGCTGCGCGGTTCCCGCCTCAGAAGCTACCAAGCCTTCGCCAGGCCGGCCTCCCAAACACCCCCGTTTTTCCCTTGACCGCCGCCTCCGGCGATCCTTCCCCTCGCAGGTACATCCATGCACTTAAACGAACTCAAGGCACTGCACGTGTCTGAAGTCCTCAAGCAAGCCGAAGCCCTTGAGATCGAAAACGTCGGCCGCATGCGCAAGCAAGAGCTGATGTTCGCCATCATCAAAAAGCGCGCCAAGACCGGTGAAACCATCGTCGCTGATGGCGTGCTGGAAGTGCTGCCCGACGGCTTTGGCTTTTTGCGCGCACCGGACTCGAGCTACACCGCCTCGACCGATGACATCTACATCAGCCCCAGCCAGATCCGCCGCTTCAACTTGCATACCGGCGACATGATCGAAGGCGAAGTGCGCACGCCCAAAGACGGCG
>CAZNQE010000029.1:0-29617 GCA_964575005.1 uncultured Polaromonas sp. | reverse complement strand
ACATCGCCGGCAACGGCGGCATCAAGACCGAGGTGGCGCACTTCTTCACCAAGCTCAAAACGGCTGAAGAAGTACTGGAGTACACCGGCGCTTTTTGCGAGCTGTATCGGCAAGAAGGCTGGTACCTGGAGCGCACGGTGCACTACGTCAACCGCGTGGGCCTGGACTACGTGAAGAAAAAAATCCTGGACGACCACGAAGGCCGCAAAGCGCTGTGGGAGCGCCTGCAATTCGCCCTCGACGGCGAGCCTGACCCGTGGTTTGACTTCAAGGAAGCTGAAGTCGACACCCGCCAGTTTGAAAAGCTTCCGGCCTGAAAGCACACGCATGTCTGAATGGAAAAAAATCTGCCTAGTCACCGACATTCCGGTCTTGGGTTCGCGTTGCGTGGCACGCAATCAAGGCCTGGACGTGGCCGTGTTTCGCAACGACCAGGACGGCGTCTTCGCCCTGCTGGACCGCTGCCCGCACAAAGGAGGCCCGCTGAGCCAGGGCATTGTGTTTGGCACCAACGTCGCCTGCCCGCTGCACAACTGGACGATTGACTTGGGCGGCGGCTGCGCCAAAGCGCCTGACGAGGGTTGCACGCCCAAGTTCAGCGTGAAGGTCGAAGCAGGCGAGGTGTTTTTAGACGCGGCTGAATTGGCCACGCACGCGATTGATTTGACGCGGCCCGTGGCTGGACCGAAGCCCCTGCTCACCGCCTGATCGGACGAGAAGATGACGACCGAAACCCGCTCCACCTGCCCCTACTGCGGCGTGGGCTGCGGCGTGATCATTGAGTCTGACGGTGCGCGGATCACCGGCGTGCGCGGCGACCCGGACCACCCGGCCAACTTTGGTCGGCTGTGCACCAAGGGCTCGACGCTGGCGCTGACCGCCTCGGCCTCGGTCACCAAGCAAGCGCGGCTCTTGCAGCCCTTGCTGCGGGCTTCTAGAAGTGAAGCCGCCCAGCCCGTCAGCTGGGACCACGCGCTGGACCTGGCCACCGACAAGTTCGCGCAAATCATCCAGAACGACGGCCCTGACGCCGTCGGCTTTTACGTCTCGGGCCAGTTGCTCACCGAGGACTATTACGTCTTCAACAAGCTCACCAAGGGCTTGATTGGCAGCAACAACATCGACACCAACTCGCGCCTGTGCATGAGCAGCGCCGTGGCCGGCTACAAGCAAACACTGGGCGCCGACGCGCCGCCGACCTGCTACGACGACGTGAACCACGCGCAGTGCATCTTCATCGTCGGCAGCAACACGGCCTATGCGCACCCAATCTTGTTCAGGCGCATCGAAGACGCCAAGGCCGCCAACCCGGCGATGAAAATCATTTTTTGCGACCCGCGCCGCACCGACACCGCCGAAATCGCCGACCTGTATTTGCCGCTGCTGCCGGGCACCGATGTGTCGCTGTTCAACGGCATGCTGCACATCATGCTGTGGGAAGGCTGGGTCAAGCCCAGCTACATCGCCGAGCACACCACGGGCTTTGACGCGCTCAAGGCCACCGTGCGCGACTACACGCCCGAGCTGGTGGCCGAGACCTGCGGCATCAAAAAAGAAGACCTCTTTACCGCTGCCAAACTGTTTGCCACATCGAGCGCGACGCTCAGCCTGTATTGCCAGGGCCTGAACCAGTCCAGCAGCGGCACAGCCAAGAACGCCGCGCTGATCAATCTGCACCTCGCCACCGCGCACATCGGCAAGCCCGGCGCGGGTCCGTTTTCATTGACCGGCCAGCCCAACGCCATGGGCGGGCGCGAAGTCGGTGGCCTGGCCAATTTGCTCAGCGCGCACCGCGAAATGGCCAACCCTGCGCACCGCGCCGAAGTCGCCGCGCTGTGGGGCGTGCCTTCAGTGCCTGACAAGCCCGGCAAGACCGCCGTGGAAATGTTTCAGGCCGCGGCCGACGGCGAGATCAAAGCGCTGTGGATTGCCTGCACCAACCCAGCGCAGTCCATGCCCGACCAAGCCACCGTGCAGCGGGCGCTGCAACGCTGCGAATTCGTGGTGCTGCAAGAAGCCTTTGCCACCACCATCAGCGCCGACTTTGCCGACCTGCTGCTGCCGGCGACCACCTGGGGCGAAAAAACCGGCACCGTGACCAACAGCGAACGCCGCATCAGCCGGGTGCGGCCAGCGGTATCTGCCCCCGGTAAAACCCGGCACGACTGGGTGATCGCCGCCGACTTCGCGCAGCGCCTTGAAAAAGTCCTGGGCCGAACGAGCCAGCTGTTCCCCTACTCGCTGACCGATGCGGAACTCGGCGCGCAAACCATCTGGAACGAACACCGCGAAAGCACGCGCGGGCGCGACCTGGACATCACTGGCCTGAGCTACGCCCTGCTCGAACAAGCGCCGCAGCAATGGCCCCTGCCCGAAGGCCAAACCGTCGGCAAAGCGCGGTTGTATGAGAACGGCGTGTTCCCCACCCCCAACGGCCGGGCACGCTTTGTCAACACGGTCTACCAACCCGTGGCCGAGCCGCGTGAGTCGCGCTTTCCTTTTTCTTTGACCACCGGCCGCCTGCGCGACCAGTGGCACGGCATGAGCCGCACCGGCACGCTGGGCCGCCTGTTTGGCCATGTGCCCGAGCCGGTGGTGCAGATGAACGCGCAAGACATGGCGCGCCGGCTGCTGATAGAAGGCGACTTGGTGCATGTGAGTTCCAAGCGCGGCTCCATCGTGCTGCCGGTTCAGGCCTCAGCCGAGATCGCGTCCAGCCAGGCCTTTATTGCCATGCATTGGGGGGCCGAGTACCTGAGCGGCCAGTCCAGCCAAGGCACGCGCCTGGCCGGGGTGAACGCGCTGACCACCTCGGCTTATTGCCCCAGTTCCAAGCAGCCAGAGCTCAAGCACGCGGCCGTGAAAATTTTGAAGGCTGAAATGCCCTGGTCCCTGCTGGGCATGGCCTGGCTGCCAGCGGACGAAGTGTTGAGCCGGCAACGCCAGCTGCAAGCATTGATGGCGAGTTTTCCGTTTGCCAGCTGCGTGCCTTTTTCCAACAACGCGCCGCTGGGCGACTCGGGCCAAGAACGCTCTGGCGTGCTGTTCCGCGCTGCCGGTTACGAGGCCGCAACGCCCGAGTTGCTGGCCCAGATCGAACAAGCCCTGGACTTGAACGGCCCCGACGCGCTGCGCTACGCCGACCGCAAAAAAGGCCAACACCGCAGCGTCAAATTGCAACGCACGGGCGACACCGCCGAGCTGACCGGTTTTGTGCTGGCCGGCGACACCAGCGCCCAGGCCTGGATCAAAACCCTGCTCCAAGACGAGTTGCCGGCCCAGGCTTATGGCCGCCTTCTTCTGTTGCCCGGCGCCAAACCGCCAGTGGCCATGCAGTCACGCGGCAAGCCGGTCTGCACCTGCTTTAACGTGACGGACAGCGCGATTGACGCGGCCTTGCACATCATCACGCACGCCAACGCCTCGGCTTTTTTAGCCAGCGACGACGAGCGCTTGGCCGTGCTGCAAAGCAGCCTGAAATGCGGCACCAACTGCGGGTCTTGCGTGCCCGAGCTCAAGCGGCGCGTGAAGGCGATGCGCCTAAGCTCATTACCCAAAGTCATCACCCTTGCCTGACAATTCGCCCATGGGTATCAGTCACTACATCAAGGAAATCGGCCGCGGCAAGGACGGCGCACGGCCGCTTAACCGTGCACAGGCTACCGACCTGCTCGGCCAGGTGCTGGACGGCGCGGTGAGCGACCTGGAAGTGGGTGCTTTTTGCCTAGCCATGCGCATCAAAGGCGAAACGCCTGAGGAAATGGCTGGATTTCTGGACGCCGCCGAATCCCGTCTTGAACGATTCCCCGACAACGGCGCCATCACCGTCGTGCTGCCCAGTTACAACGGCGCCCGCAAATTGCCAGTGCTCACGCCTTTGCTGGCGTTGCTGCTGGCGCGGGAAGGCGTGGCCGTTCTTGTGCATGGCACAGCCACTGAATCCAGCCGCGTGCTCAGCTCCGACGTGCTGGCTGCACTCGGCGTGCCGGCGCTGTCATCCGTCAGTCCCTTGGCTGCAGGCACTGTGGCCTTTGCACCCACCGCACTGCTCTGCCCGGGCCTCAAGCGCCTTTTGGATGTACGACGCCTGGTAGGCCTGCGCAACCCTGCGCACAGCTTGGTCAAATTGATGAATCCTTGCCTCGGCCAGGCCCTGCTTTTGAGCAGTTACACGCACCCTGAATACGCCGTGTCGATGGCCCAGACCCTCGCGCTCACGGGCGCCAACGCACTGCTGCTGCGCGGCACCGAAGGCGAAGTGGTGGCCGACGCGCGCCGCCACCCGCCCATGGACGGCTACCTGCGCGGCGAGCGTGTCGAACTGCAATCGGTGCAACTTGGCACCCTCTCCAGCCTGCCCGACTTGCCCGCCATGGATGTGGCCAGCACGTCAGCTTATGTGCAGCGCGTGCTGGACGGCGAGTTGCCCGTGCCAGCGCCGATTGCGCGGCAAATTTCGCACATCGTGCACCTGACCCAAACGATGGCCCGGTCTTCAATGGCCGAGGCTCAAGCCCAAACGATTGCACTGTCATGAACGCCAGCAACACCCCTCTTCAAGCGTCCTGCACCCTGGTCGGCGCCGGCCCGGGCGACCCTGAGCTGCTCACGATCAAGGCCGTCAAGGCCATCCAGGCGGCGACCGTGCTGCTGGTGGACGATCTGGTCAGCGACGAGATCGTGGCGCTCGCATCACCCGCGGCGCGCGTGGTTTACGTTGGCAAGCGCGGCGGCTGCAAGTCCACGCCGCAAGCCTTCATAGAAAAGCTGATGATCATGGCCGTGAAAGACGGTGAGCGCGTCGTCCGCCTCAAAGGCGGCGATCCCTTCATCTTTGGCCGTGGTGGCGAAGAAGTCGAACACCTGCGCGAAGCCGGTATCGACTGCCGCGTCATCAACGGCATCACCGCAGGTCTGGCCGCCGTGACCAGCCTGGGCGTACCCCTGACGCACCGGGAACACGCGCATGGTGTGGTTTTCGTCACGGGCCACGCCAAGCCCGGCGACAGCGGCACCGACTGGCGCGCCTTGGCCGACACGGCGCACAAAGCCAAGCTGACCTTGGTGATTTACATGGGCGTGAGCGGCGCCGAGCGCATTCAAAGCGAGTTGCTGGGGGGGCTACCGGCTTCGACGCCCGTGGCCGTGATTCAGAACGCCTCGCTGCCCACGCAGCGGCACATCGCCAGCACACTGGGCTGCCTCGCGCAGGACATCGCGCAGCACAGCATGGCCAGCCCCTCGGTCATCGTCGTGGGCGAGGTGATGGGCGCGCTGGCGCTGGCTTCGGCCCATTCTGAAGCACAGCCCCAAGCCGTGCGCGCCGCCTGACTTTGCCTGGCGAGGGGGCGCGCCCTCCTACACTCCCGCCCATGCAATCTTTTGACGTGGTGATCGTGGGCGCCGGCGCGGCCGGCCTTTTTTGTGCAGGCGTGGCCGGGCAACTCGGCCTCAAAGTGCTGGTCATTGACCACAGCGAAAAAGTCGCCGAAAAAATCCGCATCTCGGGCGGCGGACGCTGCAACTTCACCAACACCGGAGTCACACCTGCGCAGTTCCTGGGCGACAACCCACACTTTTGCCGGTCGGCTTTGTCCCGCTACACAGCGCAAGACTTCATTGCCCTGCTGCAAAAGCATTCGGTGCCTTTTCATGAAAAGCACAAAGGCCAGCTTTTTTGTGACCGCTCGGCCGAAGACATCATCAATGTGCTGTTGGCCGAATGCGACGCGGGTGGCGTCACGCGCTGGCAACCCTGTGCCGTCAAGGCCGTGCGCGCCACGGCGGCGGGCTATGAGCTGGACACAGACCGAGGCTCCGTGCAAACGGGCAAGCTGGTCGTGGCCACGGGCGGCCTGTCCATCCCCAAAATTGGCGCGACGGATTTCGGCTACCGCTTGGCAAGCCAGTTCGGCCTGCGCATGGTCGCGCCGCGTGCGGCCTTGGTACCAATGACTTTTGACGGCGCCGGCTGGGCACCCTATGCGCAACTGGCGGGGCTGGCCTTGCCTGTGCAGATTCAGACCCATGCGGCAGGCGCCACGCCCAAGCAGCGCAAGCAGGCGGTGGTTTTCTCTGAAGACCTGCTGTTCACCCACCGCGGCCTGAGCGGACCGGCAGTCCTGCAAATTTCAAGCTATTGGCAAGAAGGCCAGGCGGTGCAAATCAACCTCGCGCCGGGGATCGACATGGCGCAGAGCCTGCTGTCCGCCAAAGCCCGTTCGCGCAAATTGATCGCCAACGAGCTCAGCGCCGTGGTGCCTGGGCGACTGGCCGAGGCCTGGGTGGCGGATGAACCTGCGCTGCAAAAACCCATTTCCGACGCACCGGACAAAGCCCTGCAAACCCTGGCGGCCCGCCTGGCTGACTGGCAACTGGTGCCCACCGGCACCGAAGGCTATAAAAAAGCTGAAGTCACCGTGGGCGGCGTGGACACCCGGGACTTGTCATCGCAAACCATGGAGTCCAGGCAAGCTGGCCTGTACTTCATTGGCGAAGTGGTGGACGTGACAGGCTGGCTGGGCGGCTACAATTTTCAGTGGGCTTGGGCTTCCGCCTTTGCCTGCGCACAAGCGCTGGCATCTGACAGCGCCAAAGCCTAGGCTATAATCCGAAGCTTTGCTAGCAAACCCGCGCCTGACCTGATCCTGATCAGATCAATCGAAAGCGCATCCACATCCATTTGGATTAATTCATCAATGACCACTATCCGTGTAAAAGACAACGAGCCGTTTGACGTTGCCCTGCGTCGCTTCAAGCGCACCATCGAAAAACTCGGCCTGCTGACCGACCTGCGCGCCCGCGAGTTTTACGAGAAGCCAACCGCTGAGCGCAAGCGCAAAAAAGCTGCCGCAGTCAAGCGTAACTACAAGCGCATCCGCGCCATGCAGTTGCCAAAGAAGCTGTACTAAGCACTTCTCGCATCTTGCAAAAAAAGCCCGCCAGGGGACGCTCGGCGGGCTTTTTCAATTCTGCTTTTTATTTTGCTTTTCAAGCCCCGCCAGCCTCAAGGAATCCACCATGTCCCTCTCGCTCAAAGACCAGATCACTGAAGACATGAAGACCGCCATGCGCGCTAAAGACAGCGAGCGCCTGGGCACGGTGCGCCTGCTGCTGGCAGCCATCAAGCAAAAAGAAGTCGATGAGCGCGTGGTGCTGGACGACGTGGCCGTGGTCGCCATCGTGGACAAGCTAATCAAGCAGCGCAAAGATTCCATCGAGGCGTTTGAAAAAGCCCAGCGCATGGACCTGGCCGACAAGGAAGCGGCCGAAATGAAAGTGCTGCAGGCATATTTGCCAGCGCGCCTGAGCGCCGAAGAAGTCACGGCCGCCGTGCAAGCCATCGTGACCGAGTTGGGCGCCAAAGGCCCTGGCGACATGGGCAAGGTGATGGGCGCGGTCAAGACGCAGTTGGCCGGCAAGGCTGACATGGGGCAGGTGTCAGCGGCTGTGAAAGCGGCGCTGGCGGGCTAAATTGCCCGGGCGCTGAACCTACTTCAGCGCCCCACGATCATCGCCGTGCCCAGCACCGCCATGCCCGCCCCCATCCAAGCCCCCATCGCAGGGCGGCGCTTGTAGATCATCCACAGCAATGGCAGCAACAGCACGGGCGTCAGCGACGACAAAATCCCCACCAGATTGGCCTGCCCGTTACGCAGCGCCGCCAAGATGAGCGTCATGCCCAGGGCCATGGCCACCGCGGCGCTGGCCCAGGTGTTCCACAGCGTCTGCCGCGTAAGAGGTTCCTTCACCTGAGCCAAACGCAACCCGCCCCAAAGCAAGAACAGATGCGCCAAAAAGCTTGCTGACGTGCGAACCGCCGAGGCTGCCACCGGATCAATGCCTTTGGCCATGAGCGGCTTGATCATGAGTGTGGCCACCGACTGGCACAGCGCGGCCACCACGCCGAGCAGCACGCCCGGCAGCAGGGCCCCACGCGTGTCTTCCCAGGCGTGGCTCTCGTCCATACGCCGGCCCCAGGCAATCGCCACCATGACACCTGACACCAGCAAGGTGCTGCCCAATAGCGTCCAACCCCACAGCGTCTCACCCAGAAAGACCCAGGCAAACGCCACAGAAAAGAGCGCATGCGTGGCAAACAGCACGCCGGCACGGCGCGGCCCAAGTCGGTTCATGCAGGCAAAAAGAGCGGTGTCACCAATGAAGATGCCGATGAGGCCAGACACCACCAGAAGTCCGACAGCGGGCGCATCTAAGCTGCGCCACTCCCCCGTGAAGGCCGCCAGCGCCCACAGGAGCGTGAGCGCAAAAAAGAGCCGCCAGCGCGTGAACGCAAACGCGCCCATGCGGCTGGACGCCGTGGCCGAAAAAATGCTGCCGACGGCCCAACACAGGGCAGCGCCCGCCGCCAGAATTTCAGGCCGGACCACCGGTCAGCTACCGGCCAACTTCATGCGATTGACGAGGATGGAACCCACCGTCTTGGCGCCGTAGTTGTAGGCGTCGGCACCCACAGCCTGGATGCCCATGAGCATGTCCTTGAGGTTGCCCGCAATCGTGATTTCCTCGACCGGGAAAGCGATCTCGCCGTTCTCGACCCAGAAACCCGAGGCACCGCGCGAATAGTCGCCGGTCACGTAGTTCACGCCCTGGCCCATAAGCTCTGTCACAAACAGGCCCGTACCCAGCTTTTTCAGCATGGCGTCCAGGTCGTCACCAGCGCGAGTTTTCTTGCTGGTCAACACCAGGTTGTGCGAGCCGCCCGCATTGCCCGTGGTGCGCATGCCCAGTTTGCGGGCCGAATAGGTGCTCAAAAAATAACCGCGCACGATGCCGTCTTCCACCACTTGGCGGGCGGAGGTCTTCACGCCCTCTTCGTCAAACGGTGCGCTGCCTTTGCCCTTTTTCAGGTGCGGGTCTTCGCTGATGTTGATGTGCTTCGGAAATGCGGCCTTGCCCATGCTGTCGAGCAAAAACGTGCTTTTGCGGTAGAGCGCGCCGCCACTGACGGCCTGCACAAAGCCGCCCAAGAGGCCTGCAGCCAGGGGCGATTCAAACAGCACCGGGCATTGCGTGGTGGGGATCTTGCGGCTTTTCAAGCGCGACAAGGCACGCTCGGCGGCGTAGCGGCCCACGGCCTGCGCGCTGGCCAGCTCGGCCGCGTCGCGCATGGAGCTGTACCAAGAGTCGCGTTGCATATTGCTGCCCTTGCCGGCAATCGGCGCCACCGAAATGCTGTGGCGTGAGCTTGCATAGCCACCGCGGAATCCGCGCGTGTGTGCACTGAAAAAATGACTCTGCTGCGCCGACACACCCGCGCCTTCGCTGTTGGTGATCAAGCGGCTGGTGTACAGCGCAGCCGCCTCACATTCCAGCGCCAGCACGGCCGCTTCAGCCGAGGTGATGGCCCAGGGGTGGAACAAGTCGAGCTCGGGGTGCTCGGTGGCAATGTCGCGCTCGTCGGGCAAGCCCGAAGTCGTGTCGATGGCCGTGAAGCGGGCGATGTCAAACGCGGCTTGCACCGTCTGCTCGATGGCGGCCTTGGAAAAATCACTGGTCGATGCATTGCCGCGCTTTTGGCCCACGTACACCGTGACACCCAAGGACTTGTCGCGGTTGCGCTCCACGTTTTCCAGCTCACCTTTGCGCACGCTGACCGACAGGCCGCAACCTTCAGACGCCTCGGCCGCGGCGTCGGTGGCGCCTACCTTTTTGGCGTGAGCCAGGGCGCTGTCCACCAGGGACTCGAAAAAGTCACGGTGGTAACTGAAACCGGACTCGGGTTGGGCGGCTGAAGAAGAGCTTGAAGTAGCGCTTGACGAAGAGGCGGCTTGCGAGGCGCGGGTACCGCGCCGCAGGGTGTTTTGGGTCATGGGTGGCTATGATACTGACTGCATGAACATCAAGACTGTTAAAGGCTACTGGTCCAACGGACGCTTCGTCAAGCCCGAAGAAATCCTCGCCGAAGAAAAAGGCCCGCCGAGCAAAACGCAACTCAAGGCCGAAGCCGACGAGAAGCAAGCCCTGGGCGAAGCCCTGCTGACCTTGCGCGCCGACCTCATGGCACGGCTCGACCTGCCCGAAAAGCTGCTCGACGCCATCAAGGATTGCAAGAAGATCACCAACTTCGAAGGCCGGCGCCGGCAAATGCAGTTCATCGGCAAGCTGATGCGCCCGCTCGACCCGGAGCCCATCCGCGAAGCCATCAATGAACAGCTCAACGGCTCAGCCCAGCAAACGCTGTCGCTGCACCTGGCTGAACAGTGGCGCGACCGCCTGATTGCCGAAGACGAAGCCATGGGCGAGTGGCAGTCGCAATACCCCGACACGGATTCGCAGCAATTGCGCGCCCTCATTCGCCAGGCGCGCAAAGACGCGGTGCCGGAAAAGCCTGGCGAGGCTGCGCGACATGGCAAGTCCTACCGCGAAATTTTCCAGCTCGTCAAAGAGAAAATGACGAATGTCCAGTCCTGAAGTGTCGAATCAAGACTTTGACCCGGTTCGCATCGGCATCGTCTCGGTCAGCGACCGCGCCTCGACGGGCGTGTATGAAGACAAAGGCCTGCCCGCGCTCAAAGACTGGCTCAGCCGCGCGCTGCACAACCCGATTGAGTTTGTCGAGCGCCTGATTCCGGATGAGCAAGCCAAGATCAGCCAAACTTTGATCGAACTCGTCGATGCCCAATGCAGCTTGGTGCTGACCACCGGCGGCACCGGCCCTGCCTTGCGCGACGTGACGCCTGAAGCGACGCTGGCCGTGGCCCACAAAGAGATGCCCGGCTTTGGCGAGCAGATGCGGCAGATCAGCCTGAAGTTTGTGCCGACTGCGATCTTGTCGCGCCAATGCGCGGTGATTCGCGACCAGAGCTTGATCTTGAATTTGCCGGGCCAGCCCAAGGCGATTGCCGAGACGCTGGAAGGTCTGCGCGACGCTGAAGGCCAGAACGTGGTGCCCGGTATTTTTGCGGCCGTGCCTTACTGCATTGACCTGATCGGCGGGCCTTACCTGGAAACCCGGGTCGAGGTTTGCAAGGCATTCAGGCCCAAGTCAGCCCAGCGGCCTGCGGTCACCCACTGACCACGCTCAGGCTTGCGTACTGAGCGCTTTCACCTGCGCCAGCGTCGGCATACCGCCAATAGCACCTTGACCCGTCACTGAAAGCGCTGCCGCTGCGTTGGCGCAAGCCATGGCTTCGGGCAAGGCCTCGCCGCGGGCCAGTGCAGCGGCCAACGCGCCGGTGAACGTGTCACCCGCGCCAATCGTGTCCATCACGGCCATGCGTCGGCCGGGCAAAGTCACCGGAGCTTGCTGCGCACGGTAAAGAGCGCAACCTGCCGCGCCCAACGTCACCAACACAGCCGTCGCGCCACGCTTCAAAAGCACATTGGCGGCGTCTGCCACCGGCGCGTCTTCCGGCAAACCGGCCAGCAGCCGGACTTCACTTTCGTTCGGTGTCAGCACATCCGTGAGCGCCAACAGTGCGTCTGGCAAAGGGCGCGCCGGCGCAGGGTTGAGCAGCGTCGACGCGCCGGCTTCCCGCGCAATGGCGAAGGCGCGCTGCGTTGCCGCCAGGGGCACCTCACAAGACGCCATCACCACGCGGCAACCCTGCAACAAACCTTGCGCAGCTTCTGCATGCGATGCATTCAGGCCCGCACCGGCGCCCGGGCACACAGCTACGGAGTTGTCGCCATCGGCATAGACCCAGATTTGGGCTACCCCGCTGGACTCGCCTGCGGCCAGGGCAACGTGCCGACTGCCAATACCTTCAGCCTGCCACAGGCGCAAGCCCATGCGGCCAAAGTCGTCGTCGCCGATGCGGGCAATGAGTTCAACCTTGGCGCCCTGCCGCGCCGCCGCTACCGAGGCATTGCTGCCCTTGCCGCCGGGGCTGATGGAAAAATCCGAGGCCATCAGCGTTTCGCCCCGGCCCAGCGGCCGCTCGACGCGAGACACGAGGTCGGCGTTCCAGCTGGCCACGCAGACCACATCAACCGAAGCTTCTTTGCTCATGATTGCAAGTGCTTATTTGGCAACGCCGTAGCCCATGGTCTGCGGCAACCAGAGCGTGATTTGGGGAAAGAAGGTGAGCGCCAGCAGCAAGGCCAGCAACATCAGCAAGAAAGGCCAGCCTTCTTTCATCATCTCGCCAATCGGAATGCCCGTAAGCGCCTTGGTCACGAAGAGCAGCATGCCGAACGGTGGGTGAATCAAACCGATCATCATGTTGAGCACCACCAGCACGCCGAAGTGCACAAGATCAATGCCCAGCAATTTGACGGCTGGCAAAAGCATGGGCACAAAGACCAGCAACAGCACTGACACGTCCAAAAAGCAACCCAGCACCAGGAACATCACATTCACCAGCAGCAAAAAGTAGATCTGCGACAACTGCATGCTGTCCACCCAAGCCGCCATGGACTGTGGCACGCCTTCGGCGGTGAACGCATAGTTCAACATGAAGGAGCCCGCCAGGATCATGGTGATGACGGCGCTGCCACGGGTCGATTCAAGCACCACACCCCAGAAGGCGCGCCAGGTCAGCGCGCGGTACACCACTGCTGCCAGGATGAGCGCGTGCAATGCAGCGACTGCTGCCGCTTCAGTCGGCGTGAAAGCGCCCGAGTAAATGCCGCCCAGCAAGACAATGGGCATGGACAGCGGCAAGGCACCGCGGTAAATGATGGCCGGCCACTCCTTCAACGGAATCTTTTCTTCACGCGGCATGTTGCGTTTGACGGCGATGAAATGCACCACCAGCATCATCAAGAGCGCCATCAAAACGCCCGGCACCACGCCGGCCAAAAAGAGCGCGCCCACCGACGCGCCTGAAACCAGCGCGTAAATGATCATCGGGATGGACGGCGGAATGATGGGGCCCAGCGTCGCGCTGGCCACCACCACGGCGCCAGCAAAGCCGCGGCTGTATTCGGGCTTTTTCAGCATCTGCCGAATCGTCACCAAACCCGGGCCAGCCGCGTCAGCAATGGCGCTGCCGCTCATGCCCGAGAACACGACGCTGACCAAAATATCTACCTGCGCCAAGCCGCCGCGCATGCGGCCGACCAGGATGCGGCAGAAGTCGAAAATCCGCTCGCTCACCGTGCCCGCATTCATGATGTTGGCGGCGAACACAAAGAGCGGCACCGCCAGCAGCACATAGCTGTTGTACAGGCCGTTACCCACTTGCTCGGCCACCAAGCCCATGTCTTGCTGTTTGACCAGCAAGTAGGCGATGCCCGAGGCCAGCATTGAAAAACCAATCGGCATGCGCAGCGCCATGCCGCACACCAGCACACCTGCCAGAACCCATAAACCCATCGTCATACACGCAACTCCGCTTCAAGACCGACACCGCGGAATGCATTGAAGATGGCCCATGCAGAACGGACCACCAGCGCTATCAGCAGAAAAACAAAGGGCATGAACACCCACATGAAAGAAATTTCCAGCACCGGCGAACTCTCGCGGCGCATGAAATGAACATAGTCCCAGGTGGCAGGGATGGCCACCAAGGCCAGCCCGCCCACCAGCAAATTACCCAGCACGCACATCACCTGACGTGCGCGCGGGTTGACGCTGTTCCAGACCAGGTCGAACACCACGTGTTCCCGCTCGGGCACTACAAAAGCAGCGCTCCACAGAATGACCCAGACATACAGGATGACCGCCGCTTCATCCGTCCAGGGCAGCGGCTTGTTAAAGCCAAAGCGCGCCGTGATCTGGACAATGAAGACAATAAAGAGGGTCAGGAAGAGTGTCCCGCCGACCAGGTCGGCGAGCTTTTTCGGCCACAGCGTCATGTTGCTTGATCTGCCTTACTTGGTCGCGTTGATGCGCTCAACCAAACCCTTGGGCCAGACTTTGGCGTAGTCGGAGTTGAGGTAGGTGGACTGAACCGACTTGCGGAAGGCTTCGAGATCAGGCGTGGTTACTTGCAAGCCTTGCTGCTTGAAGAAGTCCACGATCTGCGCTTCTTCCTTGATGCGGTTCTCGTTGTTGTACGCAGATGCTGCTTGCGCTGCAGCGTTGACCTTGGTGCGCTGAGCCGGCGTCATGGCGGCGTAGGCCTTGTTTGAAATCGCAATGAAGATGCCGTCCACCAAGTGGTTGGTCAGCACCAGTTGCTTGGTGACTTCATAGAACTTGGCAGCGCGCACTGTTGGCAGCGGGTTGTCCTGGCCGTCGATGGTGCCGGTTTTCAGGCCCAGGTACACCTCGCCAAAAGCCAGTGGCGTAGGCGTGGCGCCCAGGGCTTCGCCCAGGAACAACCATTCTTTGGAGCCTGGCATGCGCAGCTTGACGCCCTTGAGGTCAGCTGGCGTGCGGACATTGCGCGCTTCACGCAAGTTGACCTGGCGTGTGCCCAGGTAAACGGTGGACAGCGGGGTCACGTCCATCTTGTCAGCCACGGTCTTGAACAGCTCGGCACCGATCGGGCCGTTGAACACCTTTTGCTGGTGGTCAGGGTCGCGCACCACATAGCCGGCGGTGAAGATCGAGAACTCGGGCACCAGCTTGGCGATGTCAAAGGCCGAGATGGAAGACAGCTCCAGATTGCCACGGGCCATGGCGGCTGGCTCTGTGCCTTGCTTGAACAGCGAAGCGTTCAGGTTGATCTGCACATCGAACTCGCCTGGCGCGCTCTTTTCAAGGTTGTCCTTGAAGACGGTCCACATCTTGGCGTGCCAATCATCTGGCACGGCAGGGGTGGAAATGCGCAGCAGCACTTTGTTTTGCGCGTGGGCAGCGGGTGCCAAGGCACCCATGGCCATGACGACGGCGGCAGAGGCCAGTAGCGTGCGACGGATGAGGGAAGTTTTCATGTTGTCTCCTTGAAGGATGAAGTTTTAAAGCGACGGGAAAGCACAGCGGAACAAACGAGGAATCGGTTGGGGTCAGTCTTTTGAGGCATCGAGCTTGAAGCGCGCAACCAACTGGGCAATGGCCGCGACTTCAGCGGGCTTGATCGCCACCAGGGGCGCACGCACGCGCAGCCAGGCAGCATCGCCGCTGAGCGCCGCCTGAATGCCCTTGAGCGCAGGCATGAGCGAGAACGGTGCGAGGGCCTGGATCAGGTCTACCACGCGGCTGCGGTCATCCGGCGTGGTGGCTGCATCGGGCTGCATCACCAGGCGGTCCACCACGCGAGGCATGAAGTTGGCCAAACCGCTGATGGCACCCGTGCTGCCGCGCCGGCCCATCTCTGGCAAGTCGGGTTCAAAGCCGACGTACACCGTGAGGTCCTTCATGAAGGCATTGGCCAGGCCCACCGAATGCGTGGTGGTGCAGGCACTGTCCTTGATGCCCATGATGACATTCGGATAAGCCGCCTTGAGCGTGGCAATCACGTGGTGCGACAAGCTCACGCCTGTCACCTGAGGGATGTGATACAGGTACATCTTCAAGCGCGGGTCGGCCACGCCGTCAATGACCTGGCGGTAGCAGTCGATGATGCCTTCGTCAGACACACCCTTGAGGAAGAACGGCGGCAGCATCAGGCAGCCGTGCACGCCGGCGTTCACAGCGTGGGTGGTCAACGCTTGTGTTTCGGGCAGCGCGGCGCAGCTGGTCGAGACCATGATGCGTTCGGCGGGCACACCGTGTTTGATCATCTGGTCCAGCGCTTCGGCGCGCTCGGCCATGGTGAAAGAAGGCCCCTCGCCTGTGGTGCCGAAGATCGTGACGCCGCCAGTTCCGGAGGCGATCAGGTTCTTGGCGTGCGCTGCAAACTTCGCATGGTCAATGGCCAGCGATTCAGTCAGCGGGGTGAGCATGGCCGGCCAGATGCCGCGAAAAGCGCCCGTAGGCGAGAGGAAGTTCACTTCTTTTTCTCCAAAGACCACGGAAGTTCGGGCCGTGGCAATCCCAGTACGCGTTTGTGCGCGCTTTCAATATGGTGGGTCAGGCGCTGGGCGACAGCCGCCGGGTCGCGCTGCTTGAGCGCATCGATGAACCACAGGTGCTCTTCCATCGCGGGCAGCAGCACGTCAGGGCTGAGCGTGGTGCCTTCAATCTTGATGAGCCGCACACGCAGGCTGTTGATGCGGTACACGTCCGACACCAGCTCGTTGTTGCAGGCGTCAATCATCAGGTCGTGCAAGCCCCAGTCCACCATGGTGGCGTCGCTCAGCAGCGCGTCATCAATCGCACCACTTTGTGCGCGGCGAACGATGGCCAGGTGCGCATCTTCAATGGCCTTGAGGTCGGCGTCTGACACGCTGGTGGCAAATCGAATCGCGGCTTCGCGCTCCAGCAAGAGTCGCAATTGAAAAGCGTTGTTCACCAGCTTCAAATCGACATGCGCAATCTGCAGTCCGCGCTGCGGCACAGTGCGCAGCAAACCTTCAGCTTCCAGCCGTGGAATCAGTTCACGCACAGCGCCCAGCGGCATGCCGAGCAATTGCATCAGTTCGCGCTGCGAGATGAACTGCCCTGGCCGAATGTTGGCCGCGACGATTTGCTGCTGAAAGCTTTCGTAGGCTTGTGCGCGCAGGCTGGTCACCGGCACGCGCGGCGCCGAGGGGACCGATGAGATCGCAGGATTAGCGCTGGCCATCGTGCAGCACCACGCCTTTGCGCAAGATGATGTTGCCGTAGACCCGTGTCTCGCCGGTGGCGATGACGGCAAAGGCTTTAGCTGCGCGTTCGTAAAAGGCGAAACGCTCCAGCGAGCCGGCAGGCTGGCCGCCGTGGCGCGCCAGCACTTCGTTGAAGTCCTTGACGGCGGGCGGCACGGCGGCGGCGGCGCCCACCACTTGCATGGTGAGCGCAGGGGTGTCCACAAAGGTATCCAGTGGCGTGACGGACAGCACGGCGTCCAGCACACGGGCGGCATCGACACCCGGCAGGCGAATCAGGCGGCGCGCATGCGTGGCCGCCGGAAAGTTCGCATCTGCCAGCACAATGTCATCGCCATGACCCATGGAGGCCAGAACGTGCAGCAAGTCAGCGGACAACAGAGGGGAAAGACCTTTGAGCATGACGATTGGGTTGTGGCGGGTTTTCAGGTTGGGGTTTCAGCTGTTGACAACTGACATGTTAGCGCTAGCATCTGATTCAACACTCAGCATTTACCCTGAATACTGTTGGCCACCGTCTTCACAACAACAAGCTTTCGCACATGGCAATCATTTCTTCATCGACCACCCCAGCACCTATCTTTCCGCACACCCACACGGGCCTGCCTCTGGGCCTGGGCTGCGCCCCCATCGGCAATTTGTTCAAAGCGGTGAGCGACGCGGATGCCCAGACCTTGCTGACCCAGGCGCTTAGCGACGGTTGCCGCACCTTTGACACGGCGCCCCACTACGGCAACGGCCGCAGCGAACACCGCGTGGGCCGCGGGCTGGGCACTTTGCCGCGCGACAGCTTCGTGCTGTCCAGCAAAGTCGGCCGCATTCTGGTGCCCGACGCCCACACGCCGCGCGAGCAGAACTCGTATGTGAACGTGCTGCCTTTTCGCCAGCAGTGGGACTATTCGGCCGGCGGCATGCGCCGCAGCGTGGAAGACAGCTTGCAGCGTCTGGGTCTTTCGCATCTGGATGTGGTTTACATCCACGACTGCGCCGTGGACTGCCATGGCAACAACTATCCGCAAGTGCTCAAGCAAGTGCTGGCCGAGGCGCTGCCTGAATTGCGCCGCATGCAGGCTGAAGGACTGGTCGGAAAGATTGGCCTGGGTGTGAATGACGTGCAGGTATGCCTGGACGTGCTGGCCGAAGCTGACCTGGACGTGTTGATGCTGGCTGGCCGTTACAGCCTGCTGGACCACAGCGCCTTGGCGGAGTTGCTGCCGCTGTGTGTGGCCCGCGGCGTGCGCATTGCGCTGGGCGGTGTTTTCAATTCAGGCATTCTGGCCACGGGTGCGCGCAGCGGCCACGCCTTCTTCAATTACGCGCCAGCGGCCCCAGAATGGATTGACCGCACGCAACGCATTGAGGCGATTTGCGAGGCGCATGGCGTGCCCTTGCGGGCGGCCGCGCTGCAATTTCCGATGGCGCATCCGGCAATGGAAATCCTCATGCTGGGCGCCAGCAGCACAGCGCATTGGCAAGACGCCATCAACATGCTGCAGCACCGGATTCCGCCGGCCTTCTGGCAAGCCTTGCGCAGCGCCGGCCTGCTGCCCGACAACGCGCCCACGCCGGCTTGATTCAACATGATTGACGCGCACTTTCACATCTGGCAACTGGACCGCGGCGACTACGGCTGGCTCACACCAGATCTCAAACCTATTTACCGCAACGTCGCGCCGGCTGACTGGCAAGCCGAGTCGGCGCCGCAGGGCATCACAGGCGGCGTGCTGGTGCAGGCCGCGCCTACCGAAGCCGAAACGCATTTCTTGCTGGCCCAGGCCGACGCAAACCCGGCCGTGCTCGGCGTGGTTGGCTGGGCTGACTTGCTGGCGCCTGATGCGCCAGCGCGCCTGGCCGCCCTGGCGCAACACCCCAAGCTCAAAGCCCTGCGTCCCATGCTGCAAGACATTGCCGACCCCGACTGGGTGCTGCAAGACGCGCTGACCCCCGCCTTTGCCGCCATGGCCGAACTCAGTCTGGTGCTGGACGTTTTGGCCAAGCCTGTGCACTTGCCGCGCGTGCTCACGCTGGCCGAGCGGCACCCGACCTTGCAAATGGTGATTGACCATGGCGCCAAGCCCGACATCGCCGCTGGCCAGTGGGAGCCTTGGGCGGGCCTTATGACACGCATCGCCAACGAAACCACGGCCGTGTGCAAGCTCTCGGGGCTCTTGACTGAAGCCGGCCCTGCGCCCGCGCCGAATGCAGCCCGCCGCTGGGCCGAGCATGTGCTCAGCGCATTTGGTGAAGACCGCGTCATCTGGGGCAGTGACTGGCCGGTGCTTGAACTCGCCAGCAGCTACGCCCTGTGGTTTGAAGAATCTCAGGCCATCGCTTCAGCGCTCAGCCCAGCCGGGCGCACCGCCGT
The DNA here is from genome assembly GCA_964575005.1 of uncultured Polaromonas sp. Lineage (GTDB taxonomy): Bacteria > Pseudomonadota > Gammaproteobacteria > Burkholderiales > Burkholderiaceae_C > Polaromonas. Next base: position 10,710 of record CAZNQE010000029.1, on the reverse strand, counting down.
GTTCGGCGGCACGGCGCAGCGCATCTACAAGCTTTGAGCCCCTCCGCCTAGTCCTCCCGATCAATTCAATTTTTTTGCACCGTTCCCGCACTTAGCCACCAACAAAGAAACAAGCCATGACCGCACCCGCTTTCCTGCACGACCTCCTGAAAACCAGCCTGCCCCAAGACGCCGAACGCGCCACCTTGGTCGGCCGCCTCTGGCAACCCGGCCTTGGCCCTACCGTCGTGGTGCTGGCCAAGGGCGATTTGCATGACGCGTCCAGCGTGGCAGCCACCAGCAGCGAATTACTCAGCTTGCCCGAACCAGCCAAGGCCTTGCACGCGGCACTGGCCGCAGGTAAATTGCCACGCCTTTGCAGCCTAGGCGATGTATTGGCCAACAGCGACGAAGCCGTGCGCAACGAGGCCAAGCCCTGGCTGCTAGCCCCGTGCGACTTGCAGGCCGTCAAGGCCAGCGGCGTCACCTTTGTGGCCAGCTTGCTGGAGCGCGTGATTGAAGAGCAGGCCCGCGGCGACGCCGGCCGCGCCGACGCCATCCGTAAAGAATTGAGCAGCATTCTGGGCGACAACCTGCGCGGCATCGTGCCGGGCTCGGCTGAAGCTGCGCGCGTCAAAGCGGTGCTGATCGAGCGCGGCGCCTGGTCGCAATACTTGGAAGTTGGCATTGGCCCCGACGCTGAAATCTTCACCAAGGCGCCGGTGCTGGCGTCGGTGGGCAGCGGTGCAGACGTCGGCATTCACCCCGGTTCAGCCTGGAACAACCCCGAACCCGAAGTCGTGCTGGCGTTGAACGCGCGCGGCGAAGTGGTGGGCGCAGCCCTGGGCAACGACGTGAATCTGCGCGACTTTGAAGGCCGCAGCGCGCTCTTGCTGGGCAAGGCCAAAGACAACAACGCCTCTTGCGCCATCGGTCCCTTTATCCGCTTGTTTGATGCGCACTTTGGCATTGACGACGTGCGCCAGTGCGAATTGACGCTGACCGTGAGTGGGCCTGACGGGTTCGAGCTGCGCGGCTCCAGTTCCATGTCGCAAATCAGCCGCGATCCGCTGGACATCGCCGGCCAGTTGATGAACCGCAATCACCAATACCCGGACGGCGCCATGCTGTTTTTGGGCACCATGTTTGCGCCTTCGCAAGACCGTCACGGCCCGGGCCAGGGCTTCACGCATGTGGTTGGCGATGTGGTGACCGTGGCCACGCCCAAGCTGGGTTGCCTGGTGAACCGCGTGCGGCACAGCAGCGAGGCGGCGCCCTGGACTTTTGGCTTGAGCGCGCTGATGCGCAACCTTGCGGGGCGCGGCCTGCTGAAGTAATCCCTGCGATCCCTCGCACGCGGCTTCAGGGCGTTTTGCGAAGCGCCCTGGCCTGACTTACTTGCCCATCAACTGATTCAGCTTTTCCGCCTCAAAGCTTTCCTTGCGCGCTGCGTCGATGGGCACGCAGTCCTTGCCCGGCGATGCCGACAGCTTTTCAATTGCCTGCCACAGCAGCGCAATCTGATGCTCTTGCGAGGACGCGTTGTCAATCAAGCCTTTCATGGCTTGCGACACGGGGTCGTCTTCCAGCGTGATGCCGTAGGCTGAAAACTTCGCTGGCGCGTTCGTCACATCGGCGCTTTCATCGGCCTTGGACGGAATGATGCGCGCCGGAATGCCGACTGCCGTAGCTCCCGCCGGCACCGGCTTGATGACCACAGCGTTACTGCCAATCTTGGCGCCATCGCCCACTTCAAAACCGCCCAACACTTTGGCACCGGCGCTGACCACCACGTTGCGGCCCAGCGTCGGGTGGCGCTTGGCACCTTTGTAGAGCGACGTGCCGCCCAGGGTCACGCCCTGGTAAATCGTGCAGCCATCGCCGATTTCAGCGGTCTCGCCGACCACAACGCCCATGGCGTGGTCAAAGAAAACCCGCTCGCCGATGCGTGCGCCCGGATGAATTTCAATACCCGTCAGCGCGCGCGAGATGTGCGATATGAAACGCCCCAGCCATTTCAGATCGTGCGTCCAGCACCAGTGCGCGCGGCGATGCAAGATGAGCGCGTGCAAGCCGGGGTAGCAGGTCAACACCTCCCAGGCGGTGCGGGCGGCGGGGTCACGCTCGAGGATGCAGCGAATGTCGGAACGGAGTCGGGAAAACATGGGCTTGAGTCTACTTGGGCAGCGACTCGGCCCGGGCACCGGCGGTTTGCTGCATGGCCTTGGCCACACCGCGCAAAATGTGAATTTCTTCCGGACTGAGTTGCGCGCGGTTGAACAACTGGTTCAAACGCGGCATGAGTTTTTTAGGCGCGTCCGGATCTAAAAAGCCAATATCCACCAAGGCCGATTCCCAATGCTTGAGCATGCCCGCGACTTGCGCGGCATCCGCTTGAATCGGCTCTGGAGCTGAGCCATCCGCAGAAATTGCTCCGGCGGCAAAACCACCCAGGGCCTGGCGCCAGTCATAAGCCACCAGTTGCACCGCCGCCGCCAAATTGAGCGAGCCAAAGTTCGGGTCCGTCGGAATGCTCAGGCAGGCATGGCAGCGATATACGTCTTCGTTTTGCATGCCAAAGCGCTCGGAGCCAAACAAGAAGGCGACAGACTCGGGTCGCGCCGAGTTGCTTGGTCCGGTCAGCGCGGCAAAGTGCTCACGTGGTGCAAAAGTCGGGGGGCCGAAGTCGCGCGGCGTCATGGCCGTTGCGCAGAGGTGAGTCATGCCATCCAGCGCTTCGTCCAGCGTGGCCACGATTCGGGCGTTTTTCAATACGTCCAGGGCGCCGCTGGCGCGCTGGATGGTTTCCTCCCGATTGAGCACATTGGCCCAGCGCGGCGCCACCAGCACCAAGTCGGTAAAGCCCATGGTTTTCATGGCGCGGGCGGTGCCGCCCACGTTACCAGCATGGCTGGTGTTGAGAAGAATGAAGCGTGTTTTCATGCGGAAATCTGGGCCGGAGGGGGCAAGCAGCACAATGAAGACACGTTCTGCTGAGCCATGCCCGTAAAATGAGGATATTGTCACCTGCCCGCCGGTCACCGGCCCCGCAGCCCTCCCCGCTCTTTCTTACTGTTCATGTCCAATCTCCACCCCATGCTCAACGTGGCCGTCAAGGCTGCGCGCGCCGCCGGCGCCATCATCAACCGCGCTGCGCTCGACGTTGAGTCAGTCCGCGTCTCGGTCAAGCAGACCAACGATTTCGTCACTGAAATCGACCAGGCTGCGGAAGCCGCCATCATCGAAATTTTGCTCACGGCCTACCCTGGCCACGGCATCCTGGCGGAGGAATCGGGCAGCGAACACGGGGCCAAGGATTCAGAGTTCGTCTGGATCATCGATCCCCTGGACGGCACCACCAACTTCATTCACGGCTTTCCCGTGTACTGCGTCAGCATCGCGCTGGCCGTGCGCGGCAAGGTCGAGCAGGCGGTCGTTTACGACCCAACCCGCAACGACCTGTTTTGCGCCACCAAGGGCCGCGGCGCCTACCTCAACGACCGCCGCATCCGCGTGGCCAAGCGCAGCCAGCTCAAGGAAAGCCTGATCAGCACCGGCTTTCCCTACCGCCCCGGTGACAAGCTCAAAAGCTACCTGAACATGCTGGGCGAAGTGATGAGCCAATGCGCAGGTGTGCGCCGCCCCGGCGCTGCGGCGCTGGACCTGGCCTACACCGCCGCTGGTTTCAATGACGGATTTTTTGAAACCGGCCTCAAGCCCTGGGACGTGGCTGCGGGCTCACTGCTGGTGACCGAGGCCGGTGGCCTGGTCGGCAACTTCACCGGCGAAGCCGACTTTCTGCATCAAGGCGAGTGCGTGGCTGGCAATCCGCGCATCTACGCGCAGCTGGTGGCAACCTTAGGCAAATACAGCAAGTTCGCGGGCGCGGGTGACAAAGCCACCGTGCGCCAGGCTTTGCAAGACGCTGATGCGCAGCCTGCCTCTGAAGACGGCGCTGCTGAAGTGCCCGCAGACGGCAACACGGCCAAGCCTCAATTGAAAGGCCGCAAAAGCATCAAGAGTTTGAAGCCAGGCGCTGCCATTGCACCCGCGCAGTCAGACCAGAACGACACACCGCCGTTCTGAGCGCCTGAAGTCTTCAGGCAGGTTCAGCCGCGATCAGGCGCAAACGGGTTGAACCCGCCACTGGCGAGCGCGCCCGTGTGCCCTGAAAGTAAACCTGCAGCTCGGTCAACTGGGTCGATTCAACCAGCCAGGGCGCCGCGCCAAAAAACGTGCGGCCTGAAGAATCGGCGAACTCATGCCGCCAGACCTGACCCCGGCTGTCCTTGATGCAAACCACCTGGCCCGCCACGCCCTGAACGAAGATCTGCGCAGCGTCTTTGTCTGGCCTGGCGGGTGTGAAACTGGCCACCGGCCCATTGGACACATCGCAACCCAGCCCGCCACGCCCAGGGCCGGCTGAAGCAAGCGCTGGCTGTTGAGAAAGTGCGGCCACGGGCACGACCACAGGGCCGGTCTGAACCGGGATTGCGGCCGACACGTCCTGAACAGGTAACGCGGCAACAGGCGGAAGACTCACTGGTGCTTCGTTCGCGCCGACTGTTGAAGGTGTAGCCGCGTTGCGATCGGCCAGGGCTTTCACAGGAATAAGTTCAGGCTCCGAATACGCCTGAAAGCCCAACAAAACAATAAATGTCAGCACCACGCAGCACAGCGCGGCGCTCCAACCCGACAGGGCAAAACGCGAATCGCCAGAAGGTATCCGGCGCACAGGCGGCTTTGACTTGTCCGAAGCCAGCCGTCCAAGCGCTGTCAGACGGGCCGTGTCAATGGGCCAAGGATCGGGCACCGTCACCGCTTCGCCTGCTGGCGCTTGCGGCATTGGCGTGGCTTCGGCCGACTCGGCTTCTGGCAACTCGGCGATGGGTTCGAGCCGCAAGGGCTCACCTAAAAACTCAGACACCTTGCGTGCAGCCGACAACCGAATCGCATCGCTATAGAAAAGTGAATTCTGGTTGTTTTCAAGCTGGCGCAGCTGCGCGGGGGACAAGGCCAGGCGCTTGGCCAGATCCACGAGTTCAAGGTCTTTGGACTCGCGCAATTCGCGAAGGCGCTCACCGCTGAATTGAGTAGGCTGGGCAACTGGGACAGGCAAAGGCATTTTCATGGCACGGGTTACCCGCTACGGAAGAGCTTAAAAAACCCGGACTGTAAACCAAAACAATTACATAGAAAGCAATGATCCACTGGTATTTAGCAATAAATAATCAAAATTTATTTCACAAAAGCCATTAAAAGAGCAGGCCGCATCACTCGGGCGTCCGCCTAAGCCCGAGCTCATCTTGTGAAACAATCCAAGACCCGTCTGGGGCGTTCAAAGCCCTGCCGTACGGCAGCCAGGCGCCAGCCCCGTCCCTCATTCAAAGAGCCAAGCACTTGCCGCCCCCAGAATCTCCGCAAAAGCACACGCCCATGATGGCGCAGTACTTGGCGCTCAAGGCCGACTATCCGGACACCTTGCTGTTCTATCGGATGGGCGACTTTTATGAGCTGTTCCTGGCTGATGCGGAAAAAGCCGCCAGCCTGCTCGACATCACGCTGACCAAGCGGGGCGCCACGAACGGTGAGCCGATCGCCATGTGCGGCGTGCCTTTTCATTCGGCCGACGGCTACCTGGCCAAGCTGATCAAGCTCGGCGAATCGGTCGCCATTTGCGAGCAAATGAGCGAGCCCAACGGCAAAGGGCCGGTAGACCGCAAGGTGGTGCGCGTGGTCACGCCCGGCACACTGACCGACACCGAACTGCTGTCCGACAAAACTGAATCCTTGCTGCTGGCCGTTCATCAGGGCAGCCGCAATACCTGTGGCCTGGCCTGGCTGAGCGTGACGCAAGGCGAAATTCATCTGGCGCAGTGCGCCAGTGACGAGCTCGAAGCCTGGGTGACGCGCATCAGCCCGAGCGAAGTGGCTTACAACGTCGATGTGACATCGGCTTTTGAAGACCGGCTCAAGGCCTTGCGCCAGACGGGTGCAGCCATTGCCAGCCTGACGGCGCGGCCCGCCTGGCAATTTGACTCGGCATTGGGTGTGCGCCGCCTCTTGGCGCAGTTGCAAGTGGCCTCGCTCCAATCCTTCAGCGCCGATGATTTGCCTGAAGCCCACGCCGCCGCCAGCGCGCTGCTGGGCTATGCCGAGCACACCCAAGGCCGGGCGCTGAGCCATGTGCACAGCCTGCAGGTGCAGCGCGCCGGCGACTTGATCGACCTGCCGCAAACGACGCGCCGCAACCTCGAACTGACGCAGACTTTGCGCGGTGAAGATTCGCCCACCTTGCTGTCACTGCTGGACACCTGCGCCACTGGCATGGGCAGCCGCTTGCTCAAGCAATGGCTGCTCAGCCCGCGCCGCGACCGTGCCCAAGCGGCGGACAGGCTGGACGCCATCACCGCCCTGCGCGGCGGCCTGCAGCAAACCCTGCGCGGCCGGCTCAAGGGCTGCAGCGACGTGGAGCGCATCACGGCGCGCATTGCGCTGCGCCAGGTGCGTCCGCGCGAACTGGTGGCCTTGCGCGACACCCTGGCCAAGGCTGCTCAACTGGTTCAGTTGCCTGCCGCCGATGCAGACAACTTGCCCGCCTTGCTGGCGAACATCGTTGACGGCCTGCAAGCCCCGCCCGACTGCGCCGCCCTGCTCTCGCGCAGCCTGCTTGACGAGCCCGCTGCGATGGTGCGCGACGGCGGGGTGATCAACCACGGCCTGGACGCTGACCTGGACGAATTGCGCGGCATTCAGACCAACTGCGACGCTTTCTTGCTCGACCTCGAAGCCCGTGAAAAAGCCCGCACCGGTATTGCCAACTTGCGCGTGCAGTTCAACCGCGTGCACGGCTTTTACATTGAAGTCACGCAGGGCCAGGCTGACAAAGTGCCAGACGATTACCGGCGCCGCCAAACGCTGAAAAACGCCGAGCGCTTCATCACGCCCGAACTCAAGGCCTTTGAAGACAAGGCTTTGTCAGCCCAAGAGCGGGCGCTGGCCCGCGAGAAATTCTTGTACGAGCAATTGCTCGATGCGCTGCAAGCCTTTGTGCCCATGCTGAGCCGGCTGGCCCGCTGCCTGGCCGCGCTGGACGCGCTGTGCGCACTGGCGGAACGCTCGCTCACGCTGAACTGGTGCGCGCCAGTCTTCGTCAAGGAGCCTTGCATCGCCATTGAAGGCGGCAGGCACCCGGTAGTCGAAGCCCGCTTGGCCGAAACCGGCGGCGGCAGCTTCATTGCCAATGACTGCCTGCTCACAGGCAAGAACCGCATGCAAGTCATCACCGGCCCCAACATGGGCGGCAAGTCCACCTACATGCGCCAGGTTGCACTCATCGTGCTGCTCGCCTCCGTTGGCTCGTATGTGCCGGCCAGCGCCTGCAGGCTGGGGCCGATTGACGCGATTCACACCCGCATTGGCGCGGCGGACGACGTGGCCAATGCGCAGTCCACCTTCATGCTGGAGATGACCGAGGCCGCGCAAATCTTGCATGCCGCCACGCCGCATTCGCTGGTGCTGATGGACGAAATCGGCCGCGGCACCTCGACCTTTGACGGCTTGGCATTGGCCGGCGGCATTGCGGCTTATTTGCATAACAAGAGCCAGGCCTTCACGCTCTTTGCCACGCATTACTTCGAGCTGACCGAGTTTCCGGCCAAGCACCACGGCGCCATCAATGTGCATGTGAGCGCGGTCGAATCCGGCAGCAACATCGTGTTTTTGCACCATATCGAACCCGGCCCGGCCAGCCGCAGCTACGGTGTGGCCGTGGCCAAGCTGGCGGGCGTGCCTGCGGCAGTGGTCAACCACGCCCGGCACGCACTGGATGCACTGGAAACCCAGCAAAGTGAAAGCCGCGCCCAGGTCGATCTTTTTGCCGCGCCACCCGACGCGCCTGAAGCCGAGCTGAGCCTGCTCGAGACCACGCTGGGTACCATCGACCCTGACACGCTCAGCCCGCGCGATGCGCTGGAAGCGCTTTACCGGCTCAAGAAGCTGGCCCTCCGCTGAACCTTCACTCCTCTTTTGTCCCCATGACCTACTGCTGCGCCATCAAACTCAACGCCGGCCTGGTGTTCCTGTCCGACTCCCGCACCAACGCGGGCCTGGACCACATCAGCACCTTCCGCAAGATGATCGTTTACGAGCGCCCGGGCGACCGCTTCATGGTGCTGCTGTCGGCGGGCAACCTGTCCATCTCGCAGTCCATCCGAGAGATCCTGCAAGTCGAAAAACTGCAAGACCCGGACGGCGGCGAACCCATCACGATCTGGAATGCCAAGAGCATGTTTGATGCGGCGCGCGTGCTGGGTTCGGCCGTGCGACGCGTGCATGAGCGCGACGCGGCCTCGCTCAAACACGCCGACGTGGACTTCAATGTGTCCATGCTGTTTGGTGGCCAGGTCAAGGGCGAAGGCATGCGGCTGTTTCAGGTGTATTCAGCTGGCAACTTCATTGAAGCCACGAGCGAAACGCCGTACTTTCAGGTCGGTGAATCCAAATACGGCAAGCCTGTGCTGGACCGCGTCATCACACCGGACACGCCGTTGGCTGAAGCCGCCAAGTGCGCGCTGGTGTCGATGGACTCGACCATGAAGTCCAATCTGTCGGTCGGCTTTCCGCTGGACTTGGTGGTCTACGAAGCCGACCAGTTTCAAAGCGACAAGGTGGTCTGCATCGACCAGAACAACCCTTACTACCGCATGATGCACAACAACTGGGGTGAAAAGCTTCGTGCGGTGTTTGACAGCATTGAAGACCCAGTATGGGACGACGCCCATACCGAGACGCCGCTCAAGATGCCGGCAGCCCGGCACCAGGAATTGCGCAAGATCCGCACGCCTGACGAAAAGCTCATCTGAGCGCGCAAGACGCTACTGACATGCCCCACAGCGCCAAACCGCTCATCGTCTTCTCGCACGGCAACAGCTTTCCCGCCAGCACCTACGGCGTGATGCTGGGCAGCTTGAAGTCGCGGGGTTTCCAGACCAAGGCGATTGAAAAGTTCGGCCACGACACGCGCTACCCCGTCACCAGCAACTGGCCGCACCTGGTGCAGCAGCTGGCTGACTTCACAGCGCATGAAGTTGAAAAATCCGGCCAGCCAGCATTTTTGGTCGGGCATTCGCTGGGCGGCTTTTTAAGCCTAATGTGCGCCGCACGCCACCCGACCCTGGGCGGCTTGCCCGTGCGCGGCGTGGTGCTGCTGGATGCGCCCGTGCTGGGCGGCTGGCGGGCTGCCGCCCTGAGCGTGGCCAAGCGGGCGCAACTGGTGGGCTCGGTGTCGCCCGGCGCCATCAGCAAAAAGCGCAAGCAAGCCTGGCCCACCCGCGAGGACGTGCTGGCCCACTTCTTAAGCAAAAAGGCCTTTGCTCGCTGGCACCCCCAAGCCCTGCAAGACTACGTGGACCACGGCACGCGCGACGCGGCGCCCGGCGAAGGTGGACTTGCAGAGGGCGAAGCCGGTCGCGTGCTGAGCTTTGACCGCGATGTGGAAACGGCGATTTACAATAGCCTGCCGCACAACCTGGAAGCCCTGCTCAAGCGACATCCGCCCAAGTGCCCGGTCACTTACATCGGCGGGCGGCACTCGGTGGAAATGCGTCAGGTCGGCATGGCGCTGACAGAAAAAATCACCAAGGGCCGGATCATGATGCTGGACGGCAGCCACTTGTTCCCGATGGAAAATCCGATGGCCTCAGCCGCTGCGGTGGAGGCCGCGCTGCTCAACTTCATGAACGCGGCCTGACGTCGAATCAGCCGACGGGCGCGCCAGACCAGTTCACCCAGCCCATCTGGTAGGTCAACAAAACCACCGCACCAAAAATGATGCGGTACCAGGCAAAAGCCACAAAGCTGTGCGTGGCGATATAGGCCAGCAGCCAACGGATGCACAGCCAGGCGCTGAGGAACGAAAACAGCAGGCCGACCGCAAAAATAGGCAAGTCGGGCAGCGCCAGCAAAGCGCGCTCTTTGTACAGGCTGTAGACGCCCGCGCCAATCAAGGTCGGAATCGCGAGGTAGAAAGAAAAGTCCGTCGCCGCCTTGCGCGACAGGCCCAGCAACATGCCGCCGATGATGGTGGCGCCGCTGCGGCTGGTGCCGGGGATCATCGCCAGGCACTGCACCAGCCCGACCTTGAGCGCATCCATGGGCGTCATCGCGTCCACGTCGTTCACCCGCACGGCATTGCCGCCGCCGGCCAGCCAGTTCGCCTGGCGCCTCTCGGCCCACAGGATGATGAAGCCGCCAATGATGAAGGTGCTGGCCACAATCGTGGGCGTGAACAGGTGCGCCTTGATGGCCTTGCCAAACAACAGGCCCAGCAACACGGCGGGCACAAACGCAATCAGCACGTTCAGTGAAAACCGTTGCGCCTGGCGTTCGGTGGGCAGAGCGATCAGCGTGTCGCGGATCTTTTGCCAGTAGACCAGGATCACCGCAAAGATTGCGCCGGTCTGAATGGAGATTTCGAAAACTGACCGCTTTTCCGGCTCAAGGAAATTCAACAGGGATCCAGCCAGTATCAAATGCCCGGTGCTGGAGATGGGCAAGAACTCGGTCAGCCCCTCGACGATGCCCATGATCGCCGCCTTGATCAACAACGCAATATCCACATTCACTCCTTGAATCAGAGCGAATTATCCGCGCGCGGGTGCGCCAATCCGGCTGCATTTGGCGAATCGGCGCCTCATTTCACGGGTCTGCCGGTTCATTTCGTCCCAAACG
>CAZNQE010000028.1:0-29871 GCA_964575005.1 uncultured Polaromonas sp. | reverse complement strand
CGTATTCGGCGCTGTCGGGCGCCAAGCCGGTGCTCAAAAGCTCGGAGCATTTCTTCTTCAAGCTCTCCGACCCGCGCTGCGTGGAATTTTTGCAGCGCTGGACGCAAGACGGCAAGTTGCAACCCGAAGTGGCCAACAAGGTCAAGGAATGGTTTTCGGTGCGCACCAACCCGGACGGCAGCACCAGCGAAGGCCTGGGCGACTGGGATATTTCCCGCGACGCGCCGTACTTCGGCATTGAGATTCCGGACGCACCAGGCAAGTACTTTTATGTCTGGCTGGACGCGCCCGTGGGCTACCTGGCGTCGCTCAAAAACCTGCTGGACAAACGCGGCCAGGACTACGCCGCCTACATGGCCGACCCGAAGCTGGAGCAATACCACTTCATTGGCAAAGACATCGTGACTTTTCACACGCTGTTCTGGCCGGCCATGCTTCATTTCAGCGGCCGCAAGACGCCGGACAACGTGTTTGTGCACGGCTTTTTGACCGTGAACAACGGCGAAAAGATGAGCAAGAGCCGCGGCACCGGCCTGGACCCGCTCAAGTACCTGAGCCTGGGCATGAACCCCGAATGGCTGCGCTACTACCTGGCCGCCAAGCTCAACGCCCGCAATGAAGACATTGACTTCAACGCCGACGACTTCATGGCGCGCGTGAATTCGGATTTGATCGGCAAGTTCGTCAACATCGCCAGCCGGGCGGCGGGCTTTTTGACCAAGCGCTTTGGCGGGCAGCTGACCGGCTCGTTTGGCGATGCGGGCGCGGCCTTGCTGGGCGAGATTCGCAGCGCCAGCCCCGAGCTGGCTCAGCTTTACGAAGCCCGCGAATACGGCAAAGCCACGCGTGAAGTCATGCTGCTGGCCGACAAGGTCAACGCCTACGTGGACCAAAACAAACCCTGGGACCTGGCCAAAGACGAAGCCAACAACCAGGCCTTGCACGAGGTGTGCTCGGTGCTCATCAACGCTTTCACCCTGCTCTGCCGCTACCTGGCGCCTGTGCTGCCGGCCTTGGCCCAAGAAGCTGAAAAACTCACCGGTGCCAACATGAGCCAGTGGGCCGCGACGGCCGACGTGAAAGCCATCACCCCTTACCAACACCTGATGCAGCGCGTGGACGTCAAGCAACTCGACGCCTTGTTCGAGCCGCCTGCCGTGGTCGAAGAAAAGCTGGTTCCCGGCGGCGAGGACATCGCGCCAACGATCTCCATCGACGACTTCGCCAAGGTGGACTTGCGCATTGCCAAGATCGTCAATTGCGAACCGGTGGAAGGCTCGGTCAAGCTCTTGCGCCTGACGCTGGACGTGGGCGAAGGGCGGATGCGCAATGTGTTCAGCGGCATTGCCAGCGTTTACAAACCTGAAGACCTGATTGGCCAGCTCACCGTGATGGTGGCCAACCTGGCACCGCGCAAGATGAAGTTTGGCGTGAGCGAAGGCATGGTGCTGGCCGCCAGCCACGCCGACGAAAAAGCCCAGCCAGGCATTCATGTGCTGACGCCTTGGCCCGGTGCCATGCCTGGCATGCGCATTCACTGACCCCTCATTCAGGCTCCGCTTTTCATGTCTCAACTCAAGCACTCTTCTTCCTTGCCTTTTGTGACAGCTCGCCTGCGCGTGCCGCTTTTGACACTGCTGGCTTCGGCGCTGCTTTCGGGCTGCGCCGTGATCACGGTGGTGGACACCGCCGCTTCGCTGGTCGTGGGAACCGTTGGGCTGGTCGGTGATGCGGCAATTGGCACGGCGCGAATCGCGGGCAAGGCCGTTGGCGCTGCCGCCGACGCCGTGCTGCCCAGCGACAAGCCCTGAAGCTCGACAAGATGCTCCTGCGGCCGCGTCACTCGGGCGCAAGCCAGCAGGTGTTTAATCAAGTCTTCCCCACTTGAGTCACTGCCCCATGTCCACCAAGCCGACCCGCGCCCTGGCAACTTTTCGGCCGCGATTACTGGACGCGCTCAAGGGCTACAACCAGACCCGTTTTTTTAAAGACGCAGGCGCCGGCCTCACGGTCGGCATCGTCGCGCTGCCCCTGGCCATGGCCTTTGCGATTGCCTCCGGGCTCAAGCCTGAAGCCGGTATCTGGACGGCCATCATTGCCGGCACCATCGTCGCCGCGCTGGGTGGCTCCTCGGTGCAAATCGCCGGGCCAGCGGGCGCCTTCATCGTCATCGTCTACGGCATCCTCGAGCGATATGGCCTGGCCAACCTGCTGATCTCCACGGCCTGCGCGGGCGTGCTGCTGTACCTGCTGGGCCTCTTCAAGCTGGGTACGCTGGTGCGCTATGTCCCGGTCAGCATCGTGGTGGGTTTTACCAACGGCATTGCCGTGCTGGTGGCGCTCTCGCAAATCAAGGATCTGCTGGGCCTGCAGGTGGCCAAGATGCCGGCAGACTTCTTTTCCCAGGTGGCCGCCATCGGCAGCCATTTGGACACCCTGAACTTGTATGCCCTGGCGCTGGGGGCAGCTTGCGTGCTCGGGCTCGTCGTCTGGCCCCGGCTTTTTGCCCAGCATTCGCCCGAGGCCGAAGGCTTTGCCGCCAAGCTGCAGCGCACGCTGCAAGCCGAAGGGCTGGGGCTGGGCTTGGCCAACCGCCTGGCCGCACGCCTGCCCGGCCCCATCGTTGCCTTGGTCACGCTAAGTGGCCTGGCCTACGGCCTGCAATTGCCGGTTGAAACCATTGGCTCGCGCTTTGGCCCCATTGCGCAGGGGCTGCCGCAATTTGCGCTGCCTGATTTTTCCTGGGACACCGTGCGCCTTTTGTTCACGCCGACACTGACGATTGCCGCGCTGGGCGCCGTGGAGTCCCTGTTGTGCGCGCGCGTGGCCGACCAGATGTCCGGCTTGCCGCGCCATGACCCGAACCAGGAACTGATGGCGCAGGGCCTGGCCAATTTCGTGGTGCCGTTTTTTGGCGGCATGCCGGCCACAGGCACCATCGCCCGCACACTGACCAATGTGCGCTCTGGCGCGACTTCGCCCATTTCAGGGCTGGTGCATGCCGCCACCTTGCTCGCCATCGTGCTGGTGGCCGCGCCCCTGGCCGCGCATGTACCGCTGGCGGTGCTGGCCGGCATCTTGTTGTTTGTGGCCTGGAACATGGGCGAATGGCATGAGTTTTTACGGCTGCGGCACTTTGGCAGCCATTCCACGCTGCTCATGCTGGGCACGTTTTTCCTGACGGTGGTGCTGGACCTGACGGTGGCGCTGCAGGTCGGCCTGATCCTGGCCTGCGTGCTTTTCGTGCGCCGCATGAGTTCGCTCTTCAGCGTGGTCGAGACCTCGCGGGACGCCAGCTCCGCCAATTTCCAGCTTTATGGCTCGCTCTTTTTTGGCGCCGTGGCCAAAATTGATCCCATCTTGTCGGCGGTTGAAAACGCGCCACAGGGCCTGCGCGTACGGCTGGATGTTCAGTCCTTGCAGTCCCTGGACCGTTCGGGCCTTGACGTGCTGGAGCAAGTGCATAAAGCGGTGGTGGCCCGCGGCGGCAGCCTGGAGCTCAAGGGCCTGAACGCGCAGCCGCGCGCGTTCATGCTGCAAACCGGCTTTCTGGGCAAGGTCGAAGATGCCGAAGCCGCGGCGAACCCGGCGACCACCTGAGGCAGCAAGCGCAGGCGAGGCGGGCCAGGGGCCTTGTCGGCCTTCGCCTAAAATGACGGCCAAAGGTACCCCATGTCCATCTTCCGCCGCCCTGACTACACCTCCGATATGACCAACTTCCTGGCCGACCTGAAGGCCCAGAAGCCTTCACTCGAGGCCGAGCAGCGCGAAGGCCGCGCCATCTGGTGGGACAAAAAACTCGATCGCAGCGCCGAGGCGGACTACCAGGACGCCCGCGTCGCGCAGCAGGCCTACGTGTATCAGACCGGCCAGCATCCCAATAGCAAATAAGGGTCAGGCGGTGCGCAGCGCCTCTTCAGCCGGCAAGGGGCCAGACACGCTTTCGGCCAGCCTTTCGCCCATCACAGGCATGCCCGATGTGATCGACCAGGTCGCGCTGGCGCGGCTCTATGGCGAGCCGCTGTTTGCCATGCCGCAGGATTTGTACATCCCGCCTGACGCACTGACCGTTTTCCTTGAGGCCTTTGAAGGCCCACTGGATTTGCTGCTCTACCTGATCCGCAAGCAAAACTTCAACATCCTCGACATTCCCATGGCCGCCGTCACGCGGCAGTACCTGGCGTATGTGGATGAAATTCGCTCGACCAATCTCGAGCTGGCGGCTGAATACTTGCTGATGGCGGCGATGCTGATCGAGATCAAATCGCGCATGTTGCTGCCGCCCAAGAAGGTGGCAGAAGGCCAGGAAGCAGAAGACCCGCGCGCCGAACTCGTGCGCCGCCTGTTGGAGTACGAGCAGATCAAACTCGCCGCGCGCCAGCTCAATGAAGTGCCCCAGTTTGGCCGTGATTTTCTGCGCGCGCAGGTTCACGTCGAACAGGCCTTGCAGCCGCGCTTTCCTGATGTGACGCTGGTGGATCTGCAAGGCGCCTGGCAAGACATCGTCAAGCGGGCGCGTCTGGTGCAACACCACGTCATCAGCCGCGAAGAGCTCAGCGTGCGCGAACACATGAGCATCGTGCTGCGTCGCCTGCAAGCCAACCGCTTTGTTGAATTCGAAGACCTGTTTGACACCAGCCGAGGCATGCCTGTGCTGGTGGTGACCTTCATCGCCATGCTCGAGCTGTGCAAGGAAGGCCTGATCGATGTGACGCAGGCCGAGGCCTTTGCCCCCGTCTACGTTCGGCTGGCCTACACGCCGGCTTGAGTGTTTGGGCTGCCACTGTCGGGGCGCCAAAAGCAGCGGGAGTTGTTTAGACTCTGCGCTCAAACAAAGGGACACACTTCCATGAGTTCAGACACAAGCGGATCCGCAGCACGTGCCAGTGAGCCGGTGGCCAGCAGCTTGGCCTCGGCTTACGGCACCTTACCGCCGGCGTCCACCCCGTCGCAGCGCAAGCCCGTCAGCCTGCCGCGCCTTCGCGAGATGCACAGCCAAGGCGAAAAGATCACCATGCTGACCGCGTATGACGCGACCTTTGGCGCCGTAGCCGACGCCGCTGGCGTGGAATGCATCCTGGTCGGCGACTCGCTGGGCATGGTCTGCCAGGGCCTGAGCAGCACGGTCGGCGTGACGCTGGAGACCATGCGTCACCACACCGAATGCGTGGCCACGGGCCTGCGCCGCTCGCAAGGCGTGGCCTGGCTGATCGGCGACCTGCCCTTTGGCAGCTACCAGGAGTCGCGTGAGCAGGCCCTGCGCAGCGCCAGCGTGCTGATGCAGGCGGGCGCCCACATGGTCAAGCTCGAAGGCGGCGGCTGGACAACGGAGACCGTGCGCTTTTTGGTCGAGCGCGGCATTCCGGTCTGCGCCCACTTGGGCCTGACGCCGCAAACTGTGCATGCCCTGGGTGGTTACCGGGTGCAAGGCAAATCAGGCGAGGCCGCGGCGCTGCTGCGCCAGCAGGCACTTGAACTGCAAGACGCAGGCGCTGCCATGCTGGTGCTCGAAATGGTGCCCGCCACCGTGGCCGCCGCACTCACGCAAGAGCTCACGCAGTGCGCGACCATTGGCATAGGCGCTGGCAAAGACACTGCCGGCCAGGTGCTGGTGCTGCACGACATGCTGGGCATCAACCTGGGCAAGATGCCGCGCTTTGTGCGTAACTTCATGGAAGGCCAGGGCAGCGGCGCCAGCGTGCGCGGCGCCATCGAACACTATGTTCGCGCCGTCAAGGACGGCAGCTTCCCCGTCAACGCCCAGCATGCCTGGTAAATCGAAGATTCAAGTCAGCCCCAAGGCCCTCACCTGATGCACATCGTTCACACCATCGAAGAGCTCCGTCAGCACCTCAGCGCGTTCAAGCGCCCTGCCTTCGTGCCCACCATGGGCAACTTGCATGACGGGCATATTGCCCTGGTCAAGCAGGCTAAGACGCTGGGCGATGTCACGGTCTCCAGCATCTTTGTGAACCGCCTTCAGTTTGCGCCGCACGAAGACTTTGACAGCTACCCGCGCACCTTGGACGCCGATGCTCAGCGGCTGGAAGCTGCAGGCTGCAACGTGCTGTTTGCACCGCGTGAAAAAGAGCTCTACCCCGAGCCGCAGACTTACAAGATGCATCCCTCGTCCGAGCTGGCCGACATCTTGGAAGGCCACTTTCGCCCCGGCTTTTTCATTGGCGTGAGCACCGTGGTCCTGAAGCTTTTTTCTTGCGTGTTTGCAGGCAAGCCCTCGGGCGTGGCGGCCTTTGGCAAGAAGGACTACCAGCAGGTGATGGTGGTGCGGCGCATGGTGCAGCAGTTTGCGCTGCCCATCGAGATCGTGGCCGGCGAAACGCAGCGTGCCGCCGACGGCTTAGCGCTGTCATCGCGCAACGGCTACCTCAGCCCGGCTGAAAGACAAGAAGCCGTGGCGCTGTCGCAGGCACTACAGGCCTTGGGCAAGGCCGCGCGCGCGGCACGTGGCGCCGATTTACCCGCCCTGGAAGCCGAGGCCATGCAAGCCCTGGCGCGGCGCGGCTGGAAGCCCGACTACCTGACGGTGCGCCGCCGCGCTGACCTGCAGCCGCCGCAAAACGATCTGGACGCGCAGCCGCTGGTGGTGCTGGGCGCCGCCAAGCTGGGCATGACGCGCCTGATCGACAACTTCGAGATTTAAGAGACGGCTTCGATCCGGGCCTCACGGCCCATCAGTGACGCGACAACTTGCGTCGGCGTGAGCTGGCCATCGAGCAGCGCCACAACGGCGCTGGAGATTGGCATATCGACGCCCAAAGCCTTGGCCCGCTGAACTACCGTGCGCGCGCAGTACACGCCTTCGGCCACATGCCCCAATGATTCAACCGCCTGCGCTAGGCTGCGGCCCTGCGCCAGCAGCAAGCCGACCTGACGGTTGCGGCTCAGGTCGCCCGTAGCCGTCAACACCAGATCCCCCAGACCAGACAAGCCGGTGAAGGTGTCGGCGCGAGCCCCGAGCGCTACGCCCAGCCGCGTCATTTCAGCCAGGCCACGCGTAATGAGAGCAGCACGTGCGTTAAGGCCCAGCTTCAGGCCATCGCAAAAACCGGTGGCAATGGCCAGCACGTTCTTGACCGCGCCGCCGACCTCCACGCCCACCAAGTCATCGTTGGCATACACGCGCAAGGCAGGGCCGTGAAAAGCGGCCACCAGGGCGTCGCGCACAGCGGCTGAATCACTGGCCGCCACGAGCGCAGTCGGTTGGCCCAAGGCCACTTCCCGCGCAAAGCTGGGGCCGCTCAGCGCACCGGCCAGCAGATCAGGGGCGACCTGGGCGCGCACTTCGTGCACCATCAGTCCTTGCCCGGCCACCGGCGCCTCAAAGCCCTTGCTCAGCCAGGCCACCGGCACACGCAGCTGCGCTTGCTGCAAGCGCGTCAGCACGCTGCGCACGCCAGCAATCGGCGTGCCGATCACCACCAAGTCCTGACCTTGAACGGCCCGCTCCAGCCAATCGTCGCCACCGCCGTGGAGGTGTAAACCTTCCGGCAGGGCAATGCCTGGCAGGTAGCGCGTGTTTTCACGCGCAGCCTGCATGGCGCTGACCAGTGCAGCGTCACGCGCCCACAGCGACACCTGATGCGCTGGCTGCCCGGCGGGCCGACTCAGCTGGCTGGCCGACACCGCCAGCGCCGTGCCCCAGGCACCGGCGCCGACCATGCAAATCTTCATCGTGCTTAGACGACGATTTGCGGTGCAGCCGCTGCTGCGGCCTGCGCTTCTTCTTGCTGCTGCTGGTACATGGCTTGGAAGTTGATCTCGGCCAGATGCACGGGCGGGAAGCCGCCGCGCTGGATCACGTCAGCCACGTTGCCGCGCAGGTAGGGGTAAACAATTTGGGGGCAGGCGATGCCCAGGATGGAGCCCATCTGGCTGGCTTCAAGGTTGCGCACTTCAAAAATACCGGCCTGCTTGGCCTCGACCAGAAACACGGTGCGGTCATTGATCTTGGTGTGCACGGTGGCAGTGACGCAGACTTCAAAAATACCGTCGGTCACGGGCGTGCTTTCGACGCCGAGCTGAATGTCCACCGAAGGCTGCTCTTGCTCAAGCAAGATCTCTGGCGAATTGGGCTGCTCCAGCGACAGGTCCTTGAGGTAGACGCGCTGAATCTGGAACACAGGATCAAGGTTGGCTTCGGCCATGAGATTTCTTTCGAAGGGGAACTAAAAAATGAATGAGGGGATCAATCAGGCGGCGTTGAGCAGCGGCTCAAGCCCACCGCTGGCGTCCAGGGCCATCAGGTCGTCACAGCCGCCCACATGGGTCTGGCCAATGAAGATCTGCGGCACCGTGCGACGGCCTGACAACGCGGTCATCTGCTCACGCTCGGCAGGCTGCAGGTCCACGCGGACTTCATCGAGCTGCTGCACGCCACGCTCAGCCAGCAAGGTCTTGGCGCGGATGCAGTACGGGCAAGTGCCGGTGGTGTAAATCTTGACGTGTTGCATGCGGTCTTCCCGGTCAGGCTTTGGCCAGCGTTTCGAGTTTCTCGACGGGCAGGCTGGCTTCGCGCCAGGCCTTGAGGCCGCCACCCAGGCTCTGGGCTTGCTCGTAGCCCAGCTTTTTGGCCACCGCGGCGGCGCGCGTGGAGCGGGCGCCTGCCGGGCAAACCAGAATCAGCGGCAAGGATTTGTTTTTGACGGCGGCGGGCAGCTTTTCCTCAAGCTGGGCCAACGGAATGTTGCGCGCACCGCCCACGTGGCCGGCGGCGAATTCTTCAGGGTCGCCCACGTCGATGACCACGGCTTTTTCGCGGTTGATGAGCTGCACGGCGCCAGCGGGGCTGAGCGTACCGGCGCCCGGGCCAGACAGCACCGGCCACAGCAGCAAGCCGCCTGAGCTCAGCGCCACGGTGATCAGCATCCAGTTATCGAGCAGAAATTTCACATTGAACCTTTTGAGTGGGTGCCGTTGAACAAGTGCTGTTGAGCAGCGAGCCCCTGATTTTAGAATGCAGACCGAAGCATCCGCTTTCCGCCATCAATTCACATCACTCAGCAACGCCTCAAGGGCGCTCCCCCATGTACAAACTCGTGCTCATCCGCCACGGTGAATCCACCTGGAACCTTGAAAACCGCTTCACCGGCTGGACCGATGTGGACTTGACAGCCACCGGCATTGCCCAGGCCAAGTCGGCCGGCGTATTGCTCAAGGCCGAAAACTTCGACTTTGACCTGGCCTACACCAGCGTGCTCAAGCGCGCGACACGCACGCTCTGGCACGTGCTCGACGAGATGGATCGCACCTGGCTGCCGGTGGTGCACAGCTGGCGCCTGAACGAGCGCCATTACGGCGCACTGCAAGGCCTGAACAAGGCAGAGACCGCCAAGCAATACGGCGACGCCCAGGTGCTGGCCTGGCGCCGCAGCTACGACACCCCGCCGCCAGCGCTGAGCCCCGAAGACGAACGCTTTGAAGGCAAAGACCGGCGCTACGCCAAGCTGCGGCCTGAAGAGATCCCGCTGACCGAATGCCTCAAAGACACGGTGGCTCGCGTGCTGCCCTTCTGGAACGAATCCATGGCGCCGGCCATCAAGGCCGGCAAGCGCGTGGTGATGGCCGCGCACGGCAACTCGATCCGGGCGCTCATCAAGTACCTGGACGGTGTGTCTGACGAGGCCATCGTCGAGCTGAACATTCCCAACGGCATTCCGCTGGTCTACGAACTCGACGCCGATCTCAAGCCCCTGCGCCACTACTACCTGGGCGACAGCGAATCGATTGCCCGCGCGGCGGCAGCGGTCGCCGCGCAAGGCAAAGGATGAGCTGGATCAAGACCGTTTGACATAGACGTGCAAGCGAGCCCAAAGGGCTTTGTCCTGGGTGTATATTGCTCCACATTCTTGCCCCGGGCCCCTGCGTAACATGCGCTTTGCGACCTCGCGGACAAGGCCACTGAAAGTGTTCGTATGGGTCAAAAACTCAAGATAAGCGGCTGGATTGCAGTGGGCGCCATGGCTGGTGCCCTGACCACGGTGCAGGTGCAGGCCGTCGCGCGCGGCGGCATGGCGCCCTTGCCGCTGGAAGAACTGCAGCAACTCGCCGCCGTCTTCGGCATGGTCAAGAGCGACTACGTGGAGCCGGTGGACGAGAAAAAACTCATCACCGACGCCATCTCCGGCATGGTCGCCAGCCTGGACCCGCACTCGGTTTACTTCGACAAGAAATCCTTCAAGGAATTCCGTGAAGGCACGAGCGGACGCTTCGTGGGCGTGGGCATCGAGATCAGCCAGGAAGACGGCTTGGTCAAAGTGGTTTCGCCTATCGAAGGCTCTCCTGCTGACCGCGCCGGCCTCAAGCCCAACGACCTGATCACCAAGATTGACGACACCTTCGTCAAAGGCTTGTCGCTCAACGACGCCGTTAAAAAGATGCGCGGTGAGCCGCAGACCAAGGTGTTGCTGACCATCTTCCGCAAGGACGAAAACCGCACCTTCCCCGTCACCATCACGCGCGAAGAAATCCGCACCCAGTCCGTGCGCAGCAAGGTTGTCGAACCCGGCTATGCCTGGATTCGCCTGAGCCAGTTCCAGGAACGCACGGTGGACGATTTCGTCACCAAGCTCGAGCAGATCTACAAGCAAGAACCCAATTTGAAGGGCCTGGTGCTGGACCTGCGCAATGACCCAGGCGGCCTGCTGGACGCGGCCGTGGCGGTGTCTGCAGCTTTCTTGCCCGAGAACGTTACGGTGGTGTCCACCAATGGGCAACTGGCCGAAAGCAAGTTCGTCTACAAGGCTTCGCCCGAGTTCTATTCGCGCCGCGGCGTGGACCCGCTCAAGCGCCTGCCCGCTGCACTCAAGAACGTGCCGCTGGTGGTGCTGGTCAACGAAGGCTCGGCCTCGGCCAGCGAGATCGTGGCCGGCGCCCTGCAAGACTACAAGCGCGCCGTGATCATGGGCAACCAGACCTTTGGCAAGGGCTCGGTGCAGACGGTACGTCCGCTCGGCCCCGACACGGGTTTGAAGCTCACCACCGCCCGCTATTTCACGCCCAGCGGCAAGTCCATCCAGGCCAAAGGCATCGTGCCTGACGTGATGGTGGACGAGACGCTGGAGGGCAGCCCGTTTGCCGCGCTGCGCACCCGTGAAGCCGACCTGGAAAAACACCTGGCCAGCGGCCAAGGCGCCGAGGTCAAAGACCCGGCCCGCGAAAAAGCCCGCGAAGCTGCGATGAAACGCCTCGAAGAAGAATCCCGCAAAACGCCCGAGCAACGTCGTCCGCCCGAGTTCGGCAGCGACAAGGACTTCCAGCTGGCCCAAGCCATCAACCAGCTCAAGGGCCGGCCGGTCATGGTCAGCAAGACCATGGTCGAGCGCAAGGACGAGAAAAAAGAAAATTGAACGATGCCCAGTTGCTGCGCTACTCCCGGCACATCCTGCTGGACGAGATCGGCGTTGAAGGCCAGGCGCGGCTGCTTGCTTCCCATGCGCTGATCATCGGCGCCGGCGGCCTCGGTTCGCCCGCCGCCTTGTACCTGGGCAGTGCGGGCGTCGGCCGCATCACGGTGGTGGACCACGACCAGGTGGACGCCACCAATTTGCAGCGCCAGATCGCGCACACCGAAGCGCGTGTGGGGCAATACAAGGCGCAATCGATTGCCACCGCAATTGCCCAGATCAACCCTGAAGTGACGGTGCATGCCGTGACCGAGCGCGCTGATGCCGCCCTGCTCGACACCTTGGTGCAAAGCGCCGACGTGGTGCTGGACTGCACCGACAACTTCCAGACCCGGCATGCCATCAACCGCGCTTGCGTGCGCCACGCCAAGCCTTTGGTGTCGGGTGCGGCCCTGCGGCTGGACGGCCAGGTGACCGTGTTCGACACGCGCCAGCCAGAGGCCCCTTGCTACGCCTGCCTGTTCCCTGAAGCCGTCGCGCCCGAAGACACGCACTGCGCCACCATGGGCGTGTTTGCGCCGCTGGTGGGCATCGTGGGCAGCATGCAGGCCGCTGAGGCGCTCAAGCTGCTCTGCGGCCTGGGCGAGTCACTGGCAGGTCGCTTGCTGATGCTGGACGCACGCAGCATGCGCTGGACTGAAATGGGCGCCCGCCGCCAATCCAGCTGCACCGTCTGCGGTCACTGAAAATCTTTGAACTAGTGGGTGCTTAACGCGGGCCGCCAGGCTGCGCGCCCGAGCCTGTACCCACGCCTGATTTGCGCGCCGTCTCCAGCGCCTGGGCGCAGTTAGCATCCACGCCCGGCCCGGTCTCCACCGTGGCCGCCAAGGCCAGCAGCGGGTTGATCGCAGCCAGCGCAATCGCCAGGCCCGCTCGGCCCGCGAGCGCTCCCTCGTCGGGCCCCGCCTGAGGCGCCCCCAGCGTGCCGCCAATCCGGATCGGCGAGCGCACGCTGAAGATGCTGGGGTCTTTGGGTTCGGGCGACAGCACCAAGTCCAGCGTTTCAGTGGCCAGGTTGATGCGGCCTTGGCCGCGCACCACCGTGTCAACCGTGTCCAGCAAGATGACGCGGCTGCTCATCACGCCGCGTTCCATGCCAAAGGCCAGGGCCGAACAACGCAGCCGGATGTTCTGGTCGCCCCGCACCAAAAACTTGATGATCTCGCCGCCGTCCAGGCCCAAAAACTCCAGCAAGATATTGCTGATCTGTCCTTGTCCCATCAAAAAGCCAAGCTCGCCACTGGCCGAGCCCAGCCACTGGGCCACGCTGTTGCCCCGACCTTTCAAATCCACGGAGCCACTGACTTTGCCCAGGCTGCTGCGGGTTGATTCCATGGTGGGGAACAGGCGGTTGAGTTGCAGGCCACGCGCGTCCAGCCGCAAAGCCACCTGGGCCGCCTGGCCCTGACCGCTCAAAGCCAGTTGGCCCGTCATTTCGCCACCGGCCACGCCCAGCACCAAAGGCTCAAGCCGCAGGACGCCCTGGTCCAGGCGCACGCCGGCCCGCACACGTTCTAGCGGCAAGCCGCGGGCATTGCGCACCTCGGCAGCGCTGAAGTCCACATGCGCATTCATGCGCGTCAAACGCCCGAAGTCCAGCGGCGTGTTGGGCAGCACCTTGCCTGGCCGGGGCGGTCGGGGGCCGCTTCGCTTGCGTACATCAGCCTGGGCAGTACCGGGCGAGGCGCCAATCAAAGGCCCCAGGTCGTCAAAGTCAAGTCGCCGCGATTGCAGCTGGCCTTGCAGCAAGGGCTTGTCACCCGTGCGGTCAAACACCAGACTGCCGGCCAGGTCAGACCTGCCCAAGACGCCCTGCAGGGCTTCCATACGCCAGACCTCGCCGCTTTTGCGCAAATGGCCCTGCAGGCGGTAGGCGCGTGTGGCAGGCAGCACCGCGTCCACCAGCCGGTCCAATTCATGCAGGCTCGGGCCTTGCAACTCGACCTTCAAGTCCAGCGCTTCCAGCGCAGCCAGTTGCGTCACCGTGCCTGCAGCCTTCAAGCTCGTCTGGCCCACGGTGGCTTGCAATTCAAGTGGAAAAGGGCCGCGCAGGTTTTGATGCAGTTGCAAGACGCCGCCGCTGCGCCCTTGCGCCGCAAAAGGCAGACCACGGTAGCGGCCCTGCCCCGTGAAACTCAAGGGCAAGGCGTCTGCGGCCTGGTCGCGCAGTGCAAAGTCCGCCTTGAGGTCCATGCCATCGCCTGGTGCGAAGTAGCCGAGCTGGCCACGGTCCACCAGCAGCTCCCCAATGGTCGGAACATCGCCGCCGGGTTTGCCTGATCCGAAAGCCCAGCTGCGCCTGCCGTCTGCATGGCGCTCCAGCGCTAGCACGGGCTGACGAAGACTCAAGCGCGGCATGTCGATGCGCCCCTTCAGCAAAGGCCACCAGCGCAACTCCAGTTCGGCAGCCTCGGCCTGCAACAAGTGCGGCTCACGCGCCCAGGCGGGGTTGCCCAGCACCACGCCTTCAGCCTGTACCGTCACTCGAAGGCCCAGTCGCACGTCCAGGTGGCGGGTGATTTCGAAAGGCCGGTCAATGCGCGCCGAAATCGCGCGGCTGACGGGTCCCCGCAACAGATCCCACGGAAAAAATAACAGCGCCAGCGCCAGCGCCAGCGCCAGCCCCAGCACCAGCACAAAGGCCAAGCCCGACAGCCAAAGCAAGCCAGCCCGCCCGGCAGGCCAGGACAGTTGGGGTCGAGCCGATAGGGGCATCGTCATGGCCGCAGTGTGGTGGCGAGTGCCAACTGTGCGTGTCGGCGGCAAGGTCCAGGCCGCGTGAGTCGCTGACAGCTCGACTGTAGGAAATGCCTTACATCGGCTTGTTCAGGCAACTGTCAGAATGGCGAATTGCCCTGCGCTCCTCGCTGTGCGCTTGCCGCCCCATCTCGTTTCTGGACCTACCGTGAGATTGAAGACTTACATCGTCGAAGACAACGCGACCATCCGCGAGAACCTGATTGGCACGCTCGAGGAGCTCACCTGCATCCAGGCCATCGGCTCGGCGGAAGCCGAACTTGAAGCCTGCACCTGGCTGAACGCCAACAAGCGCGGCTGGGACCTGATCATCCTGGATCTCTTCCTGCGACAAGGCACAGGCCTGGGCATCCTGGCGGTCTGCAAAGACCGCCAGCCCCATCAAAAAGTGATTGTTCTGAGTAACTACGCCACCGCAGATATTCGCCAACGATGCAGCGAACTTGGCGTTGATGCGGTTTTCGATAAGTCCAACGAGATTGATGGGCTTATCGATTACTGCCTGACGCATTGCACGCCAGAGCCCTTGTAAAACTCTTTAATCGATGAGTTTGTTTTTAAGCGCGTAATAAGTCAGATCGCTGTTCGATGCCAAGCTCATCTTTTCCATTACCCGCGTGCGATAAGTGCTTACAGTTTTTACACTCAGTGACAAGGCTTTTGCAATATCTCCGGCTGTTTCACCTTTTGCCAGCTTCAAAAAGACCTGAAACTCGCGCTCGGAGAGCTGCTCATGTGACGCAATGTCATGCGGGCGGTTGAGTTGCTGGGCCAGCAACTCAGCCACGCCTGGGGTGATGTAGCGCTTGCCCAGCGAGATGACCCGGATGGCATTGACGATCTCGGACGGGTCGCACTCCTTGTTGAGGTAACCGCTGGCGCCTTGCCTGATCAGGTTCACTGCGTAATGCTCTTCCGGGTAGCCGCTGAGGATCAGGATGCCCACATCCGGCGCCTTGGCTCGAATCATCGCCAGGGCGTCGATTCCACTCTGGCCAGGCATGGAAAGGTCCATCACCAGGATATCGAGTTCGACGTTGCGCACCAAGTCGATGGCTTCACGTCCGCTGGCGGCTTCGCCCACGACACGCAAATCAACCTGATCCGAAAAAAACTGTTTAAGCCCGGACCGCACAATCGCGTGGTCATCAACAATACCGATCTTTATCATTTCAGCGTCTTTCAGAAATACCCGCCAATGATGGCGGCACAATGCATTACAAGTGATCAGTTTCAGCAATCGATTTGCCGACAAGGTCCATTATTGACGATGTTGAAGCCCTGGCCCGATCGGAGTTTGCATTGAAGCGATTTTCAATTCCAAAGATGGCGGTCAGCCTGCCTTTCGCTGTTTTCGCGGCGGCCATCTTGATCTCGATCAATGAAGCCAGCTACCACGAGTCCTCGCGCGCGGCAGCCAAGATCAAAGAGGCGGAGCAGACACGCCACTCCGTCAGCCACCTGATGCAGGTCATGCTCGATTCGGAAACCGGCCAGCGTGGCTACCTTCTGACGGGCAACCCGCGCTATCTCCAGCCCTACGAATCGGCCAGCGTTCAACTTAGCAAAGCCCTGCAGGACTTGCGCGCTTTGCTGGCCAACTCACCCGAGGAACTGGCCGAGTTCGATGCGATGGTTCGCCACATTGACCGCAAGCAGGCTGAAGTGGAACTGAGCGTGGAAATGCGCAAAAAAGGCAATGACGAAGCCTGGAGGTTCATGGTCAACAGCGATGTGGGCCGAGAACAGATGGAGGCGATTCGGCGGGGGGCTGACCACTTGGCCGCCTCAGCGCTGGTCAAGATGCAAGCCGCGCATGACAAGGTGGAGCACTCACTGCTGCTTTCGCGCATCGGCATTGCGGCGATGGGCCTGGGCGCCTTGCTGGCTTTTTACATGTACCTGCTTCAGACGCAGGCCTTGCTGGCCGCTGGCCTGCGCGAACAGTCCACGCTGCAACAGGAGCGGGACCGGCTCGAAGCGCAGGTGCGCGACCGCACGGCCAGCCTGGCCGAACTGGCGACCCACCTGCAAGACGTGCGAGAAGACGAGCGCGGCCATCTCGCACGCGAGCTGCATGACGAACTCGGTGCCCTGCTAACCGCTGCCAAACTGGATGTCGCGCGCATTCGCTCCCGCCTGGGCAACCATTTGCCTGAAGCGAATGAACGGCTGGAACACCTGACGAGCACACTCAACAGCGGCATCGCCTTGAAGCGGCGCATCGTCGAAGACCTGCGGCCGTCGTCGCTTTCGCACCTGGGCCTGGTGGCCTCGCTGGATATTCTGGCGCGCGAATTTGCAGACCGCTCGGGCATGAAGATCGCGACGCACCTTGATCCCGTGGACCTCGCAGGTTCGGTACAACTCACGGTCTATCGCCTGGTCCAGGAGTCGCTCACGAACATCGGCAAGTATGCGAAGGCCAGCCAAGCAGACATCCGGATGATTAACGAGCCCAAATGGGTCGTGATCGAAGTCGAGGACAACGGCGCGGGATTCGACACGAAAAAAATAGGCGCGGGCAGCCACGGCCTGGCCGGCATGCGCCATCGGGTTGAAGCGGCGGGCGGCAAATTGACCATCCAGTCAACGACCGGCCAAGGAACTCGCATCCAGGCCATCTTGCCCAAGAGCGCGGCCCAAGCCTCGGTCACAGACAAGCAGCACACACTGGCTTGAGCCGGCGCCCGCAGCGCCTGTACGTCATCCGTCCTACAGCCGATAGCCGTCACCGCTGACAAGGCTAACGGCGGCGGGCCGATGACGTCTTATGCACGAGTTCCTAGACTGAAGGTTCCAATTTGAACCCTTCTCCAAGGAACCACTCATGAACTCGACAACGTCCGCATCGGCCACCCCTTCAAGCTTGCGCAACAGCCGCGAAGACGCAGCACAGGCGGCCGCCGAAGCCGGCGAACGCACGCGCAGCTACGCTCATGAAGCCTTGGACAAGGCGGAAGAAAAAATCAGAGAGATGCGCCAGAGTGTGGACCCGATGGTGGACATGGTGAGCACCAAAGCCCAAAAACTGGCACGCCAAAGCTTGGACATTGCAGCAGATGCGCGGCAAAAAGCACAGGACTCGCTGACCCGCTACGCCGACGTGACCAGCCGCTATGTCGCCGAGCAACCGGTGCGCTCGGTGCTGATCGCTGCGGCCGTGGGCGCGGCGGTAGCTCTGCTGGTGTCATCAGCCCGTCGTCGTGATTGATCGTCATAAGGTCAGCGCCCGTCTTTTTTGACATGCTGCATCCTGTCTTCACCACGCTCATCAAACGCCCCGACCTGGTGGCGGACCATGTCACGGCCTATGTCGAACTGGTCCAGCACGAGGCTTCGGGCCTGGGGGCCGAATGGCTCAAGCGCGCTGTGGCCTGGGCCGTGGCGGCCTTGGGGGCTTTGCTGTTCCTGGTTCTGCTCGGCGTGGCCTTGATGCTGGGAGCCGTGCATGCTTTTCATTGGGCCTTGGTGGCCATACCCGGTGCGGTGCTGCTGCTGACCCTGCTGGCGCTGGCCCGTGCGCGCACGCCGCAGCGCCAAGCCCGTTTCGAGGAGCTCAAGGCACAGCTGCAAAGCGATGCGCAAGCCTTGCGGGAGGCCGCTGATCATGGCGCATGAGACCGCCATCAACGACGCACGGCGCCGCCTTGAAAGCAGCCGACGGGCGCTGATGCAGAACATGTTGGGCCATCGCCCATCGGGCGAAGGGCCGGACAGCGCCGAAGCACGCAACAGCACAGCGACAGGCGCCTACGCCTCGTCCGATCAGGCAGCGGCGGCCGCAGGCGCGTCTTCCGAAGGCGTCAAGGGCCTGTGGCGCACACTGCGCCGCACCGCCAAAGCATGGTGGCGCTCGCATCCCGCGCATCTGGCGGTCGAGGTTGGCGAACCCCTGCTGGGCAAATACGCAGCCGCCAACCCGAAGAAACTGCTGGCCATTTCTGCAGTGTTGGGTGGCGCGGTGGTGCTGGCCAAGCCCTGGCGCCTGATCTCGGTGACCGGCCTGCTGATCGCCGCCCTGCGCTCGACGCAAATGTCGGGATTGCTCGCTTCCCTGCTTTCATCAGAGCCCAGCGACGCCGGCCGAGCGGCTCGGCGTTGACCTGGATTTTTTGACAACGGCCTTTTAATCACCTGAAGGAAACTTATGAAACACGCTCGCGCACTTGCATTTGCCGTCTTGACCGGCTTGACTCTCGTCAGCACAGGCTGCGCCGTGATCCGCGGCCAGGAAACCGCCGGCTCGTATGTGGACGACTCGGCCACCACGGCCGCCATCAAGGCCAAGTTCGTGGAAGACAAGGTCGTCTCCGCGGGCTCCATCAATGTGGAAACACTCAACGGCGTGGTGCAGCTTTCCGGCTTTGCCCGCTCAGCATCTGAAAAGGCGCAGGCCGAGCAGATCGCTCGCAACAGCCGCAATGTGCGCTCCGTGCGCAACGACATCATCGTGCGCCCTTGATAGGCATTGGTTGAGAAAAAAGGCAGCCCTTGAGGCTGCCTTTTTTCCTTGATGAGGCTTGAGCGTCAGACAGGTCAGAGCTTGTCGATCTGATCCTTGGTCTCGTCCTTGACGTCCTCACGGGTGTCACCCCAGGTGCTTTGCACCTTGCCTTTGGCTTGAGCGGCCTGACCCTCGGCCTTCATCCGCTCGTTACCTACCAGCTTGCCAGCGCCTTCCTTGATCTTGCCTTTGGCCTGATCCATGCGCCCTTGGGTTTGGTCTTTGTTCATGATGCTGTCCTTTCGGTTGAAGTCGTAGCCGTCAACTGGCTACACCCGCAACTTAGAGTCTGCCCAGCAGCCCGTAGGCCAGCAGTGACCTGAACCTTTGTAGGAAACCTCCTGTCGCGCTTCCCCCTGGCAAGTGGCTAGCGCGGCGTGGCACCCCACTGGCAAGGGCCATGCTGCCGCCGGAACTTGCCCGGGTATTGCGCCGCAGCATCCACAAAAAGCCCGCGCCGTGCCTGCCGCGCCTGCAGCTCCTGCTCGGCATAGGGGCCCGGATCCTGCCTGAAGCGGTAGGACCAGGCGTGGCCGGCCATGACCAATTGCTGGCCGATGTCGTCACGGCCCAGGTGCAGCACGGCCAAGTCACGGCCATAGTCATCCTGCTGCGTGGTCGCCACCCGGACCGTGCGCCCCAAAGCCAGCGCCTTCAAGGCTTGGCTCGACTCACGGCCATGCGCCTGGCAGCTTTCAGGCGCATCAATGCCCAGAATGCGAACGCTGCGCGCCTCTGCGTTCGGCGAGGCTCGCACATGCACCGTGTCGCCGTCCACCACCAAAGTCACCACCCCCGACCAGGTGTGAGGCGCTGCACTGGCCAGCAGCGGCCAGGCGACCAGGGCGGCGCCCACCGCCAGCCACGCGAAAAGGACAAGAAGCAGGCCCGCCAGCTGCTTGGGCAAGCGCCCCTTGAACTGATCGGCCTTGTCCAGCATCTGCTGCCACAGCGCGCGCGGCGTCAGACGCACGGCCAGGGCCACACCCAGCGGCAGCAAGATCAAATCGTCCAGCCAGCCCAGCACGGGAATGAAGTCCGGGATCAAGTCGATGGGACTCAAGGCATAGGCCAACACCAGCAGAGCCACCAGCTTGGGCGGGCGCGGTGCCAAGGGGTCGCGCACCATGAACCACAAGGCCGTCAGTTGCCTGAAGAGCTGAGCCTTGTTAAAGGTGGCAAACCATCGCTTCCAAAAGACGCGTCGTGCCATGTAGATAAGGATGGACCTGGTTCAGGACGTGACGATCCAGCCTTCGAGCGGATCCACGCCAAGAGGCAAACCATAACGCGGATGGCCTGCGCTGTGTTGCTGGCCCGCCCAGGCGGCCTGCATGAGGCACAGCACCGCGTCCAAGGAGTCGCCCGTGGCGTCGTCCACCAAGCGGTCGCGCTGCGCGTGCGTCAGCTTCAAACGCAGGCCCAGTCGGCTCTGGCCGTTCTCCAGCCCCGTCAGCATGTCCTTGCGCGCTATCAAGCGTTCAGGTGTCTGCAAGGCCTTGGCGTCGTTCTTGTAGCTGCGCACGCGGCGGCCGGCGTCGGGGCTGCGGTCGCTGAGCGTGAGCAGCTCGCGCGCCAAAAGGCCGGGATAGCCTTCAAGCGCGATTTTCGTGGGCGCCGAGTTTGCTTTCTCGCTCGAAGACGTGCCTAGCGCGGGCGTGTGCACGCCCGCGGCCAGAAGGCGCGGCACACCCGCATGCAGCATGTAGGCCACGGGAGGGTTCACCCACTTCATGGAACTGCTGGAGCCCGCAGGCAAGTCCGTGGCGCGGTGCGCAAACTTGCCGCCCACCGGACGCGCATCGCAAAACGCGGCAAAGGTCGTGCGGATTTGTTCCCGGCTCAGGCTCGCGTAATGCTGCATGCAGGCACGCCACTCCAGCGGCCAGCCGAGCGTGGCAACCAGCTCGCGCGGCAGGCCGAATGGGAAATCAAAAGAGCCAATCCAGGCCCGGTCTTGCTGCAACCAGTCTGAAAATCCATCCAGCGATTCAATGGACTCAAGCCCGGCCAAGTGGACTTGGCCGCGCTGCAAGCGACCCGTGGCAAAGACAATGGGCTTGCGCCGGCTCGGGCTGCTCGAGAAATCGCAGCCAACGTATAAAAAATCCATGCGAACAGGGACTTCAGCAGCAGCCGTCAGGAACGTCCCACGATGGAGGCCGTGGCCATCAACTCTTCAAGCAAGGCCATCGAAACGCGGCCCGACACGGCGTACGGGTCCAGCTCCGGCTTTTCCGAATACTTGAGCAAGATGGAGGTGTTGAGCTTGGCGATGTTCACCACGCCCATGGTCCAGCCACCAAAAGTGCGCTCGCTGATTTCCTCGTAGCTCAGCAAGATCACTTCCTTGTGACGCGGATCTTTCAAGATGTGCGCATAGAGTTCATTGACAGCCATGCGGCCACCTTCGAGCGCTTGCAGAAATATGCCGCCGCCGTAGCAAAGAATGCCGGTGATGCCGCAGCTCGGGTTGTGGCTGCGCGACTGCGCGAGGATGGCGTCGGTGGCCGAGGCATCGGCAGGATCGGCGGCGCGGCTGGCGTAAAGAAGGCGAACCAACATGGTGAAAATCCTAGAGGCTTGGCAAAGTTTGAAGAAGTGAGGCGGCCTGGGTCAAGCCCTGCTGCTCAAAGGAAGCTCAAAGGGAGCGCAGGCCTCAGTAGTTGCTCTTTTTAGGAATGAGCGAGAGGAATTCGCGGCGCAAGTTCGGGTCCTTCAAGAACACGCCGCGCATCACGGAATTGATCATCTTGCTGTCCAGGTCTTTGACGCCGCGCCAGCCCATGCAGTAGTGCGAAGCTTCCATCACGATGGCCAGGCCGTCGGGCTGCGTTTTGTCTTGAATCAGGTCAGCCAGTTGCACCACGGCTTCTTCCTGAATCTGCGGACGGCCCATCACCCATTCAGCCAGGCGCGCGTACTTCGACAGGCCAATCACGTTGGTGTGCTCGTTGGGCATGACGCCGATCCAGACCTGGCCGATGACCGGGCAAAAGTGGTGCGAGCACGCGCTGCGCACGGTGATCGGGCCAACAATCATCAGCTCGTTCAGATGCTCGGCGTTCGGGAATTCGGTGATGGCTGGTGCCTGCAGGTAGCGGCCCTTGAACACCTCATTGAGGTACATCTTGGCCACGCGGCGAGCGGTGTTGTTGGTGTTGTGGTCGTTCTCGGTGTCGATGACCAGGCTTTCCAGCACGCCCTTCATCTTGCTTTCGACTTCGTCAAGCAGCTTTTCCAGCTCACCTGGCTCTATGAATTCGGCAATGTTGTCGTTGGCGTGAAAGCGCTTTTTCGACAGCGCAATGCGCTCCCGGATCTTGACGGAAACCGGCGTTCCCTCGTCGTCCGACGGGGAGGCTCCAGGCGCTGATGGCGAGTTGGATTTCATGAGCATGGCGCATCGTACCAGCCCGTTTATCAGCCCGTTGGCCAAGGGAAAAGTCAGGTTCAAGCCATATGGAGCAGCAGGCGAAGGTCGGCCAAAGTGCCCGCTTCATGCAGGGGTTTGTCAGGCCTTGGGCGCAGCATGCGAGGAAAACGCACGGCGATGCCGCTCTTGTGACGAGCACTCAGGTTGATGCCCTCGAAACCGAGTTCAAACACCAGCGTGGGCCGCACGCTGCGCACCGGGCCGAACTTTTCCAGTGTGTTCTTTCGGATCACCGCGTCCACCGCCTTGAATTCCGCGTCACTCAAGCCGGAGTAGGCTTTGGCGAAAGCGATCAATTGCAGCGGTGGCTCGTCAGCGGCGCCGGACGCTGTGGATTCAGCTGGCTCTTTGCGAGCAATGGCTTCGACCACGGCCTGGGCTTCTTCCGCGCTGGCGGGTGGCCGGTTCCAGACGGCGAAGGTGTAGTCGGTGTACAGCGAGGCGCGGCGGCCGTGCCCTGCCTGCGCATAAATCAGCACGCAGTCCACGCTCATGGGCTCGATCTTCCATTTCCACCACAGACCGTCGGCCTTGCTGCGGCCGGTGCCGTAGGCGGCGCCCAAGTGCTTGAGCATGAAGCCTTCCACGCCGCGCTGGCGCGACGATTGCCGCAGCAGTGCGTAGTCTTGCCAGCTTGCAAGCTGCTCGATGGGCGAGACCGCAAAGGCGCGGCCGGCCAAGGAAGCTTCAAGCAAGATGCGGCGTTCCGATTGAGGCGCAGCCCGCAGGTCGCGCCCTTGCCATTCCAGCAGGTCGTAGGCCATGAAAACGACAGGCGCATCAACTAGCACTTTCTTGCTCAGCGTCTTTCGGCCTATGCGTTGCTGAAGCAGGGCAAAGGGCGCCGGGGCGCCCCCGGTCCAGGCCATGATCTCGCCGTCCAGCACGGTGCCGTCGGGCAGGCTCAAGCCAATCGCCGTGATTTCAGGAAAGCCCTCGGTCACCAGTTCTTCACCACGTGACCAGAGCCAGACCTGCCCGGCCCGCTTGACCAATTGGCCGCGAATGCCGTCGTACTTCCACTCCACCTGCCAGGCTGAAGGCGGGCCAAGCCGTGTGTTCATCTGGGCCAACCAGCGCGAAGATTCCTCTGCGCTCAGCGCATCGGCAGGCGGTTCAGGCATGTCCAGAGGATGCGCCAGGAAAAAGGGGTAAGGCTGGCCGCTAAGTTCGCGCGGTGCTTGCTCAGGCCCGTCCGCTGCGATCAGCGCGGCAAAGGCCTGAGCAGTGGGCAGGTGCCGGCCATCGGTGTAGCCCATCATGCGTTGCGCCACTTGCTTGGCATCAATGCCGGCATGCACGGCCAGAGCGCGCTGCACCAGCAGCCGACTCACTCCCACGCGAAAGCCGCCGCCCACCAGCTTGGTCAATAAAAAACGGCCTTGCGGGTCCAGCTCGTCCCAATAACTCTTCACGCGGTGCACGACTTCAGGCTCAGGCAATCCGCGCAACGCCAGCAGTCGGTCTTCCACCCATTCGGCCAGGCCCAGCTCAGACGTTTGGCGAGCGGCTGGCAGCACATGCGCAATCGTCTCGGCCAAGTCGCCCACGGCCTGGTAGCACTCTTCAAACAGCCACTCGGGTAAATCCGCCACGCTCAGCGCTGCGCGGCGCAAGGTGGCTGTCTTCACCACTTGGCGCGGCTTGCCGCCCGAGAGAAAGTAAACCGCCCATGCAGCGTCTTGCGCCGGCGCCTGGGCAAAGTAGCGGGTCAGCGCCTGCACTTTGGCTGTGGTCGATGGGGTGCTGTCCAGCTCGGAAAAAAGCGCGGAAAAGTGCTTCATGGCGCGGGATCTTGAGCATCAACAGCGGCGTCGGGAGCAGCCGCATCGTCGGAGTCATCGCCGTAGCGCGTCTCAAAAGCTTCGGCCTGCAAGCCTTGCTCTTGCAGATGCCGCACCATCACGGCAATGCTGCCGTGCGTGACGATGACGCGCCCTGCCCCGGTGGCTGCAATCGCCTGCATCAGCCCCGGCCAATCGGCATGGTCGCTGAGTACAAAGCCGCGGTCATGCCCGCCGCGCCGGCGTGCGCCGCGCAGCTGCATCCAGCCGCTGGCAAAAGCATGGCTGGCTTCGCCAAAGTTTTTGATCCACGGGCCGGCCGCGGCCGAGGGCGGGCACAAGACCAGCGCGCGCTGGAAGTCCGACTTGTTCGCGACCTGCGTCACTGTTTGCGTCAGAGGCAAAGTCACGCCGGCTGCGCGATAGGCTGCATTCAGCGGCTCCACCGCGCTGTGCACGACGACCGGGCCGATGCTGGCGTCAATGCCGCTCAAGATGCGCTGCGCCTTGCCGAAGCTGTAGCACTGCATGACGCTGGCTCGGCCCAGCGCCGCGTTCGCTGCCCACCAGGCATTGATGCCCGCAAAGATTTCGGCGTCAGGGCGCCAGCGATAAATCGGCAGGCCGAAGGTTGATTCTGTGATGAAGACGTCACAGGGCACGGGCTCAAAGGCGTCACAGGTTTTATCGGGTGCCACCTTGTAGTCGCCACTGGCTACCCACACCTGGCCACCATGCGCCAACCGCACCTGGGCGGAACCAAGCACATGGCCGGCCGGGTGCAGCGACAGCTCCACGCCGTGGTGCTTGATGCTTTGGCCGTAGGCCAGCGTTTGCAAGTTGATGCCACCCAGCCGTGCGCGCAACACGCCTTCAGCCGGCGCTGCGGCCAGGTAATGCGCGTGACCGCCGCGTGCGTGGTCGGCATGCGCATGCGTGATCACCGCGCGGTCCACGGCCCGCCAAGGGTCGATGTAGAAATCGCCAGGTGGGCAATACAAGCCTTCTGGCCTTTGCACGATGAGGTCGGCCATCGCCTTCAACTTTGATCAGTAACGCTGGCGCGTGAGAAGAAGGGCCAGGCGCATCAAGGCATAGGCCAGCCGATCCAGCAGGCGCTGCCGCCACGGCCGGCTGGCGTAGACGCTTTCGTCCATGCGGCGGCCATGGCCTTCAATGGCTTCACACAGGCGCTTGCGCAGCGCCGCAGCAAAGGCGCGATCGTCGATCACCACGTTGGCTTCACGCGCCAGCAAGAGGCTGAGCGGGTCCAGGTTGGACGAACCGACGGTGGCCCAGTGGCCGTCAACCACCGCCACCTTGGCATGCAAAAAACTCGCCTCGTATTCATGAATCTCAACGCCAGCCTTGAGCAGCGCGCCGTACACCGGCCGGGCGGCGTGGTATTGCATGAAATACTCGTACTTGCCCTGCAAGAGCAACGTGACCTTGACGCCACGCCGCGCCGCCTTGATGAGCGCACGGCGCAGACGCCCGCCCGGCAAAAAGTAGGCATTCGCGATCATGATTTCCTGGCGCGCCTGACCGATAGCGCGGCGGTAAGCCCGCTCGATGCTGTTGCGGTTGAGCAGGTTGTCACGAAGCAGCAAGATGGCCGTTGCGCGCTGCGAACCGTTAGCTCTGGCTCTTGCCGAAGCCGCTTGCAAACCGCGCAAGCGCCCGCCGAAACCTGCGGCCTTGAAGGCCTCCCAGGCTTCAGTCAAGTGCCGCTGTTGCGCTCTGTAACCGCCCTGCACTCGCCACCAGAGCAAAGCCATGGCTTCAGACGCCACAGCCGCTGCCGGCCCGTGCACCGCCACCGTGAAGTCAAAACGCGGGGCGCTCAACGGCCCGTGGTTGGGGTCATGAAAGTCGTCCAGGATGTTGATGCCACCGCAAAACAGCTGCTGCTGGTCGATCACGCAAAGCTTGCGGTGCAGGCGCCGCCATTGGTCGGGGTGCAAGATGCCCAGCGTTGGCCAGCGGCCTGTCAGGGGTGAATAGCGTAGCCACTGCACGCCGGCGGCTTGCAGGCGCGCCGGGCCGTCTCCGTGCGGTGGCTCAGCGCCGTCCTCGAGGTGCACAGAGCCAATGCCATCCACCAGTACCTGGACCGTGACGCCGCGCTGGGCAGCACGCATGAGCGCCTCGGCCACATCCGCAGCTCGGCCATGAAAGTCAAAGATGTAAGTCTCGAGCTGCACCCAGTCGCGGGCAGCGTCCAGCGCAGTCACCAAGGCAGGGAAAAAGCCCTCGCCCCCCTCCAGCAATTGCGGCTGCAGGGCAGTGGTGACGGCTGACGCTGTGATGGAGGAAGGCATGCCAGAAAATGGGATCAGAAAGCAGACCAGAAAGCCGGGCTGTGCTGCAACCGAGCTTTAATCGCCAATCTGCATGAATTCTGGCAGCAGAAGGATCGCCTCAGCATTCGAAGGTGAAAAGCACAGGTCGGCTGCGGCGCGCCAGTCCAGCCAGCGCCAATCGGTGTGTTCAGTGGGGCTCAGCTTGACCGGCAGCGCCTCAGGCAGGCACAGGCCAAACACATGCTCAGTGTTGCGCGTCACGCCCGGCGCATAGCGGTGCCGCCAGGCCGGATAAATGTCGTAGTGGTTGACGAGGCCCCAGTCCTGCAGCGCTTGGGGCTTAACAAAGATGCCGGTTTCCTCAGCCACTTCGCGGGCCGCCGTGTGCGCCAGGCTCGCGTCTTCCGGGTCCATGGAACCCGTGACGCTTTGCCAGAACTCAGCGTGGTCAGCCCTGCGGATAAGCAGCACTTCCCGGGCTGGGGTGTAGATCACCACCAACACCGAGAGCGGCAGCTTGAAGGGCTTCATGGCTGAGCCCGTCCGGGTTCAGACCTGGCTTTAAGCCGGCTGCGGATTGCGCAGGCGGATGTGCAGTTCGCGCAGTTGCTTTTCGTCGACCGGGCTCGGGGCGTGCGTGAGCAAGCACTGAGCGCGCTGGGTCTTGGGGAAAGCAATCACGTCGCGGATCGACTCGGCGCCGGTCATCATGGTCACGATGCGGTCCAGGCCGAAGGCCAAGCCGCCGTGCGGTGGCGCGCCGTATTGCAGCGCGTCGAGCAGGAAGCCAAATTTTTCTTGCGCTTCTTCAGGGCCGATCTTGAGCGCGCTGAAAACCTTGCTCTGCACGTCAGCCCGGTGAATACGCACCGAGCCGCCACCGAGTTCCCAGCCGTTGAGCACCATGTCGTAGGCCTTGGCGATGCAGCGGCCAGGGTCGGTGTCCATCCAGTCTTCGTGGCCGTCTTTGGGCGCGGTGAAGGGGTGGTGCACGGCGCTCCAGCGGTTGTTTTCTTCGTCGTGCTCGAACATTGGGAAGTCCACCACCCACAAAGGCTTCCAGCCCTTGGTGAAGAGGCCGGTTTTTTTGCCGAACTCGCTGTGGCCGACTTTGAGGCGCAGCGCGCCGATGCTGTCGTTGACGACCTTGGCCTTGTCGGCGCCAAAGAAGATCAGGTCGCCGTTTTGCGCGCCGCAGCGCTTGAGGATCTCGGCAATCGAGGCGTCGTGCAGGTTCTTGACGATCGGGCTTTGCAGGCCGTCGCGGCCCTTGCTGACGTCGTTGACCTTGATCCAGGCCAGGCCCTTGGCGCCGTAGATCTTGACGAATTCGGTGAAGCCGTCGATCTCGCCGCGGCTCATCTCGGCGCCGCCAGGCACGCGCAAACCGACCACGCGGCCGCCTGGGGAGGTGGCGGGAGTGCTGAAGACCTTGAAGTCCACCGTGGCCATCACGTCAGTCAATTCGGTGAACTCCAGGTTCACGCGCAGATCGGGCTTGTCAGAGCCAAAGCGGTGCATGGCTTCCTGGTAGGCCATAACCGGGAACTCGCCCAGGTCGGTGTTCAGCACGGTCTTGAAGATGTTGCTGATCATGCCCTGGAACATGTCGCGAATGTCTTGCTCGCCCATGAACGAGGTTTCAATATCGATCTGGGTGAATTCGGGCTGCCGGTCAGCGCGCAAGTCTTCGTCGCGGAAGCACTTGGTGATTTGGTAGTAGCGGTCAAAGCCGGCGACCATCAACAGCTGTTTGAAGAGTTGCGGGCTTTGCGGCAAGGCAAAGAACTGGCCTTCATTGACGCGGCTGGGCACCAAATAGTCGCGCGCGCCTTCGGGCGTGCTCTTGGTGAGCATGGGGGTTTCAATGTCGATGAAGCCGTTGGCGTCGAGGAACTTGCGGGTTTCCATGGCCACGCGGTAGCGCAGCATCAGGTTGTTCTGCATGTACGGACGGCGCAGGTCCAGCACGCGGTGCGTGAGGCGTGTGGTCTCGGACAGGTTGTCGTCATCCAGCTGGAACGGCGGCGTGACGCTGGCGTTGAGCACGGTGAGTTCGTGGCAGAGGATTTCGATCTTGCCGCTTTTCAGGCTGTCGTTGACCGTGCCCTCAGGGCGCGCACGCACCAGGCCCTTGATCTGCACGCAGAACTCGTTGCGCACGCCTTCGGCGGTCTTGAACATGTCCGCGCGGTCAGGGTCACAGACCACCTGCACATAGCCTTCGCGGTCACGCAGGTCGATGAAGATCACGCCGCCATGGTCGCGACGGCGATTCACCCAGCCGCACAGGCTGACGGTCTGGCCCATCAGGGCTTCGGTCACCAGACCGCAATAGTGGGAACGCATTTGGGAGGCGATGGACATACAGGTTTGCTTTTCGGTTAACAGGATGGGTGACAAGGGCCGCGCGGGCAACCCGGAAAATCAATTCAGTTTTTTGGGCGGTGTGGTGCCGGGCGACACGACCCCCATGGAGATCACGTAGGTCAGGGCCTCATCGACGCTCATGTTGAGCTCAATACAGTCGCTGGCCTTGAGCATGACAAAGTAGCCGCCGGTCGGATTGGGCGTGGTGGGTACATAGACGCTGAGGTAGTCTGGCCCCAAGTGGTTGACCACGTCGCCGCCGGGCGTGCCGGTCTGAAACGCGATGGTCCAGACGCCTTCACGCGGCCACTGCACCAGCACCGCCTTGCGAAAGGCGTTGCCATTTTCGGAGAACAAGGTGTCGGACACCTGTTTGACGCTGGAATAGATCGAGCGAACGATGGGAATGCGGCCCAGCAGGGAGTCCCACCAGCCGACC
This sequence comes from uncultured Polaromonas sp., assembly GCA_964575005.1. Classification (GTDB taxonomy): domain Bacteria; phylum Pseudomonadota; class Gammaproteobacteria; order Burkholderiales; family Burkholderiaceae_C; genus Polaromonas. The sequence continues at coordinate 852 of CAZNQE010000028.1, read as the reverse complement.
AGTTTGCGGCCGAAAAAATTGCTCGCCACAGCGCCGATCAGCAGCACGATTGCCAGCGCCAGCAGCACGCCGAAGCCGGGTACATGAACACCGATCAGGTAATCAGGGTGCCATTGGCGGGGCAGAATCTGTAAGGTCTGGTCGAGCGTGCTGACGATCCAATCCAGCACCCAGACCGTGATAGCCAGGGGCACCAACACCAGCAAGCCGGCCAGCAACCAGCGACGCACGGCGGCCATCATTCAGCCTTGCCTGAGGTGGATGGCGCCGGCGCCGGCGCGGGGGCCGGGCTGGCCGCAGCACCGGCCGCCGGGGCGGCTGCGGGAGCTGCCGGCGCGGCGGCGGTCGAATCGCCACTGCCTGAAGACGCGCCTTCTTTGACCGCCGGAGCCGAAGCAGCTGCATTGCCGCCACGGAAATCGGTCACGTACCAGCCGGAGCCCTTGAGTTGAAAGCCGGCGGCGGTGACCTGCTTTTTAAAGGCCGGTGCGCCGCATTGCGGGCAATCGCTCAGCGGTGCGTCCGACATCTTCTGTAAAACGTCCTTGGTATGCCCGCAGGACTCGCATTTGTAGGCGTAGATTGGCATAGTTTGAGAGGTTTTGAAGTGGGCAGCTGCGCCTGAAACTGGCCTCAGCTTGCAAACCTTCAATTATAGGCGCTGGGCCTCTGGCACCCGAGGGGGCAGCCTGAGGGCGCCGCCGGCATCAGAACAGCGGCACAGTCAGCAGTTGCATTGCCAGCAAGCCCAGGAAAAACCCGAGCCCGCCGTAGACCAGGCCACGCAGGAGTTTGTTGGTGCGTTTTTGCTCTTCCAGCCATTCGCTGAGCTCGTTGCGCTGATCTGCCGTC
>CAZNQE010000027.1:16208-29915 GCA_964575005.1 uncultured Polaromonas sp. | reverse complement strand
TCTACGTGTACTACTCGATGTTCGGCTTCCAGCGCATTGGCGACCTGGCCTGGGCGGCGGGCGACATGCAGGCGCGCGGCTTCCTGCTGGGCGGCACCTCGGGCCGCACCACGCTCAACGGCGAAGGCCTGCAGCACGAAGACGGCCACAGCCACATCCTGGCCGGCACCATTCCCAACTGCATCAGCTACGACCCGACCTTTGCACATGAAGTCGGCGTGATCCTGCACCACGGTTTGAAGCGCATGGTGGAAAAGCAAGACAACGTGTATTTCTACATCACGTTGCTCAATGAAAACTACGCCATGCCTGGCCTCACGCCCGGCACCGAAGAGCAGATCATCAAAGGCATGTACCTGAGCAAGCCGGGCGGCAAGTCGGCCCAGCGCGTGCAGTTGCTTGGCTCGGGCACCATCTTGCGCGAGAGCTTTGCTGCGCAAGAATTGCTTGAGAAAGACTGGGGCATTGCCGCTGACGTGTGGAGCTGCCCAAGCTTTAACGAGCTGACCCGCGAAGGCCAGGATTGCGAGCGCTACAACCTGCTGCACCCCACGGCTGAGCAGCGTGTTCCCTTTGTGGCACAGCAACTGAGCAAGGGCGAAGGCCCGGTGATTGCTTCGACCGACTACATGAAGGCCTATGCCGAGCAGATCCGTCCCTTCATGCCCAAGGGCCGCAATTACAAGGTGCTGGGCACCGACGGTTTTGGCCGAAGCGACTTCCGCAGCAAGCTGCGCGAACACTTCGAGATCAACCGCCACTACATCGTGGTCGCCGCGCTCAAAGCCTTGAGCGAAGACGGCAAGGTGCCAGCGGCCAAGGTGGCCGAGGCGATCCGCAAGTACGGCATCAACGCCGACAAGATCAACCCGCTGTACGCCTGATCCCGCGTCCGAACTGGAGAAGAACAAGATGGCATTGGTAGACATACAAGTTCCGGACATCGGTGACTTTGACGAAGTGACGGTGATTGAATTGCTGGTCAAACCGGGTGACACCGTCAAGGCCGAGCAGTCGCTCATCACCGTGGAGTCAGACAAAGCGTCCATGGAGATTCCGTCCAGCCACGCTGGCGTGGTTAGAGAGATCAAAATCAAGCTCGGCGACAAGGTCAAGCAGGGTTCGGTGGTGTTGGTGCTCGAGGCTGCGGGTGGTGCTGCTGCGCCAGCGCCTGCTGCGGCGCCAGCTGCAGCGGCTGCACCGGCCCCAGCGGCTGCTGCGCCGGCGCCTGCACCTGCCGCCCCAGCCGCAGCCGCAGCAAGCGGCCCAGTCGAATTGCGCGTGCCCGACATCGGCGACTTCAAGGACGTTGTCGTGATCGAGTTGCTGGTCAAGGCTGGCGACACGGTCGCGGCCGATCAATCACTGATCACGGTCGAGTCGGACAAGGCGTCGATGGAGATCCCGGCCTCGGCGGCTGGCGTCATCAAAGAGCTCAAGGTCAAGATTGGCGACAAGATCAACATCGGTGACCTGGTTGCAATGATCGAGGGTTCTGTCGTGGCTGCTGCGGCTCCCGTTGCCGTGACGGCAGTCAGCGCGCCTGCGCCAGCCCCCGTTATGGCCGCTGCGTCTGCTCCGGCAGTGCAGCCCGTCGCCCAAGCCGCAGCGCCTGTGCAGGCGCACAACCCGAGCGCCTTGAGCGGTCAGTTGCCACACGCGTCGCCTTCAGTGCGCAAGTTCGCCCGCGAACTCGGCGTGCCTTTGGCAGAAGTCAAAGGCAGCGGCCCCAAAGGCCGCATCACGCAAGACGACGTGCAGGGCTTCACCAAGTCCGTCATGGCCGGCGATGTGCGCACGCAAGCCCAAGCGGCCAAGGCACCGGCTGCCAGCGGTGGCGACGGTGCCGGCCTGGGTCTGATCCCCTGGCCGAAGGTGGACTTTGCCAAGTTCGGCCCCATCGAGCGCAAGGAGATGGGCCGCATCAAGAAGATCAGCGGCGCCAATTTGCTGCGCAATGCCATCATGATTCCGGCCGTCACCAACCATGACGACGCTGACATCACCGACCTTGAAGCCTTCCGCGTCTCCACCAACAAGGAAAACGAGAAGTCGGGCGTGAAGGTCACCATGCTGGCCTTCTTGATCAAAGCTTGCATTGCGGCGCTGAAAAAGTACCCCGAGTTCAACAGCTCGCTCGACGGCGACGCCATCGTTTACAAGAACTACTGGCACATCGGTTTTGCGGCTGACACGCCCAACGGCTTGATGGTTCCGGTGATTCGCGACGCTGACAAAAAAGGCGTGCTGCAGATCAGCCAGGAAATGGGTGAGTTGGCCAAGAAGGCGCGCGACGGCAAGCTCGGCCCGGCCGAAATGACCGGCGCCACCTTCACCATCTCCAGCCTGGGCGGCATTGGCGGCAAGTACTTCACCCCGATCATCAATGCGCCTGAAGTGGCCATCCTGGGCGTGTGCAAGTCCACCATGGAACCGGTGTGGGATGGCAAGCAATTTGTGCCGCGCCTGATGCTGCCGCTGAGCTTGACCTGGGACCACCGCGTGATTGACGGGGCAGCGGCCGCGCGATTCAATGCCTACTTGGGCCAGATATTGGCTGACTTCCGCCGCGTCCTGCTATGAGCTGCGCGGCAAGCCCGGCAGGCCGTAAGCTTGTCGGGCGCCACGCTCTTCATTGCAAAGACAGCTCGGGAGATTGCGCATGACAACGCTGGTCATCGTCAAGAAAAACGGCCAGGTGGCCATCGCAGCAGACACCTTGGTGACCTTCGGCGACACACGGCTGAGCAGCCGTTTCGAGTCGAACAGCAAGATCTTCAAGGTCGACACGCCGGCAGGTGGTACCTACATCGGCATGGCCGGCACGGTGGCGCACTTTCCGGTGTTGCGCAAGGCGCTGGGCAGCATGCCCAAGGATCAGCTACGCCTGGGCAGCAAGGACGAGGTCTTCGACACCTTCACGCGTCTGCATCCTTTTTTGAAGGACAACTTCTTCCTTCAAACCAAGGAAGACGACAGCGACCCCTATGAGTCCAGCCAGTTCAGCGTGGTCATTGCCAACGCCACCGGCATTTACGGGCTCTACAGCTACCGCGAGATCTTTGAGTTCAAAGAATTTTGGGGCATTGGGTCGGGCCGCAGCTTTGCGTTGGGTGCCATGCACAGCGTTTGGGACAAGGCCAAGACGGCCCGTGAAGTGGCGATTGCCGGCATTGAAGCCGGTTGTGAATTCGATAAAAACTCAGCAGGCCCGGTCGAGGCCTACACGATGAAATTGAAAGCGAACAAATGAGCCAAGCCAATCTGATCGAAGTCAAGGTACCGGACATTGGTGACTTTGCCGAAGTCACCGTCATTGAGTTGCTGGTCAAGCCCGGCGACAGCATCAAGGCTGAGCAAAGCCTGATTACCGTCGAGAGCGATAAAGCCTCGATGGAAATCCCGGCCAGCCATGCTGGCGTAGTTAAAGAGATTCGCGTCAAGCTGGGCGACAAGGTCAAGGAAGGCTCGGTGGTGTTGATGCTGGAAGCGGCTGCTGGTGCCGTGGCATCGCCTGCCGCTGCGCCTTCTTCCGCACCCGTAAGCGCTCCTGCTGCAGCCCCGGCTCCAGCAGTTAATGCCGGGCCTGCACCAGTTGCCTCCAGCTTTGCCGGCACGGCTGACCTGGACTGCGACTTGTTGGTTCTGGGTGCCGGCCCCGGCGGTTACTCGGCTGCTTTCCGCGCTGCGGACCTGGGCCTGAAAGTGATCTTGGTCGAGCGTTACGCCAGTCTGGGCGGCGTCTGCCTGAATGTGGGCTGCATCCCGTCCAAGGCCTTGCTGCACGTGGCTGCCGTGATGGACGAGGTCAAGCACTTTGAAAGCTTGGGCGTGAGCTTTGCCGCGCCGGTGGTGGACATCAACAAGCTGCGCACCCACAAAGAAAAAGTCGTCAACAAACTCACCGGTGGCCTGGCCGCCATGGCCAAGATGCGCAAGGTCACCACCGTGCGCGGCCTGGGCCAGTTCGTGGGTGCCAACCATCTGGAAGTGAGCGAAACCAGTGGCACCGCGCAAGAGCAAACCGGCAGCAAGAAAGTCATCTCGTTCAAGAAAGCCATCATCGCCGCCGGCTCCCAAGCGGTGCGCCTGCCCTTCATGCCCGAAGACCCGCGCGTGGTGGACTCCACCGGCGCCTTGGAACTCAAAGAAGTTCCTAAGCGCATGCTGATTTTGGGCGGCGGCATCATCGGCCTGGAAATGGGCACGGTCTACAGCACGCTGGGCGCGCGCCTGGACGTGGTCGAGATGATGGACGGCCTGATGCAAGGCGCCGACCGCGACCTGGTCAAGATTTGGCAAAAAATGAACGCCCCGCGTTTTGACAACATCATGCTCAAGACCAAAACGGTTGGCGCCAAAGCCACGCCGGCCGGCATTGAAGTCACGTTTGAAGGCGAGGGCGCACCCGCGCCGCAAACCTACGACCTGGTGCTGCAAGCCGTGGGTCGCACGCCCAACGGCAAGAAGATCGCGGCCGAGAAAGCCGGCGTCAACGTGACCGACCGCGGCTTTGTGCCGGTGGATATTCAGATGCGCACCAACGTGCCGCACATCTTTGCGATCGGCGACATCGTCGGCCAGCCCATGCTGGCCCACAAAGCCGTGCACGAGGCCCATGTGGCGGCTGAAGTGATTGCCGGTGAACTGTTGGGCAACAAAGAGTTGGCCAGCGCGGCGTTCAACGCCCGCGTCATCCCCAGCGTGGCTTACACCGACCCTGAAGTGGCATGGGTCGGCCTCACCGAAGACCAGGCCAAGGCCCAAGGCATCAAGGTCAAAAAAGGCCTGTTCCCTTGGTCAGCCTCGGGCCGCGCCATTGCCAACGGCCGCGACGAAGGCGTCACCAAGCTGCTGTTTGACGACAGCCCGGAAGCGCACGGCCACGGCAAGATCCTGGGTGGTGGCATGGTCGGCACCCACGCCGGCGACATGATCGGTGAGATCGCCCTGGCCATCGAGATGGGCGCAGACGCCATCGACATCGGCAAGACCATCCATGCGCACCCGACGCTGGGCGAGAGCATTGGCATGGCCGCTGAAGTGGCGCACGGCAGTTGCACGGACTTGCCGCCGGCGCGCAAGTAGGCGGGGCGAGCCGTCACGCCCTTCGTTCGTTAGGCGGGGTTTCCAGGCGCATGCCACAAGCAATCTCGCCGATGCGCGTCAAGGCCTGCATGGAAACCGGATTCCACGGTCCGGATAGGCTCAGTCGCAGACAGTTGCGGTAGCGGTCCGTCGCCGTAAACAGCTCGCCCGGCCCAAAGGTAATTCCCTCGACGGCACAGAGCTTGAACAATGCCATGCCTTGGATTTCAGGTTCAAGCTCTAGCCAGAGCGTGTCCCCGGAGGGCGGATTGCTGACACGCGTACCCCTCGGGAAATGCAGCGCGATCAGCTGACGTGCTTCCTGTCGGCGTTGACGCATGTGAGTGGTCAGGCGGCGCAAATGGGCCTCGTAGCTGCCTTGCGTAAGCAGGTCGGCGAGCGCTTCTTCGAGTACGACGTTGGTGGCAGCGCCTTGGAGTCGCTTGTGGGTCGTGATGCTGTCACGCCAGCGGCCAGCTTCGACCCAGCCGAGGCGGATGCCAGGCGTCAAAGTCTTGGCAAATGATCCGCAGATCATGACTTGGCCCTCGACATCCCAGGCCTTGGCGGCCTTTCGGCGTTCGTCGCCCGACAGCAGGTCATTGAACACCACGTCTTCAATGAATGGGACTTTTCGCCGCGCCAGAAGGTGCACCAGCGCTTTCTTGGCGGCCAGCGACATGACCGAGCCCAAGGGGTTCGACAAGGTGGGAGCTGCAAGCACCACCTTGATGGGCTGGGTGTCCAGTGCCAGCTCTAGCGCGGGCAAAGACAGGCCTGTGGCGGCGTGCGTCGGGATTTCCAACACCCGCAGCCCAAGTGATTCGATCAAGTCCAGGTAGCCAAAAAACGTAGGTGACTCCAGCGCCACCACGTCCCCCGGCTGAGTCACAGCCCGCAAGCACAAGCTGACGGCGTGCGTGCAGCTTGAGGTGATGACAATGTCGTTGGCGTCCAGCACGCAACCCAGATGCAAAGCCCGCTGCGCCACTGCCTGGCGCAGCGCTGGCCTTCCTGCATCAGCCTTGTTGTATTCGGTCAGGCTCAGCCTATGTACCCGCGAGGCCCGGCCGACCGCGACGCGCACGCGCCTGTCGTCAAACAGATCGCTGCTCTGCGGCGTGAAACCGCCAAAGCTCGCCCAGTCGCCGGGTTGATGCAGCATGGAAAAGGCGTCAGAACGGGTTTGCCGTTGCAGTAAAAAACTGCGGCGCGGTGGCGAGCTCAGGCCGGGCGGCGCGATGCGCTGCGCGCGTCGTACGAAGTAGCCGGCCTTGGGCCGGGCCTCAACCAAACCTTGCTCTTCGAGTTGGCGGTAGGCATGCATTGCAGTGGAAATGGAGACGCCGCGCGTCAATGCTGTGGCGCGAACCGAAGGCAACTTTTGCCCTGCCTTGAAAGTCCCGGCGCGGATCAACTGCGCCAGCGCCTGCGCGACCTGCTGGTACAGCAGTGCGTGCGTTTGAACGGGCGCTGCGAGCGTCGGGATGGGTCGCAACATGGGCAGTGCAGAGTTGGGCATATCGGTTTTCATGCTAACTGAGTGTTTGTCGCGAAATGGGTCATTGCCGCCTGCATCACCAGTACAGATGCGTGGCAAGACGTCCACACAGATGTGCTTCTCAGTGGCTTTGATCGAGTGGACTGTGAGCGCGGTGTACCTGTTGCAAGGCGGGCGGCACGGGAACAGTTGGGGGCTTCGTCCATGAAAGGAAAGCCATGCAGACCATACCCCCGACAAGCAGAATTCTGCCGCAGCAGACCCGCGTCATTCATGCCAGCCAAGGCATGCGCTTGCACGTACTTAAAGGCCGGCTTTGGCTCACGCAACCATGCGCGATGCAGGATCTCTTCCTGGGCCCTGGCGCAGAAGTGGAGTTGACGCAGGACTGGGTCGTTATCAGCGCTGACTTCCATCCGAGTGCAAGTCTGTGCGACGTTTTCTGCGAATACCAGATCAGCCCCTTGCTTGAACCCGATTCAAGCAGGTTTTGGCGCCGTCGGTAGAAAAAGCCCGCGTCATCCTAGCCTCCGCACCTTACGCAGACTGGCGCTCCAGTGCGCAACCACGCCCCGCGTGTCGATCCTGGTCATCAACTTGAATGCCTACTTTTTGCCAAATTTACTACCAATGTATTAGCAAGATGGCTTTTTCGATATGATCTTCGCCATTAAGTGTTCGATGCACTTGGAATTCGCAGAGTTTTATTGAATTGAAGAGGGGATCTGAAAATGCCTGTTCGTCTATTGATGAGTTTTTTGTTGGCGATGCTGATCGCGGCCTGTGGCAGCGGAGGAGGCAGCGGCGGTGATGGTTCAACAGCGACAAGTCAGGCACCCGTCATCACCTCCCAGCCTGCTGATGTATCTGTGTATGAAGGAAGCGCGGCAACCTTCGACGTAGGCGCCACTGGCAGTGCGCCTCTGAGTTACCAGTGGAAGAAAAATGGCGCGGAAATCATGGGTGCTATCGCCGCCAGCTACACCACACCAATGACCGCTCTGTCTGACAGTGCCAGCGCATACTCCGTCATCGTCACCAATGCCGCGGGCAGTGTGACCAGCAATTCGGCAGTTTTGACAGTCACTCCCGATCCAAGTATCCGGACACAGCCTGTCAGCGTTTCTGTCACTGCGGGCAATACTGCCACATTCTCTGTGGCGGTTTCAGGGACTTCCCCCTTCACCTACCAATGGAAGAAAAACGGCACCAGTATCAACGCTGCCACCAGTGCCAGCTACACCACGCCCGTCGCTGCTTTGTCAGACAGTGGAAGCACGTTTTCAGTTACCGTCAGAAATGCGGTAGGTTCAGTCACCAGCAACGCTGCCACTCTGACTGTTGGGGCCGCGCCCGTGGCGCCCACCATCACCAGCCAACCAGTCAACACCACGGTTTCTGTAGCCAGCACAGCCACCTTCAGCGTAGGTGCCAGCGGCACAGCCCCACTGAGTTATCAGTGGAAGAAAAATGGCAGCAATATCGTCGGCGCAACCAGTACCAGTTACACCACGCCCTCGACGGCACTGGCTGACAACGGTGGCGTATTTGCCGTGATCGTGACCAATGCTGCAGGTAGCGCCACCAGCAACAACGCCACCCTGACGGTGTCAGCGCCGCCCAGCATCACTGGGCAACCGGCAAACGCATCTGTCACTGCGGGCAACACTGCCACATTCTCTGTGGCGGTTTCAGGGACTTCCCCCTTCACCTACCAATGGAAGAAAAACGGCACCAGTATCAACGCTGCCACCAGTGCCAGCTACACCACGCCCGTCGCTGCTTTGTCAGACAGTGGAAGCACGTTTTCAGTTACCGTCAGAAATGCGGTAGGTTCAGTCACCAGCAACGCTGCCACTCTGACTGTTGGGGCCGCGCCCGTGGCGCCCACCATCACCAGCCAACCAGTCAACACCACGGTTTCTGTAGCCAGCACAGCCACCTTCAGCGTAGGTGCCAGCGGCACAGCCCCACTGAGTTATCAGTGGAAGAAAAATGGCAGCAATATCGTCGGCGCAACCAGTGCCAGTTACACCACGCCCTCGACGGCACTGGCTGACAACGGTGGTGCATTTTCCGTGATCGTCACCAATGCCGCAGCTAGCGCCACCAGCAACAACGCCACCCTGACGGTGAGTCCGTTGACAGCGGTCTGCAATGGCGTCAACTGCGGCGCTGCGAACCCGAACACCTACAGCGGTGCGGGCATTGGCGTGTGGAAGTATGACAACACCTCCAATTCGTCCAGCAGCATCAACCTCAGCATCGCGGGCGTGTCGGCTGGCAAGCAAGTCACGCTGGCTTTCGCCAATGGGCAAGAGTCCGCGGCATCTTCCGTGCCCATCTTAGGCACTGCGGTGTCCGCTATTGGGGCCGTGAATTCTGACCCCCGCATGAATATTTTCGCGCCATCCAAGCCGAGCTATGTTGCGCAACATGAAGACACACATAACCGCATCTTGCAACTAAATAGGGAAGCAGTACGTCTTCTGAAAACCTCGGGCCAGAATAGCAGAGCAAATACCGCGGTCCTTGCAGGACCACCTCGGTTCACACCAGCGGTCGGTGCTACACGCGATTGGTTTGAGACTGGTTTTTCGGGTGAAAAACATCCCAGCACCAACAAGTATGTGTGTGCACTGCCTAATGGGCGAAATTTGGTGTTCTGGCAGTCCAATAGCGATTCGGGGCTTACCAGTACGCTCCTGGGCAACTTCACCACATCCGCGTGCGGTGCAGGCAAAGGGTTTGACAAATTGATGGGTCTGATTGGCGATGCCTGGGGCAACCACCAATACAACAATCTAATTGCCGACACCGCCGGTAAGCAGGACATCAACATCGTGTTTTTATCCGCCCCGGGTGCAGGCTGGGCAGGTTATTTCTGGGGTCGCAACAATTTCTTGAGCAGTACATATGCCGACTCGAATCAGGCCTTGGTGTTCTTCGTCAACACCGATGGCATTGCCGGCGATGTTAATTTTTATATCTCCACCTTGATTCACGAAGCCAAGCACATGATTGGTTTTTATCAGGAGGCCGTTGTCCGCGGAAAAGATGTCGAAACTTGGTACGAGGAAACCAGTGCCATGATGTCTGAAGACATTGTGAGCGCTAGCGTGACGGGCACCAACAAAATCGCCCAATACAGAATTCCGACCTACATGAGCACGGGCGGCAACATCAGCCTGAACAATTGGCCGTCTTTGTCGGGCAATCACTACGGCATGGGCGGCGCATTGGGAGCCTTTTTGAACCGCCGCTACGGCACCAAATTGTTCCAAGATTCGATCACGGCCTGCACATCTGGGACAGCTCAAACCAGCAGCTACGCCTGTCTGGACCAATTGATCTTGTCTTATGGTGGCTTGGGGCTGGCCGATGAATTGGCGCGCATGGGGGCCAGCGTTTTTTCTAAAGCGCCGGGCTCTGGCTTGCCTCAAGGCTATGGCTATCCACTGACCGTAAGCAATGGCTACACCTTATCGGCTATTGACTTGCTGAACTCAAGTGTGGGGTCGACCCCCACGCTAAGCACTTACACGTCCATGACCCAAACCCAGGTGACTCAAATCGTGGGGACCGGTGTAACGCAATATCAGCGCAACAATGTAGAGGTGCCGGGCAAAACTACCCTTTACGTGGTCGTACGATGAAAGTCAGGAGCAGCTTTTCGCATCGGATTGCCTCAGGAGTGCTGGCTGTCACTCTGGGCGGTTGCAGCCCTTTCCCCTTGGGAGTTGCGGCTAACTCCAGTGCTTTTCCCGAAAGCACTCCTACCGCTGTCCAGGTGGCCCCCGTCACTGTGACCGGGCTGCTGATTTTATTTGGACCTGAAATGGATGCTTGGTTGGGGGTGCGGGACGCAACGGGCCGGGTGACGCGCTTGGTTTTTAAATCGACTGAAGAGTTCGCGGCCCAGCGAATGCGACAGAACCAGAAGGTGACCGTCACGGGCTCGCCTTTGCAGGTCTACCTCGGTCGTCCTCAAGTTCAGGTCACAGACATTCAAGTCCAGCCCTGAAGCTGCACCGGGCGGGGCATTTCTCTGGGGAGTCGCCCCGGGCCGCTGTCAGGCTGACTTGAACAAACCCAGCTTGTGCAGATCGAAGTTGTTGGCGTAAGGCAAGACGCTGGGCATGTCCCCGTCACTCACGCCGAACCAGCGGGCCAGTTCAACGGCCATCTGCTCAATGGACGTGGAGGGGAGAAGGCGACCGCTCCCTACCTGCTGGCTGTGTGATGTACCCATGGGCGGCGCCTTGCCATAGAAGCGGTTGCCGTTGATTGCCCCGCCCGTCACAAAGTGATGGCTACCCCAGCCATGGTCTGATCCGTCACCGTTGGAAGACAAGGTGCGACCGAAGTCTGAAGCGGTGAAGGTTGTGACCTGGTTTGCTATTCCCATGTAATCCAGCGCGGCGTTGAACTCGGTAAGCGCTTTGCTGACTCTGTCCAGCAAACTCGGGTGGGCGGTCGCCAGGTTGTCGTGCAAGTCAAAGCCGCCCAAACCAACAAAATAGACCTGTCGCTTCAAGCCCAAAGTGTCCCGCTGATGCAGAAGTTTGGCCACCATCGCCAATTGCTGCGACAAGGGGTTGGCAGGCGCAGCCGAAGCCGAGGTAAATAGACTGGTCAGGTCTGCGGGGACGCCACTTAGCGAGGAACTCAGGTCGCCATAGAGGCTGAGCGCCCTGTTCGTCACGTTCACATATTCCGTCTCCATCAAGTGGCCGGACCCGGTCGACTTGGTGATCAATTCACGCAAGGCATTTGCACAGTCTGTGGAGTTGAAAAATTTTCCGCCGCTCTTTAAAGCATCAACAGTCAAGGCGCCACTAGGGCTCATTTGGTAGCTGAGCGCTTGCCGGCCAGCGGTGTAGACGGAATTGCCACTCAGTGAAATACAGGACAGTGCAGACTTGCTGTTGTTCGACAAGAGAAGGTCGGCCACACGTCCACCCCAACCGCTACGCCCGCCCTCTGTGGCGCCTGCGGTTTGCCAATACGCTTGCTGGTCATTGTGTGAAAACAGCTTGGGCGGCAGAGGTTTCGAGCGAGCGTTGTACTGTTGCAAAGTGGTGGGCACGATCAGGGACCCCACATTGAGCAAAACGCCAGCTCTGCCTGAATCGAATAGATTCTTCATGCCGGTCATGCTGGGGTGCAAGGCCATTTGCAGCCCGCTGGCCAGACCGGTTGTGCTGTTGAGCAGGGTGGCGGCGAGCGCAGTTTTTTTGAGTGCGATGCCGCTGTAGTTGCCTGCGTCTGCGCCTTTTCTCACGTTGAGGTAGGCGTCATAGTTGATTTGGTCGTACGGAATCACGGTGTTGTAGTGATCATTCGCACCCAACAAAAATACGCAGACCAAAGCTTTGTAGTCGCTGGCGGACTGGGCTGCCGCATTGGCCATGCCGAGCAAGCTCAAAGCCATGGGTGTGGCGATCTTCGCGACTGGAAGAGCGGCGGCTTGCCTGAGCAAGGCGCGGCGAGTAATGGCCGTTATGGGCTGGGTCATGGTGTGCACGAAGCCTTTATTTTTGGATCAGATATTCGGGTGAGCTCATGACCAGCATGACGGCAGCACGGACTCGGTTGTTCAACGCTGTGCTGGGGTCGCCTGTTGCAGGTACCGGGATCTTGGCAACCGCAGTGGCGATCAGGCTCAAGGTTTTTGCGCTGAGCTGGCCGGCGGCGAACCAGAGGTTGTAACGGTCCACCAAGGCCGGGATGTCCACGCGCGCTGTTTCAAGTTCTGCTGCATAGCTCACTTTCACGGCGCGCGTGTTGTTGACCACAGTGGCCATCCAGTTCACATAACTGACGACGGTCGGCTCTGAAAGAATTTGGAACTCAGGCGCTACCAAACCGGCTTCGGAGATGGCTGTGTTGGGCGGCGTGTAGCCTGGCCTGAAAAAGTTGAAAACACTCGGCGACAGCAGGGGCATTTGACCCAGGGTTGTGTCGCTGTTGGTAAAGCCAAGGTTCCAGTCAGTGGAAATTGCACCAAAGCTTCGGCCCCATTGCACCAGACGTGTTACGGGTTCGCGCAACTTGCCAAACGTGCTGGCCGTGGGGTCTTGGATGCGGGCTTCAATGTCCAGCAAGACAGCTTTGATGACCGCGGCCATATCGCCCCGCACGCCTTCGCCATTGTTGGCAAATACGCTGGCGACGCGCCCGACATAGGCCGGACTGGGGTTGCTGGTCACGAAACGCTGGATGAAATGCCTGGAGACGAAAGGCCCTGTATTGGGGTGGTTGAACAAGGTGTCCAAGGCGATCTTCAAGCTCTCGCGGCCTCGCGTCCCTGCGGGAATGGTGACGCCGAGAAATTTCTTTTCTGTGGCGCTGTGCTGGTTTTCGTCCAGCGCCATGGGAAAGCCATGCTGATAGGCTGATGTCTCCAGGGTTGCGCTTGGGTCTGCGCCAGGAGCGCCGATCCAGCCCGTCAGTGCAGCTGCCAAGCCTTGGGTGTCTTCATTGGTGTAGCTTTCAATTACCTGGCCCTGGCTGTCGCGTTTGACAGTGCCGTCCGGGTTCAATTGATACAGGCCGATGGTGAAGAGCTGCATCACTTCCCGGGAATAGTTCTCGTCCGGAACCCGTCCCGTGGCGGGGTCGGCTTTTTTGTTGCCCCGCATGTTGAGGTAGTAACCCATCGCCGAGCTGAGTGTGACGGATTCGAGGATGTCCCTGTAGTTGGAAAATGCCAGCCGCTCGAACATGTCGAGGTAGTTGGCGATCGCAAAGTTCCGCCAGCTGATCTCCAGACCCGCACCGGACACCACGAACAGCTGAGTCCACGCCAAACTCATTTTTTGTCGCATGCTGTCGGGCGACGAGAAAAGCTTGCACCAAACTGCCTGCGGCCAGCCGCCGTGCCCTGTCCGATTGGTGACGTCGGTGGCTGTCACCATATGAAACTGCTTTTCGATCAACCAGTCCTTAAAGGACTGCGACAGCGGATGTGCCATTTGCTCATCAAGCCAAGGGCTGTAGCCGATCTCCATCAGGTGGTCGATGTTGAAGTCAACAGAATCCAGGCTGGCCTGGCCCAAAAAGCGTGCTGCTTCGACCCGGGTGGCGGGCGTTGAGGGGACTGTAATTGGTGGTGG
>CAZNQE010000027.1:0-16108 GCA_964575005.1 uncultured Polaromonas sp. | reverse complement strand
GGCGGTGCCGGGGGCTGCGTCGGGTCTACGCTTGTTCCGCCGCCTCCGCAGGCTGCAAGGAGCAGGGCGGAGGTACTGGCGAGTGCTAAGTTGGCCGGCGCGGGCTCAGGAGTTGAGGGGAGGGCGGCAGGTTCCGCAGAACGCGGATGAGCTGGTGTTTGCGACATTCATTTAATATAACTTTAGTACTCCATAAATTGCAACTTAACTGTAAATTTTGAGGCCAATTGATATTTTTGGTGTGGTCCTGCGCTTGCACAGCGTGCGATCAGAGTTCGGGGAGTTGCTGGTGATTGACGGCCACATTGACACCAAGCTGCGGCCGGGTGCGGCGGTCTACGTCGGTCTGGATGCGGGTGCAGGCGCGATGGTTCGCGCTTAGCGCTCAGCCCTTAGCGCTTAGCTGCTGGCCCAGACGGGGCAGGGGCTGAAGCTGCGCCCGATTCAGCGGCAGAAAGAGCGGACTTCACAGCTGCACCGGCCTCTGGGGAAACGCGTCTGGCGCCATCAAAGCGCCGGTCCCAGTAGGCACCCGCCATGCTTTCCACCCGCACTTCGGCGCCCGGCTTGGGTGAATGGATGAAGCGGTTGTTGCCGACGTAAATGCCGACGTGGCTGAAAGCACGATGCAAGGTGTTGAAGAACACCAGGTCGCCGGGCTGCAGGTCTTTTTTGTCGATGTTTTCTGTCGCGGCGGCTTGCTGCTCTGCTTTTCGCGGCAGCACCAGGCCCAGGGTTTGTTCGTAAACCGCCTTGACGAAGCCGCTGCAGTCAAAACCCGTCTCGATGGAGCTGCCGCCCAGGCGGTAAGGCACGCCCAGAAAACCCATGGCATGGACCACCAACTCAGAAGCCTTGACGCTTACGTTCTGCCTGACTTGGTCCAGTTGCACGAACAGGCCCTTGTCGGCCAGCCAGCTGTCCAGTTCGTCCTTGGCCGGCGCAGCCTGGGCCGGCGCGGCGGCCAGCCAGATCGTCAGGGCCAGCGCACAGCTCACGCGCCTTTGCACGTGATCAAGACGTGATGGCAGTCGAGCCGGAGAAGGGCGTGGAAAAGGCATCGGTGGAGCTTACTCAGCGCGTCCAGTCGCGTCAAGCCGCACTGTCTGTGGCTCAACATGGCCAAATCGCAGCCGATGCAATGCCAGCGCCTGCAAGGTCTTGGTCGCGCTGGCATCATTTCCTTAACGCTCACATTGTCATTTTCTTGAACCGGAGTCTGCCCATGCAGCCATCGTCCAGTGCCATTCGCATGCTCGCTTTATTTTGTGGCAAGTGGATCGGGCCAGGCCTTGCAGCTGGTCTGTTGGCCGCTTTCGCCCTGCCCGCGTTAGGTCAGGGAGTTCGCGCTGAGCTTGTCGCCTCTGGCCTGGCGCATCCGTGGAGCTTGGCCTTCATGCCGGGTGGAGGCTATCTCGTCACAGAGCGACCAGGGCGCTTGCGCTTGGTGAGCGCAACGGGGCAGCTGAGTCCGCCCATCAAAGGCTTGCCCGAGATCGATGCAGGCGGGCAGGGCGGCCTGCTGGATGTGATTTTGGACGCCGACTTCGAAAGGCAGCGGACGCTTTACTTTTGCTTTTCAGAGCCGGCGAACGCCCAAGGTGGCGGCTCGGGCCGTGGCAACAGCACGGCCTTGGCTCGTGCCAGGCTCAGTTCTGACGGGCGGGAGTTGCAAGAGCTTCAGGTCATCTTCAGTCAAAAGCCCAAGTTTTCTAGCTCGGGCCATTTTGGTTGTCGCATCGTGGAAGGTCGCACCCGAGAGGGTCAAGCTGACGGCACGCTCTTTCTCACGTTGGGCGATCGCTTCTCGCGCCGTGACGATGCGCAGACGCTGGATAACCACCACGGCAAGGTCGTGCGCATCCGCAAGGATGGTTCGGTGCCGCCTGACAACCCCTTGGTCGGCCGCGCCGGGGCACTGCCTGAAATCTGGAGCTGGGGCCACCGCAATGTGCAGGGTGCCACGCTCTCGCCCGACGGCCGCCTGTGGACACATGAGCACGGCCCGCAGGGCGGCGATGAAATCAACATCAGCCAGGCCGGCCGCAACTACGGCTGGCCGGTGATCACTTACGGCAAGAACTATGGCGGCAGCACGGTGGGTGAAGGCTTGACCGCCAGGGAAGGCCTGGAGCAGCCCTTGCACCACTGGACGCCGTCGATTGCGCCTTCCGGCATGACCTTTCTGAGCAGTCAGCGCTATGGCCCTGCCTGGCGCGGCAATCTGTTTGTTGGCTCGCTCAAGTTCGGTTACCTGAACCGCATCGAACTCAGCGAGCCGTTCAAGGGCCGGGTGGTGCGCGAGCACAAGCTGCTTGAAGGCGGCGATCGCATCCGGGACGTGCGCCAGGGGCCTGACGGCTTGTTGTACGTGCTGACCGACAGCCCGAGCGGTCGGCTGCTGCGTTTGTTGCCCAGCGGCTCTTGAAAGTCCGGGGTTTGACCGGCCTTCAAGTCCGCGCTCTTTAGAATGGCGCGGCCTCCCACTTCAGCGAGTCTGCGTGTCCGAACAAATCAAGGTCCTTTCCCAGTACGTCCTGCCCAAGCAGGCCCTCACGCGTTTTGCGGGCCGCGTGGCCTCGCGCCAGCGCGGACGCGTCACAACCGAGCTGATCCGCTGGTTCGTGGGCAAGTACCAGGTGAACATGAGCGAAGCGGCCGAGCCCGACATCAGCCGCTACTTGTCCTTCAACGACTTTTTCACCCGTGCGCTGCGTCCAGATGCCCGCCCGCTGGCCCAGGCCTACCTGATTTGCCCGGTGGACGGCGCCATCAGCCAGTTCGGGCCCATTGACGACGACCAGATCTTTCAGGCCAAGGGTCACAGCTACAGCACCACCGCGTTGGTCGGCGGCGACGCGGCGCTGGCCGCGCAGTTCAGGCACGGCAGCTTTGCCACGCTGTACCTGAGCCCGCGGGACTACCACCGCATCCACATGCCTTGCGACGGCACCTTGAAGCGCATGATTTATGTGCCCGGCGATTTGTTCTCTGTAAATCCCGCCACGGCTCGCGGTGTGCCCGGGCTATTTGCACGCAACGAGCGAGTGGTGTGCGTGTTTGACACGGCCCGTGGCCCGATGGTGCTGACGCTGGTGGGCGCCACCATCGTGGGCAGCATGGCCACTGTGTGGCATGGCGTGCTCAACCGCTCCCGTCAAGGCACAGTGCGCGAGTGGGTGTATGGCGATACAGAGCAGCCTGCCGTGCATTTGCGCCAAGGTGAAGAGATGGGCCGGTTTCTGCTCGGCTCCACCGTGGTGATGTTGTTCCCTGAAGGGCCCCTGGCCTTCAACCCGCAGTGGCAACCGGGCGGCGCGGTGCGCCTGGGCCAATGCATGGCCAACTGCTGAAGCGCATGGCTCCACGCCCGCCTGCCCCTGCCAACGGCGCCGTTGCTGTGCTGCTGGGCTGGCTGGCCGGATGGTGGCGCGTCCTCTACGTCGGTGCCCAGGTGCTGGTGCTCGCGGTGTCGCCCAGCAGTTACTCGGCGGCCAATCGACTGCGCCTGGCGCAACACATGGTGCAAGGTACCGCGCCCATGCTGCTGGGCTTTACCCTGCTGTGCGCCCTGGCTACTTTGGTGTTGACCCGCATCGTGGTGGTCACAGCCGTGAGCTATGGCCTCACGCAATACGCACTGCAAGTGGTCATCCGGGTGCTGGTGCTGGAACTGATTCCCTTGAGTGCTGCGCTGTTTGTGGCGCTGCGCACGACCATCGCCGGCAGCGCGGCGCTGGCCGATGTGCGTTTGAGCGGACGGTATGCATCGGGCAACGCGCTGCTGCGCGACGAAGCCATGCCGCGCGTGGTGGCCGGGGTCTTTTCCAGCATCTTGCTGGCAGCGCTCAGTTGTGTGGTTGCGCTGGTGCTGGCCTACCTCACGGTGTATGGTTTCACGCTGTCAGCCTTGCCTGGCTACACGCGGCTTTTTGGTCAGGTCTTTAACCCGGCTGTCACGCTGATCTTTGCGTTGAAAACCTTGTTCTTCAGCCTGGCGATTGCGCTCATGCCGGTGGCGTCCGCCCTGCACGACCGTGGCGAAGACCCAGACCTTGGCCCGCGTCACGGCGCCGAGTTGCGCGCTCTGGCCCGCATGTTCGGCGTGATCTTGCTCATCGAGATCGTGTCCCTGGTCGGCAACTACTATTGAGCCATGGCAGCCCCTGAACTGAACGACACACCACGCCCTACCGAAGCCCGACAACTGCAGCGCAAGGCCCAGCTGTTGCTGGTTTTTATGCTGCTGCTGGTGCTGGGGTCGGCCGCTTACGTGCTGTATGCGCGCGGCGCTTTTGAGCGCACGCAGACGGTGGTGCTGATGGCCGACGATTCCGAGGGCGTGAACGTCGGTATGGACATGAGCTTTTCGGGTTTTCCGATCGGGCGCGTGCGCCGGATCGAGCTGGCCAATGACGGCCGTGCGCGCATCGTGGTCGAGGTGCCGCGTAAGGACGCGCACTGGCTGCGCGAATCCAGTGTCTTCACTTTGATACGCGGTTTGGTGGGCAACACGAATATTCGCGCCTACAGCGGCATCTTGACCGACCCGCCGCTGCCTGACGGCGCGGTGCGCGAGGTCTTGCGCGGCGACGCGACGGCCGAGATTCCGCGTGCTGTGACTTCAGCCCGGGAGTTGCTGGAAACCTTGAACACCCTGGCCAGCACTGAAGGCGCGCTGGGCGCCAGCTTGGGCCAAGTGCAAAAACTCACCGAACGGCTCAATGGCCCGGGCGGTGCAGCGGGCGTCTTGTTGGGCGGTGACGCACAAGCGCGCCAGCTGAACCAGACGCTGGAGCGCGCCAGCAGTCTGCTGGCACGGCTGGACGGTTTGGCCGGCCGAGCCGACAGCCAGGTGTTCGGCCCCGGCGGTGTGATGCCTGAAACCCGCGCCACGGTGGTCCAGCTCAATGCCTTGCTGGCCGAAGCGCGCGGCAGCCTCAAGCGAGTCGATGCGGTGTTGGTCGAAGCCCAAGCCGTGGGCGCCAATGCCCGTGTGGCCACCGACGACCTGGTGCAGCTGCGCGCCGAAGTCGAAAGCAGCCTGGGCAAGGTAGACCGACTCATCAACGAAGTGCAACGCAAATGGCCCTTCAAGCCGTCCGCACGCGATGCGCAGGTGCAACTGCCATGACCAAGCATTTTTTGCTTTTGATCACTGTCTTTTTGGCCGCCTGCAGCAGCCAGCCGCGGGTGCCGGACTGGCAACTCAATGCCAAAGCCGCGAGTGATCGTTTTGTGCAGGCCGAACTCACTGGCCGTGCGCGGGTGGCCACGCTTGAACTCGGTCGTGCGCGTCAAGAACTTTCAGCCACAGGGCGGGGCGACCTTCTGGCGCGGCTGGAGTTGCTGGCTTGCGCCACCCGTCAGGTCAGTTTGGACTTCAGCACTTGCACGGAGTTTGAAGCCTTGCGCAGCCAAGCCGCTCCGGCCGAGCGTGCCTATGCCGACTACCTGGCCGGGCAGTTGACTGCTGATGCTGCATCGCTTGATTTGCTGCCAACGGCGCAGCGGGGGCTGGCGCGTCATCTGGCTCAGCCAGCGCCTGCGCCCGCTGACGCAAGCCAAGCTGCTTCCACACTGCAAACCATCGATGAGCCGCTCTCCCGCTTGCTGGCCGCAGCGGTGCTGCTGCGTGCCGGCCAGGCCAGCCCGGCAGTGCTGCAAGACGCGATCAACACCGCCTCAGACCAAGGCTGGCGCAAGCCCTTGCTGGCTTGGCTGGGCTTGGCAGCGCAGCGCGCCGAGCAAGCCGGCCAGGCGCCAGAGGCCGCACGCTTGCGGGCGCGCATGGCCTTGGTGGCGCCGCTGCCATGAGCTACCGCGTACGGCTTTACGCTTTTGAAGACGTGAGCGATAAACAAAAGCGGCAGGCTGAGCAACGCTTTTGCAAGGCCTTGAACGAGGCCCTGGGCGACGCCGAGCTGGTGCTGCCGGTCTATGCCATGTACCGGCGCCTGGTGTCCATTTATGGCGAGGCGCCGGGGGAAGACGTGCTCAGCCCCGAGGAGCTGGAAATCTTCACGCAGTGGCAGACGGCTGAATCAGCCGCGCTGACGGCGGCACTGGGGCCGCATCGCTACATGGGCGACGCGGAATTCGAGATCAGGGCTTAACGCTTGACGCTTGACGCTTGACGCTCGAAGCTCAAGAGTCGCTTGGATGGGGCGTCTCAGTCCGCGTCATCCAAATCGCCCAGATCATCCTCGGGGTGCAGGCCTTGCTCCGCAGCGCCTTCAGGTCGCGCCGTCCGGTGGCCGTGCTTGGCAATGATCTCCACATAAAACTGGGAGCCACCCGCAGCCGCCACGGCATCCATCTGGGTGGTGATTTCCGCCAGGTGCACTGGCTGGGCCTGGGCTTGGTCAGCGCCAAAGCGGCAATCAAAGTCCCAAAAGTCCACCCCTGCGGGCAGCGGCACACGGCGCTGGCGTTTGACGTACTTGCGCACATCGTGTTTGCAGGCGTCCAGCACCCGGTCGGGGTGCTTGCCTGGTACTTGCAGGGGATAAATCTTTCTCACGGGCGCCTTTGCGAGGAACTGTCATTTTCGAAGCGGCTGATTATGCGGCCTGGGCGCTGTCAGGGCAGGGCGCGCCGTACACTCGGCCCCCGCCTTGCGCTTGACGCAAACCGGTCTGCATTCACTCCTGCATTCGCTTCTCACCTCGTTTTCAAGTTCATCCATGTCCTTTGCCAGCCTCGGTCTTTCGCCGCCTTTTCTGAGCGCCCTTGATGCGCTGGGCTACAGCCAGCCCACGCCCGTGCAGGCCCAGGTGATTGCGCCCCTGCTGGCGGGGCGCGATGCCCTGGTGTCGGCTGAGACCGGATCGGGCAAGACCGTGGCGTTTTGCTTGCCGCTGCTGCAGCGCAGCCTGGCCCAGGCACAGACTGCTCCTGCTTCGCGCTCTACAGGTTTCACACGCCCCACGCGCAGTTTGCAAGCCCTGGTGCTGGTGCCCACGCGCGAACTCGCGGTGCAGGTCGGCGACGTGGCCCGTGCGCTGGCCTTGCGGGCAGGCCTGGCCACCAAGGTGGCCGTGGTGTTCGGCGGTGTCTCCATCAATCCGCAAATGATGGGCTTGCGCGGCGGCACCGACGTGCTGGTGGCCACGCCTGGCCGCTTGCTGGACCTGGTGGCCCAGCGGGCGCTGGATCTTTCAAGCGTCAAGACGCTGGTGCTCGACGAAGCTGACCGCTTGTTGGACCTGGGCTTTGAAGAAGAGCTCATGCGCATCCTGGCGCTGCTGCCCTCGCGTCGGCAAAACCTGTTTTTCTCGGCCACCTTCGCGCCGCCTGTCGAGGCCTTGGCCTTGCGCTTTCTCACCGACCCGCTGCGGGTCATCGTGGCGCCTGCGGTGCTGGACGTGCAAGCCATTGCGCAGCGCGCCATCGAGGTGGACACCACCCGCCGCACGCCGCTTTTGCGCCACCTGCTGGCCACCGAGGCCTGGCCGCGTGCTCTGGTCTTTGTGGCCACCAAACATGCGGCCGAAATGGTGGCTGACAAACTGCGCAAGGCCGGAATCACGGCCGAGCCGTTTCATGGCGAGCTCAGCCAGGGTAAGCGCACGCAGGTGCTGGCCGACTTCAAGCGCGAGGATTTGCGTGTGGTGGTCGCCACCGACATGGCCTCACGCGGGCTGGACGTCGCACTGCTGCCAGTGGTTGTCAACTACGACCTGCCGCGCTCAGCCACAGACCACGTGCACCGCATCGGCCGCACCGGTCGCGCCGGGGCGCTGGGCCAGGCCCTGAGCTTTGTGACCCCCGCGACTGAAGCGCACTTTCGTTTGATTGAAAAGCGGCAGGGCCAGCGGGTGGCGCGGGAGCGCATTGCCGGCTTTGAGCCGCTGGAGCAAGCGCCTGCGCTGCAAGCTGCTGAAAGCCGCGATGCGGCTGGGCTGTCCACCGGCGGCGTCAAGGGCAGCCGGCCTAGCAAGAAAGACAAGCTCCGCGCTGCGGCTGCTGCGGCCGAACAAGCTGCGGACAAGGACTGATTCGCAAGTAATAGCCTTAGCTCAGCGAGCTCAGCGCGCAGCCTGCAGCTGCGCTTCGGTCCAGCGCACGATATCGGCGCTGCCCATGGCGCCGGCCTGCCGCGCAATTTCGCGGCCCCCCATGAAGAGCGCCAGCGTCGGAATGCTGCGGATCTGGTAACGCGCTGCCAGACCCTGCGCTTCTTCGGTGTTCACCTTGGCCAGCCGCACGCGCGGCTCCAACTTCGCGGCTGCTTGTTCGTAAGCGGGAGCCATCTGCCGGCAAGGCCCGCACCAGGGTGCCCAAAAATCCACCAGCAAGGGAATCTGGCTGCGCTGCAAGTGTTTGTCAAACTGCTCTTGCGTCAGAGCCACCGGCCGTGCAGCAAAAAGCGGTTGATGGCACTGGCCGCAATCGGGCTGATTGCTCAGATCCGCTTGGCTGACGCGGTTGGTGGTGTGGCAGTGCGGGCAGACCAGATGCAGCGATTCGTCAGCCATGGTGGAGGGTTCCTGTTGCATATGAAGCAAACCACTTGGGGCCGGGCAGCGCTGAATCAAGCGGGTGGCCAACTCTTGCCCGACTGCCCCGTAGAATCTGCTCCCTTTTTCTGCTCTCTTTTGACCGGCGTGCCCATGACCTCCCAGACTCCCAGCCTTCCAGATGACGACGTCGAAATCCTGCAGACGCCCAGGTGCTGGCGTGCTGATGGCTGGACCGCGCAGGTGCTGAAAAACGAAGACGACGACGGCTGGGCCGTTGCGATGACGCGCGACGGTGCCGCCGAGCCGGCACTCGTCGGCCCCTGGACCATGGGCCGCGACAAGAAAAACCCCAAGCCGCTGGACCCGTCTGCCTTTCATACCTTGGTCAAGACCGCGCATGAGTTCGTGCGCCGCAGCGAACAGCAATTGCACGCCACCTTGCACCAGAGCGTGGAGATCAGCGTGGACGCTGGGCGCGTCAACGTGCGACTGGACATAGTGCCTGATGAGGACGAGCCCTACGCCATGCTGAGCGCACGCGATGAGGCGGGCACCATGCTGGCCGAATGGCGCGTGGCCGCGTCCTTCAAGCTGAACCGCAGCAGCGCTGAGGCCTGGGCCAGCCAGCAATTCAAGAAGCCCGCGTGAGCCGGCTGGAAACTACAAGGGGCCTGGCTGGCCCGGCGCGTGCCGTGGGCATCGACTTCGGCACGTCCAACTCCACCGTGGGCTGGCAGCGCCCTGGCCAGCCGGCCTTGCTGGCGCTGGAAGACGGCAAGCTCACGCTGCCTTCGGTGGTGTTTTTTCATGCCGAAGACGGTCAAAGCCGCTATGGCCGGGCTGCCCTTGCCGACTACTTGAGCGGCGATGAAGGGCGACTGATGCGCTCGCTCAAAAGCTTGCTCGGCACCTCGCTCATGGACGACTTCACCGAGGTCAATGGCCGCATCTTGCCGTTTCGGGAACTGCTGGGTCTTTTCATCGGCGAGCTCAAGCGCCGGGGTGAGGTGGCCGCTGGCCGCAGCTTTGGCAGCGCGGTGCTGGGGCGGCCCGTTCATTTTGTGGACGATGACGCCGCGGCCGACCGCCTGGCGCAAGACACGCTCGAAGCCATCGCGCGGGCGGCAGGGCTTTCTGACATCGAGTTTCAGTATGAGCCGATTGCCGCGGCCTTTGACTACGAGTCCCAGATTGAGCGCGAAGAACTGGTGCTGGTGGTGGACATTGGCGGTGGTACGTCTGACTTTTGTTTGGTTCGCTTGTCGCCCGAGCGGGCGGGGCTGGCCGAGCGCAAAGACGACATTTTGGCGAGCGCCGGTGTTCACATCGGCGGCACCGACCTGGACCGCCAGCTCTCTCTGGCCGGCGTGATGCCGCAACTGGGCCTGGGCAGCTTGCTCAAGAGCGGTTTGCAAGTGCCGTCTTCTCCGTACTTCAACCTGGCCACTTGGCACACGATTCACCAGGCCTACACGCGCAAGGCCAGCGCGCAGATGGCCGAGGTGGCCTTGAGCGCCGCCGAGCCAGCCAAGCTGCAAGCCTTGCAACGCTTGGTCCAGCAGCGCGACGGGCATTGGCTGGCCATGCAAGTGGAGGGCGCGAAGATCGCGCTGTCTCAGCAGCCTCAAGCGACGCTCGATTTGGCGCGTATCGGCCTGGGTCAGGTGGACTTGCCACGGCCCGTGTTTGATGACTCGATCAGCCCGCTGGTCGCGCGCATCTGCCAGACGGTAAGCGCTTTGCTGCGTGACGCCTGCGTGCGCACGGATCAGGTGCAGACTGTGTTTTTCACTGGCGGCTCCAGTGGCGTGCCCTTGCTGCGCGAGACTGTGGCCGCTTTGCTGCCGCAAGCAGCGCGTGTGGAAGGTGACCTTTTTGGCAGCATCGGCGCGGGGCTGGCGATTGATGCAGCCCGGAAGTTCGGTCCCGCGGTCTAAGCCAATGTGGGCTCTGCCTGCGTCGGCAAGCTAAAGCGAAAGCGCGCGCCTTGGCCGGGTGATCCCCAGGCGCTGATGCGTCCGCCATGGCGCGTGACGATGCGCTTGACGGTGGCCAGGCCGATGCCGCTGCCCGGAAATTCGCTGGGCGAATGCAGGCGTTCAAAAGCGCCAAAGAGCCGGTCGGCGTGGGCCATGTCAAAGCCCGCGCCGTTGTCCTCGACCACGAAGCCGTGTTGCCGGCTCGGCCCAGTGGGTGAATCGTCCCTGGCCAGGCGGATGCGTGCCATCGGCTGCGCGCTGGTGAACTTCCAGGCGTTGCCCAGCAGGTTGGTCAGCAGCAGGCGCAGCAGGGCGGGGTCGCCGAAGGCGTGCAGTCCCGGCTGTACTTCCGCTTGCACATTGCGGGTCGGCGCGTGCTCACGCAGCGACTGCAAGATGTCAAGGCTCATGCGCGTCAGATCACAGTCCGCCCAATGCAGCGGGCCGCGGCTGATGTGCGCCAAAGACAGCAGGCCGGAAGTCGTCTGGCCCATTTGCGCGATCAGCGTGCCGATGCGGCTGGCGCAGTGCCTGGCCTGGGCCGGTTCACCCTCGCGCAAGGCCCGTTCGAGCATGAGTCTGAAACCATCCATGGCCGTCAGGGGCGTTTGCAGGTCATGCGCCACGGCAGACGAAAACGCTTCCAGATCGTCATTGGCCTGGCCGAGCTGGTTGACCCGCATTTCCAGCGCATCGTTCAGTCGCTCGATTTCCTGGCGGGCTTCGATCCGTTCAGTGACATCCACCATGGCCACGTTGCAATTGACCTGGCCTGCCAGGGCCATGCCGGTCACTTCCACCGTCGCGCCCGCCTTGTCTGCCTGCGGCCGCAAGCGCAATTCGCAGACCTTGCGCGGCTCGGGCTCCTGAGTCTCGGCGTCAAAAATCTGATGCAGGAAAAGCTCGAACGTTGACAGGGACGTCTCTTCAAGCACGGCGGCAAAGCGCTGCAGCCCCATCTCCGGTATCGGCTGCCCCAGCCGAGCTTGGCCCATCCGATTGGTCTTGAGCACCCCGCCTTCAGGGCTGAGTGTGAAATAGGCCAGGGGTGCCAGTTCATACAAGGCGGCGTAGCGTTTCAAGCCCGCCTCGATGTCAGCCTTGGCGCTCTCAAGCTCTGCATAACCTTGTTGCAAGGCTTCGTTCTGAACTTCAAGCTCTAGCTGCCGTACTTGCAACTCTTGCAGCAAACTGGCGTGGTTTTCAATGGGGGGGCAGCGTGCTTCAGCCGCCGGCCGTAACGCGGCGGCACGCAGGTCTTGACGCTGGAATCGACGCGTTGGTGATTGCACCCGGAAAGCATAGGCCAAAGTGTTGAAAATTTAATGCTGAGCCATTGCGGCCTCACTCCTGCGAGGGGCACGGTCCCTATACTTTGAGGATGACCTTCCTGCGAGCCCTTCAGTCTGCTTTTCAGACAGCCGCGGCCAATTCCGGTGCTGGCGGCGCTTGCCGCGCTTGGTTTGCGGCCGTGGTCGTGTCGCTCTCGTGCCTGGCGCCCAGCCTCGCCATGGCCACGACCTTGGCTGCCGCGTCAGATTTGAAGTTCGCGATGGACGAGCTGATCCAGCAATACCAGGCGCAGACCGGTCGCAAGGTGCAGGCCGTGTATGGGTCGTCAGGGCAATTTTTCATGCAGATCGCCCAGGGCGCGCCATTTGACATTTTTCTGTCGGCCGATGAAAGCCTGGTGGCGCAGTTGGTGGACAAAGGCCTGACGCAGGGCCCGGGCGTGCTGTATGGCGTGGGTCGCCTGGTGTTGTTCGCACCCAAAGGCTCGCCCCTCAAGCCGACGGTGGACGACTTGCAGCTTGCGCTGCGAGACGGTCGTTTGCGCCGCTTGGCCATTGCCAACCCGGCCCATGCGCCCTATGGCCGCGCAGCGCAGCAGTGCCTGCAAAAACTCGGCCTCTGGGGGGCCATTGAGCCGCGTTTGGTGCTTGGCGAAAACGTGTCGCAGGCGGCGCAGTTTGCCGCCTCGGGCGCGGCCGAGGGCGGGATTTTTGCCTTGTCGCTGGTGCTGTCACCCACCCTCCGGCAAGCCGGAAGCTACACCGAGCTACCCGCAGAACTGCATGCGCCGCTGCGCCAGCGCATGGCCTTGTTGCGCCGCGCAGGGCCGGACGCTCAGGCTTTTTATGCCTGGCTGCAAGAGCCGGCGGCACGGGCCGTGTTGCAGCGCTACGGTTTTTCAATGCCGGCGCGCTGAGCTGAAACACGAGAGCCCCTGCACATGGATTGGCAAGCATTTCGCATCTCGGCCGCCTTGGCGCTGGCCACCGCTATGGTGTTGCTGGGGCCAGCGCTGGCGCTGGCACGCTGGCTGGCTTACAGCCCGGCCCGCTGGCGGCCATTGGTCGAGGCCTCGTTGGCCCTGCCGCTGATCTTGCCACCCACGGTGCTGGGTTTTTATTTGCTGACGGCGCTGGGCACAGCGTCTCCGCTGGGCGGGCTGTACCAGCAGCTGCTGGGCCAGCCACTGGCGTTTTCGTTCAGTGGCCTTTTGCTGGCCAGCCTGGTGGTCAACATCCCCTTTGCTGTCATGCCCATGCAGCGCGGCTTTGCGTCAATCTCGCCCGAAGTGATGGACGCGGCGCGTACTTGCGGCCTGCCGCGCTGGCGCACTTTCTGGCGCATTGAGTTGCCCCTGGCCTGGCCTGGCATCTTGACCGGCCTGATCATGACTGCTGCGCACACCCTGGGTGAATTTGGCGTGGTGCTGATGGTGGGCGGCAACATTCCGGGCGAAACCCGCACCATTGCCGTGTCCATTTACGACCGGGTGCAAGCCTTTGACATGCAGGGCGCCGGCCTGATGTCGGCGACCTTGCTGGGCTTGTCGCTGTTGACCTTGCTAGGCACCGTCTGGCTGGGTCGGCGCGGGGCCTCAGGCGTGCGGGGTCTGCTGTGACGTTGACCGTCAAGCTGCGGCAGTCAGGCCCGATTGCGCTGGACGCGCAAATGAGCTGTGCCGCTGGCGAATTGCTGGCGCTGGTCGGCCCGTCCGGGGCGGGCAAGTCCACCATCTTGCGCGCCATCGCCGGCCTGAGCCGGATCAGTCAGGCGCAGGTTCATGTGGGCACGGCCTGCTGGCAAGACAGTGATCGCGGCCATTGGCTGGACCCGCGCTCGCGCCGGGTGGGCATGGTGTTTCAGGGCTATGCGCTGTTTCCCCATCTGAGTGTTCTGGACAACGTGGCCGAGGCGGTTTTTCAGCTGCCCAAGTCAGAGCGCCATGCGCGTGCGGCTGCGGCGCTGGCCCGTGTGCGACTGGCTGGGCTGGAGGCACGCCTGCCGCACCAGCTTTCGGGCGGGCAGCAGCAGCGGGTGGCACTGGCCCGGGCGCTGGTGCGCGAGCCCGAGGTGCTGCTCCTTGACGAGCCCTTCGCCGCGGTCGATCAAATGACGCGCGAGCGCCTGTATGAAGAGTTGGCCGAGCTTCGCTCAAGCTTGAAAGTACCCGTCGTGCTGGTCACGCATTCGCTCATCGAGGCGCAACTGCTGGCCGACCGCATGGTCGTGCTGCGCCATGGCAAGACCTTGCAGTCCGGCACGCCCGCAGGCGTCCTGAGCCGGCCTGATACCGAAGAGGTGGCGCGGCTGGTCGGTTTTGGCAACGTGTTTGAAACCGAGGTGCTGGCGGTCGAGCCGCAGGACACGGTCTGGGTGGCAGCGTCTTCAACTTCTTCGGCTCGGGGCGACGGCCCCCCGGGCGAGTCCATCGCCCGCCTGGGCTTGAATCTGCCGGCTGCGCTTCAAGGTCGCGTATGGCCCGGTCAGCTGCTGCGCTGGGGCATTGCGCTGGGCGAAGTGGTGGTGCTCAAAGACGGCAGGGCGCCTGATGATTCTGCTCAGTGCATGGACGTGCGGCTCGAAAAAGCTGTCGTGCTGGGAGAAAACGTGCGCCTGACATTTGCCGTGGGTGGCTTGCGTTTGCGTGGGGCGGTCACTGCGCGCTTTTTTGAGCGCTCCGGCATGGCCCAGGGGGACTGGGTGAAAGTCGAGCTGCCGCGCAGCAAGCTGGTGGTATTCCAGTCACAGGACACACTTTCGTCCTGAGCCCTTGCCCCGGCGGACATGCTGCGGCGGCATCACATTTCCTGCCCGCCAGTGCCGTGGAAGTCCGCTGACGTGGCCTCCCCGGCATGGCTTACCGGGTCGTTGGCGGGCGTGTCTTACCTTGGCTTCCATGATCAAAATTGCGGTCATCGATGACCACACCGTGATTCGTTCCGGACTCCGTGACTACCTTGAAAGCCAGCCCGACCTGCAGGTGGTGGGCGAAGGCAGCAGTGGCCGCGATGCCTTGGCGCTGACCCGCAACCACGCGGTGGATGTGCTGTTGATGGACCTGTGCATGCCGGGCCAAAACGGCATCGACGCGCTGGCCGATGTGCTGGCGCGCTCACCCGAGTTGCGGGTCTTGATCCTTAGCGGCTATCCAGCGTCGCTTTATGCGATGAGCTTGCTACAGCAGGGCGCATGGGGCTTTCTCAACAAGACTTGCGCGCCTGAAGATATCGTTGCGGCCGTGCGAACGATTGCGGCGGGGCAGTTGTTCTTGCCTGCGGGGGTGGGGCGCGGTCTCAAGCACCTTATTTAGCGAACTTGGCGGCTATCGGCCTGGGGCTGTTGGTGCAGCAGCAAGGTGACGAGCAGCGAGCTGTCGTCTTCGGCCAGCACCGAATGCGGCTCGCCCGGCGGCAAGACCACCAACTGGCCAGGGGCCAAGTTGCAGTGATGGCCGGGTGAGCGAACGATGACCAAGCCTTCAATGCACAAGATGCTCACTTCGCCTTCAATGTGGTGCGGGGGCATGCCGTCACCGGCGAGCAGCACCACCCGCATCAATTGCAGCTTGTCGGTCTTGAGCAGGCTGTGGCTGGGCGTTTCCTTCAGGGCCGCGCGCAGTGGATGAACATTGATGACTTCCAGCGGTTGTGCATGTTCAAGTGCCATGCGCCCAGCTTAGCCCTTGCGCGGCTGTCGGGCTGTCAGCCGAGGGCGCTTTCGCGCTGGCGAACGCTGACCCAAGGCCTAGGCTTGGACCACTTCCAGCAGCCGGTCCAGCCCACCTTCATTGATGGCGACCATCGCTTGTGCGCGCACCTGGGGCTTGGCGTGATAGGCCACGGACACGCCAGCCACGCTCATCATCGGCAGGTCGTTGGCGCCGTCGCCCACGGCAATGGTTTGCTGCGGACTGATGCCCAGCTGCGCGCAGGTGGCCAGCAACATCTTCTTTTTTTCTTCGCCGTCGCAGATGTCGCCCCAGGGCTGGTCCACCATGCGCCCGGTCAACAACCCGTCTTCAACTTCAAGATGGTTGGAGCGGGTGAAGTCAATGCCCAAGGTGTCACGCACGCGGTCCGTGAAAAACGTGAAGCCTCCGCTGACCAGCAACACCTTCAGGCCGGCCTGCTTGCACGCGGCCACCAGCGCCGCAGCGCCGGGGTTGAGCTGCAAGCGCTCGCGGTACACCGCGTCCATGCTGGCCACGCTCACACCCTTGAGCAAGGCCACGCGCAGGCGCAGGCTTTCTTTGTAGTCGGCAATCTCGCCGCGCATCGCCGCCTCGGTGATCGCTGCGACCTCGGCCTTGCGTCCGACGGCGTCGGCAATCTCGTCCACGCACTCGATGTTGATCAGCGTCGAGTCCATGTC
>CAZNQE010000026.1:7553-30027 GCA_964575005.1 uncultured Polaromonas sp. | reverse complement strand
GGCGGCTTCTGTGACCTGATCCACCTTGGTGGCCGCTACATCTTTGGAAAACACGCCGCAGACGCCTTTGCCATCCAGATGGATCTTGAGCATGATCTGGGTGGCGGTCTCGCGGTCTTTGTTAAAAAACTCCTGAATCACCACCACCACGAACTCCATCGGGGTGTAGTCATCGTTCAGCAGCACGACCTGGTACATCTGCGGCGGCTTGACCTTCTGGGTCCGCCGCTCGAGCACCACTGAATCTCCTCCATTGGCTTGTTCAGGCTTCAAAGGCTGGGCAATGGGCGCATTCGGCGGCGCGGGTTTGGGAGATTTCGTAGCCATGGAATTCATTCTAGCGATCCCCAAGGCCAAGCGTGCCCTAGCGCGGCCATGGCCGTGGCGTTTGCGTCCCCCGCCGCAAAGCAAGTCGAGCGCCCGAGCTTGCACGGTCTATGATTTCCGCATGACTTTCCATCGCCCCACTCTCTGCTGGCCGATCCTGCGGCCTGTCCTTTCGGCCTTGCAAAAAGGAGCCTGTCGCCTTGGCCTTGCGTCCTTGCTGGTGTTGGCCCACCTCAGCCCTGTACAAGCGCAAGAAGGCCCGCAACTCGGCTTGCCCCGTGTCAGTCTTTCCCAGGGCATGCACCTGATCACAGCCCAAGTGGCGCAAACGCCTTTGCAGCGTCAAATCGGCCTCATGAATCGCAAAGACATGCCGCAGCACGAAGGCATGTTGTTTATCTTTGAAGAGCCCTCAGAGCAGTGCTTTTGGATGAAGAACACCTTGCTGCCCTTGACCGCCGCCTTCATTGCGGACGATGGAACCATCGTCAATCTGGTCGACATGAAGCCGCAAACCCTGGACTCGCACTGCTCGGCCAAGCCCGTGCGTTTTGTGCTGGAGATGAACCAGGGCTGGTTTGCCAAAAAAGGCATGCAAGCGGGCACACGCTTGGCTGGCGCTCCGTTTGAAGCCAAACGCTAGGCGCTCAAGCAAGCCACAAAAAAAGCCGACTCGCGTCGGCTTTTTCATTCGCAGGCCAGGGCTTTAGGCCCAGGCGCAGCGCCGCATCAGGCGGCGAAGTTGTCTTGCGCGAACTTCCAGTTCACCAGGCTCGACAAGAAAGTCTCGACGAACTTGGGGCGCGCGTTGCGGTAGTCGATGTAGTAGGCGTGCTCCCAGACGTCCACGGTCATGAGCGCTTTGTCGGCGGTGGTCAGCGGCGTGCCAGCAGGGCCGGTGTTGACGATGTCCACGCTGCCGTCCGGCTTTTTGACCAGCCAGGTCCAGCCGGAACCGAAGTTGCCGACAGCCGACTTGACAAAGGCTTCCTTGAACGCGGCGTAAGAGCCGAACTTGGCATTGATGGCCTCAGCCAGCGCGCCTTGTGGCTCGCCGCCGCCTTGGGGCTTCATGCAGTTCCAGAAGAACGTGTGGTTCCAGACCTGGGCCGCGTTGTTGTAGATGCCGCCGCTGGACTTCTTGACGATTTCTTCCAGGCCCATGGCTTCGAATTCGGTGCCCTTTTGCAGGTTGTTCAGGTTCACCACATACGCGTTGTGGTGCTTGCCGTGGTGGTATTCAAAGGTCTCGGCGCTGTAGTGCGGGGCAAGGGCGTCTGCGGCGTAAGGCAAGGGTGGGAGGGTGTGTTCCATGTGTTTTCCTTTGATTGATGTTGGGTGAGGGGAAACGGGCAAAGCTGCCTGATTGTAAAAACTAAATCGTCTAAATCAGACGGGCCGGCGCAACCGTGAGGTCGAGCGTACCGTCATTGAGCGTGGCGCGCAGGGCCTGGCCCACTTTGGCCTGATTAACGCCGGTCACCGCATGGCCTTGCTCATCGGTCAGCCAGGCATAGCCGCGCTGCAACACCAGGCTGGGGTCCAGCAGTTCCAGCCGCGTCTGCGCACGGTCCAGGCGCTGTTGACTCGTCTGGACGGCGGCACTCAGCGCGCGCGGCAGGGCTTTTTGGATCTCAATCAAGCTTGCAGCCTGCTGGCTCAAGGCCATGCGAGCCGCGTGGCGCAAGCTTTGGGCTTGCAGCACCAGGCCGGCGCGTTCACGGGCGACGGCGTGCGATGGCTGGGCAACGCGGCCTGCCGCCCAGTCCAGGCGCTGGGCGCAGCTTTGCAAATGCCGGTCCACGGCGCTTTGCAGGCGATCACCCGCCAACTCGAGCGCCCGCAACCAGACGCTGCGCGGCTGCGCCGCCAACTCGGCTGCGGCTGTGGGGGTGGGCGCGCGCAGGTCGGCGCAAAAGTCGGCGATGGTGAAGTCAGTTTCATGGCCCACACCGGAGATGATGGGAATGGGCGAGGCGACGATGGCCCGGGCAAGCTGCTCGTCGTTGAAAGCCCAAAGATCTTCCATCGCGCCGCCACCGCGCACCAACAGCAAAACATCGGCCTCGGCTCGGCTTGTGGCGCGAGCGAGTGCCTGAACCAGTTCACCCGCGGCTTGGGCGCCTTGCACGCTGGCCGGGTAAATCACCACCGCCACGTGGGGCGCACGCCGCTGCAAGGCACTGACCACATCATGCAAAGCGGCAGCGCCCAGCGAGGTGACGATGCCCACTGTGCGCGGCATGACGGGCAAAGCGCGCTTGCGCTCGCTTTCAAAAAGGCCCTCGGCCTCCAGCTTCGCTTTGAGCCGAGTGAACTGCTCAAACCAATTGCCCTCGCCGGCTTGTTTGAGCGATTCGACCACCAGTTGCAATTCACCGCGGGGCTCGTAAATGCCCAGCCGGCCGCGCAACTCGACGCGCTGACCGTCGCGCGGCGCAAAGTCCAGCAAGCTGGCGGCGCGGCGAAACATGGCGCAGCGCACCTGGCCCTGCTCATCCTTGAGGTTGAAATAGCAATGCCCGCTGGCCGCGCGGGAAAAGCCCGACAACTCGCCCGCCACAGCCACGGGATTGAACCGAGCCTCCAGGCTGTCTGCAATGGCACGGATCAGTGAGCCGACCGGCCAGACCTTGACACCCGGGGCCGAGCGTCCGGCAGAGGGAAAGTCTTCAAACACCGGCTTGCTCCAGGTAGCTCGACCGGAATTGATCCACAGCGACCTTCAGCGACCGTTCCAAGCCGAACAAATGCCCTGAAAAAGTCGAGCCGACGTTGCAAGTCATTGATTTCAAAGGGGAATATAGTGCTGAAAAAATCATCGATCTGTCTACAACCAGCGAAATTGGGGTGAATTTGCACCCCAGGATGGACTTTCCCACAAAGTTATCCACAGATTTTGTGGGAATCCGCTTGCATCGCAAGGACGCTGGCCGCCAAGCCACTCAGCCATAATCCGACCTCTTTAGACGGGAGTGACTGACCTTGATTTCGATCATACAAGCCGCTGGTTGGCCTATCTGGCCCCTGCTGGCCTGCTCCGTCTTAGCCTTGACGCTGGTCATAGAACGATTTTTGAGCCTGCGGACACATAAAGTGATGCCGCCCCACTTGCTCGATGAAGTCATGCGGACCTCGCGCTCGCAGATACCGGCGCCTGAAGTGCTGCACCAGCTCGAAGGCGGGTCCTTGCTGGGCCGGATTTTGGTGCGCGGCCTGTCAGCCTTGGGCGGCAATCCCCGCATGAGCCAGGAAGAACTGCGCTCAGTGTTGGAAAGCGCTGGACGCGAAGCCGCTCATGAACTGGAGCATTACCTGGCCGCGCTGGCCACCATTGCATCCGCAGCGCCCCTGCTGGGCCTGCTGGGCACCGTGGTCGGGATGATCGAGATCTTTGCCGCACAAAATGCGGGAACGCTGAGTGCCGGCAATGGCGACCCGATTCAGGTCGCGCAAGGAATTTCCATTGCGCTGTACAACACGGCTTTTGGCCTGATCGTGGCCATCCCGGCCCTTGTTTTCTGGCGTTACTTTCGCAGCCGTGCGGACGGCTACGTGCTGCAGCTGGAACTGGCCAGCGAGCGCTTTGCCCGACATCTCGACAGCTTGCGCCAAGGCGCTTGAAGGCAGGCGATGCGGCCCCTGCAATTTAGACGCGCCAGCGCAGGCCGCGACACCCCCGAGGTCAGCCTGATCGCCTTCATCGATGTGCTTCTGGTGGTGCTGATTTTTCTGTTGCTCAGTTCAAGCTACAGCCGCTTGACGCAGGTCCAGGTCAAGCTGCCGGTGGCAGACACGCGGGCCGCGCCCGGCGAAAGCCAACGCCTTCACTTGGCCGTGAGCGCCGACGGGCGCTATGCCATTGGCAACGAAGCCTTGGCCCCGGCCACGGTGCGTGGCCTCGAAGAACGGCTGCGCAACGCCAAGTTGCTAAGCACGACCGACGCAGCCTTGACGCCAGGCGCAAGTTTGACAAACGACAACATCGTGCTCGTCATCAGCGCCGATGCGGCGGCCAGCCACCAGTCGGTCATCCTGGCCATGGCAGCAGCCCAGCGCGCCGGCCTGGACCAGCTAACCTTCATGAGCCAGCGCAGCGCAGGCGCCAAGAAAGCGCCCTCGCCATGACGTTCAAGCACACGCTTGTTCAAGCCTGGGGCCAGCGCGGCTGGCTGGCGCGGGCCTTGTGGCCCTTGAGCGCGTTGCACGGTGGACTGGTCAAGATCCGCAGGCGGCTTTACAGCCTTGGTTTCCTCGCTTCAACACGACTGCCCGTCCCCGTGGTGGTGGTCGGCAATGTGATTGCCGGCGGCGCAGGCAAAACCCCCTTGGTGCTGGCCCTGGTGCGGCATTTGCAGGACGCAGGCTTCAGGCCCGGTGTGGTGTCGCGGGGCTACGGCAGGCAAGGCAGTGACTGCCTGGAAGTCTTGCCCAGCCTGAGCGCCGCGCAAGCCGGTGATGAGCCCTTGCTCATTGCGCAACTCACCCATGCCCCGGTGTTTGTGGCGCCGCGCCGGGTTGACGCGGCCCGGGCGCTGCTGCAAGCGCATCCAGACACGGACATCATCGTTTGCGATGACGGCTTGCAGCATTACGCCTTGCAGCGCGACCTGAACATTGCCGTGTTTGACGAGCGCGGCACAGGCAACGGCTGGCTGCTTCCGGCTGGCCCTTTGCGCGAACCCTGGCCGCAAGCCTGGGCCCAAAAAAATGATCCGCGCGGCCAAGAAGCCAGCGCCGTCAGGCCCGTCGATCTGGTCTTGCACACGGGCTCACGCCGCGCCTTTGAAGGCTTTGGCGCCAGCCGGGCACTTGCCGACGAGGCCGTGGCGGCCGATGGCCGGCGAGTGAAACTTCAAGACCTGCGAGGCGAAAGCCTCACCGCCCTGGCCGGCATTGCCAAGCCGCAGGCATTTTTTGACATGCTGCGGGCGCGTGGGCTCCAAATCGAAAGCACGCTGAGCCTGCCCGACCATGCAGGGCTAGAGGAATTGGCAGGGCTTGAGCTGTTCAAAGCGGGCGCGCGTAGAGGCCGCGTGCTGTGCACACAAAAAGATGCAGTGAAACTTTTTGCGCTGTATCCCGACGCCGGCCTTCAACTGCTTGCCGTACCGCTTTCCTTCACGCCGGAGCCGGCTTTCATGCAGGCACTGGACGGTCAGCTGCGCGGATTGTTCCCAGCTTCTCCATTACCATCCCCGGATGGATACAAAACTCCTTGAACTATTGGTCTGCCCCGTGACCAAGGGCCCGCTGGAAATGAGCCGCGACAAAAAAGAACTGATCTCGCGCAGCGCCAGACTGGCCTACCCGGTGCGCGACGGCATTCCGGTCATGCTCGAAAACGAAGCCCGCACACTGACTGACGAAGAGTTGGGCCTGTGAGCTTGGGCAGCACCGGCTTTACCGGCTTTACCGGGCCGTCCTTCACCGTCCTGATTCCAGCGCGCCTGGCCTCCACGCGCCTGCCCAACAAGCCCCTGGCGGACATCCACAATCAGCCGATGGTCGTACGCGTTGCCCAGCGCGCAGCGCTTAGCCATGCCAGCCGCGTTGTGGTGGCGGCAGACAGCCAGGACATTCTGGATGCCTGCCAAGCCCATGGCGTCGAGGCCATCCTGACCGGCACGCACCACCCCAGCGGCAGCGACAGGCTGGCCGAAGCCTCGGCGCTTTTAGGTCTGGCCGACACGGCCATCGTGGTCAACGTGCAGGGCGACGAGCCACTGATTGATCCTGACTTGATTGATGCGGTGGCCAGCTTGCTGGCCACGCGAGAAGACTGCGCCATGAGCACCGCAGCGCATGCCATTGAAACCTTGGCCGATTTCGTCAACCCGAACGTGGTGAAGGTGGTGCTTGACGCACGCAGCACGGCGATGTACTTCAGCCGCGCACCCATCCCTGTGGCCCGGGATCGGCCGGACGAGGCCTGGTGGACGACACCGGGCAGCCCAGCCGCCCCGCTGAGGCACGTGGGTATCTACGGCTACCGAGCGGGCTTTTTGCGCAGCTTTCCGCAACTGCCGCAGGCCGAGGTGGAACAACTCGAAGCCCTTGAGCAGTTGCGCGCTTTGTGGCACGGCCATCGGATCGCTGTCCACGTGACCGACCGAGCCCCTGGCGGCGGTGTTGACACCCCAGAAGACCTCGAGCGCGTGCGTCAAACGCTGGGCGTGAAAAGCTAAGCAGCTCTGCTGGCTGCGGCCGACTTTTGCGCTGGAACAGAGGCCTTTGGCAGGCCCTTTTTGTAAGCTGAAGTTAGCTTGCTGCATGCTATTCTCTGCGCCAACAAACCCGGCAGGCAGGCCCTGAACCGGCTGAGGCGAGACACCGGCGCACTGCATAAGCACCGCGCTGCGGAATTCAAAAAAACCAAGGACTTTCATGCGATTGATACTGTTGGGCGCGCCAGGCGCAGGCAAAGGCACCCAGGCCACCTTTATTTGCCAAAAGTACGCCATCCCGCAAATTTCAACCGGCGACATGCTGCGCGCTGCGGTCAAGGCAGGCACCGCTTTGGGTCTGCAAGCCAAGAAAGTCATGGATGCTGGCGGTCTGGTCAGCGACGACCTGATCATCAACCTTGTCAAAGAACGCATTGCCCAGCCTGACTGCGCGCATGGCTTTTTGTTCGACGGTTTTCCGCGCACCATTCCCCAAGCCGACGCCATGAAGGCGGCCGGCGTGAAACT
Organism: uncultured Polaromonas sp.; assembly: GCA_964575005.1. Lineage (GTDB taxonomy): Bacteria > Pseudomonadota > Gammaproteobacteria > Burkholderiales > Burkholderiaceae_C > Polaromonas. Next base: position 23,005 of record CAZNQE010000026.1, on the reverse strand, counting down.
CGACTACGTGCTGGAAATCGACGTTCCTTTCGACGCCATCATTGAGCGCATGAGCGGTCGCCGCTCACACGCCACGTCGGGCCGCACCTACCATGTCAAGTACAACCCGCCCAAACAGGACGGCCTGGACGATATGACCGGCGAGCCTTTGATCCAGCGGGACGACGACAAGGAAGAGACCGTACGCAAGCGCCTGGAGGTCTACAGCGCGCAGACCCGTCCCCTGGTGGCTTATTACTCGCAGTGGGCCAAGGTCGAACCCGAGTCAGCCCCCAAGTACCGCGCCATCAGCGGCATGGGTAGCGTGGACGAAATCACCGCCCGCGCACTGGCTGCACTGTCTAACTGACCGGGTTTTAATACCCGAATCAGTCACTGCGTCAGTACCCCCGCATCAGTTGCAGCATCAAGGCCACACGTGCCTTGACGGGCGTCAGGCCCGGTGCGGCGGGCAAGGCATCTGAAGCACCCGGAAGCACGCGCCCTTGCGAGCAGCGCGTGGCGCGCAGCACTTTGAGCCCCTGGCTTTTCATGGCCAGACGCAGCGCCGCCTCCAGGTCCTGGTGAACCGTGCCGTTGCCCGTGGTGGCCACCACAATGCCTTGCGCCCCGCCGCGCACCAGGCTTTGCACAGTCTGGCCATCCACGCCGACGCAACTTGTGACGATCTCCACCCGCGGCCACACCACAACCTGGCTGGGCAACCAAGCGGCCTGGCCTGATGGAGCTGTCGACGCATCGCCAGGCCATGCACGCAACAGACGCACCCTGCCCTCCTCGACGAATCCGAGCGGCCCCGCATCGCCCGAGTCAAAGGCGTCCAGGCGATAAGGGTGCACCTTTTGCACGTCAAAGGCGCTGTGCAGGGTGCCGGCACAGACAGCCGTGACACCCATGGCACCCTCCACTTCGACCACGGCCAAGGCATCGAGCAAGTTTTGCGGGCCATCGGGCACCAAAGCGGTGGCCGGCCGCATGGCGCAGGTCAGCACCACGGGCTTGGCAGGCGCCAGCAAGGCCTGCAGCCAATAAGCTGTTTCCTCCAGGGTGTCGGTGCCGTGCGTGATGACGATGCCGCGCACCGCAGGATCGGCCAGATGGTGAGCGACCCGCTCGGCCAGCCGTGTCCAGATGGCAAAGCCCATGTTCTTGCTGTCTACCTGAGCGACTTGCTCCATCACCAGCTTTTGCAACGCTGACGCGCCCCAACCCGGTAGATCTGCCAGCAGGTCTTGCACGCCCACCTGCGCCGCGGTGTAGCCAGTGTGGTCCAGAGCACCCGCGCCCTTGCCAGCAATCGTGCCGCCGGTCCCGAGGATGACTATTTTTTGATCGATCACTTGCAGTCCCTATAAAACTGGATAAAAATACAGCCACTGTTCATCCAAACAGTGTTTTCATGTTTTACCTCAAGCACCATGAACATCCCCAGCGATTTCTCTGCCCCTGACAGCATGCCTGATGGCCCCAAGCTGACAGCGCGCCAGCAACAAATCCTCGAATTGATCCAAAGCGCCATTGCCCGCACCGGTGCGCCGCCCACGCGCGCAGAAATCGCCAGCGAGCTGGGGTTTCGATCTGCCAACGCGGCCGAGGAACATTTGCAGGCACTGGCGCGCAAAGGCGTGATCGAGCTGGTGAGTGGCACATCGCGCGGCATCCGCCTGCGCAGCGACACCCTGCGTTCGATCCAGGCCTCACGCGGCAAGCAATTCTTGCTGCCTTTGCAAAGCCTGGCCCAGCTGGTTCTGCCTCTGGTTGGACGCGTCGCCGCCGGCAGCCCGATTCTCGCGCAGGAACATATCGAGCAAACATATCACCTGGAGTCCAGCCTGTTCCAGCGCCAGCCGGACTACCTGCTCAAGGTGCGAGGCATGAGCATGCGCGACGTCGGCATCATGGACGGCGATTTGCTGGCCGTGCAGCAGGCCAAGGAAGCCCGCAACGGCCAGATAGTCGTGGCCCGGCTGGGCGAAGAAGTCACCGTCAAGCGCTTTCGCAAGACCAAGAACATCATCGAGTTGCTGCCCGAGAACCCGGACTTCGCACCCATCATCGTGCAGCCCGGCGAGCCCTTCGAGATTGAAGGTCTGGCGGTTGGCCTGATCCGCAACAGCATGCTCATCTAGCCTGCCGGCCGGTGCTCGCTTGGGCGGGCAATTTCTTCAAATTCATTGAATTCATCGCGCGCCAGGTGGCGGGCGTAGGCTTTGCCATGCAAAGCCACACCCTGGCGTCGTGATCCGCTGGTCGCAAGACCGCTCAATCCTGCCCTGTGTCGAAACTCTTGGAGTCATCATGGGAACCACCGCTTTTTCTGCAACGCCCCACTTGAAGCTTGTCGCCTCCAGCAGCCCAGCCGTGCTCGGCCGGCGCCCCGCTTTGAATCGCTCGCCTTCCGGCTTGCGCATCCTGCGCGAATTCGAGCCGGGTGCCAGCCCCGGCAGCGCGGGCCGCATGGTCATCTCGGGCACCATGGCCGATGTCTGCGCCGAGCTCGACCGGCTTACCCAGGCACAGGGCGCTGCACACTGAAAGGCCTGATGGAGCCGCCTGGGAGCCTATCCACCTACACCCGAGCGAGCGCTTTTGGCGCCAGACGTAAGCCTTTTGTCCTCGGACCGCCGCTAAGATCTTAAAACGCGGCGCCCTCGGTGCTGTCCAATGGAGAGCATCGATGGAAATCCCTAGGGATCGAAACCTACAGCCCCCACGCTCCCGCCTTCTGGGCTTCATCACCTTACTCGCGCTGACCATAGCCCTGATCGTGGCCAGTTGGTTGCAAAACGCGGTACCGCTCATTCAGCTGTACCGCGACACCTTCGTGCTGGCCGCCGTTCCGTCGTACTTCGGGATCGCTTCCAACCTTGGGGCCTTTCTTTTCTGCATGGCCGGCAGCATCGCCTGTTTCAGTGCGCTGATCCTGGCCGCGGACGAGCGCGATCGGGAATTTGCCAAGTTTCTGCTGACCTTCGGCGGCATCAGCTTCATGCTGCTGGCCGATGACTTCCTCCTGTTCCATGAAATCATGGAGCGGCGGTTTGGTGTTCGCGAAAAGCTGGTCTTTCTTTCCTATGCGGCGATCATCTGTGCAAGCCTGGTCAGATTCCGCGCCGTGGTGCTGGCCACCCCGTACGGCTACCTTCTGCTGTCCCTGTCTTTCTTTGCGCTGTCCGTGGTTTTCGACCGGATCCTGGACGGCACGGAAGACATGGTGCTCTTGTTCAAGCCAGGGGAGAAGTACCTGCTGGAAGACGGATCCAAATTGCTGGGAATCTCGTCCTGGTTGTTTTACTTTGCACTTTGCAGCCATGACCGGATCAGCGGCAGCAGGCCGCGCGCCGGCTGAGCGTTTGAGCCCTTCGGGGCCATTTCTTGGGGCCGTTTCATGAGGGCACAATACCTGCATGAATATCGTGATTCTTGACGACTACCAGGATGCGGTGCGCAAGCTGGACTGCGCCGGCAAACTGGACGCTTTCCCCGCCAAGGTCTACACCAATACGGTCAAAGGCATAGGCCAGTTGTCGATTCGTCTGAAGGACGCCGAAGTGATCGTGTTGATCCGCGAGCGTACGCAGATGCCTAGGCAACTGATTGAAAAACTGCCGAAGTTGAGGCTGATTGCGCAGACCGGCCGGGCCGGCGATCACATCGACATGGCGGCCTGCACCGAGCGCGGCATTGTGGTGACCGAGGGCGTTGGCTCGCCCACAGCGCCAGCCGAACTCACCTGGGCGCTGATCATGACGGCCATGCGGCGCATTCCGCAATATGTCTCCCATCTCAAGCACGGCGCCTGGCAACAGGCCGGCCTCAAAACAGGCGCCATGCCGCCCAATTTCGGTGTGGGCTCCGTCCTCAAGGGCAAAACGCTAGGCATCTGGAGTTACGGCAAGATCGGCAAGCTGATTGCGGGCTACGGACGTGCCTTCGGCATGCGGGTTTTGATCTGGGGCCGCGAGCCATCGCGAGAGCAAGCCCTGGCTGACGGCTTCGAAGTCGCCAGCAGCAAGGAAGACTTTTTTGCAAATTCGGACGTGCTGACCCTGCACCTGCGCCTGAACGACGCCACACGCGGCATCGTCACGCTGGACGACCTGAGCCGCATGAAACCCACGGCCTTGCTGGTGAACACGTCGCGCGCCGAGTTGATTGAGCCAGACGCACTGATTGCCGGGCTGAACCGCGGCCGGCCGGGCTTGGCCGCCATCGACGTTTTCGAGTCCGAGCCGATCTTGCAAGGCCATGCACTGCTGCGGCTGGAGAACTGCATCTGCACGCCGCACATCGGCTACGTGGAGCAGGACAGCTATGAGCTTTACTTTGGTGCGGCTTTCGACAACATCGTGAACTTCATCCAGGGCACGCCCACCAACGTCGTCAATCCTGCCGCGCTTCAGGTTCGGCGCTAAGCCGAAATTCCGCAGTTCGCAGGCGACACTGATTTTTCAGAACTCACTTTCCACTATGCAAGTTTTTTCTCAAGTCGGCATCGTCGGCGCAGGCGCCATGGGCCAGGGCATTGCCCAGATTGCCGCACAAGCGGGCAGCACGGTTCATTTGTTTGATCGCGACAACGCCGCAGTCGAACGCGCGGTCGCGAACCTGCGCACTCAATGGGACACTTTGGCCACCAAGGGCAAGCTGACCCCCGAAGCCGCAGCGGCCTGCAAGGCACGGCTCAGTGGCGTGCCGGAGTTGTCAGCCCTCAAGGGCTGCGACCTGGTCATCGAGGCGATTGTTGAACGCCTCGACGTCAAACAAGCGCTGTTCGCCGAGTTGGAAAACGTGGTCGCCGACACGGCGGTACTGGCCAGCAACACCTCCTCGCTGTCCATCACCGCCATCGCCGCCAAGCTGCGCGTGCCGGCCAGGCTGGCGGGTTATCACTTTTTCAATCCCGTCCCCTTGATGAAGGTGGTTGAGGTGATCAGCGGCGTCAAAACTGCGGCGGATTGTTGTGAACGTTTGTCCGCCTACGCGCGCCAGATGGGGCACAGGCCCGTGCAGGCTGGCGACACGCCGGGCTTCATCGTGAACCACGCAGGGCGCGGCTACGGCACGGAAGCACTGCGCATCGTGAGCGAAGGCATTGCGGATTTCGCCACCATCGACCGCATCTTGAAAGACCAGGCGGGCTTCAAGCTCGGCCCCTTCGAATTGATGGATCTCACAGGCCTGGATGTGTCGCACCCTGTGATGGAGTCGGTCTATCGCCAGTATTACGAAGAGCCGCGGTACAGGCCCAGCGTGATCACGGCGCAGCGCCTGGCTGGCGGGCTGCTTGGGCGCAAATCGGGTGAAGGTTTTTACCGCTACGCAGACGGCAAGGCAGACATGCCCGCCGAGCCCGCCGTGCCGCAAGTGGACGAAATGCCGCCGGTCTGGGTATCGCCCCGCGCCTCGCGCCGCGCCGAGCTGCTTTTACTCCTGAAGAATCTGGGCGCCAGCATCGAGACCGGCCAATCTCCGTCCATGAACGCGCTGACTTTGGTGGCGCCACTGGGCTTTGACATCACAACCGTGGCGGTTGTGGAGCGGCTGGACCCAGCCCGCACCCTGGGCATCGACATGCTGATGGACGATGCGCAATCCAAGCGCCGCGTGCTGGCCACCAACCCCGCCACACGCGCCGACATGCGCGACGCCGCTCACGCCCTTTTTGCGCGCGACGGCAAGGCCGTGAGCGTGATTCGCGACAGTGGCGGCTTTGTGACACAACGCGTCATTGCCAGCATCGTCAACATTGCCAGCGACATTTGCCAGCAAGGCGTTTGCAGTCCCGCTGACCTGGAGGCTGCCGTCACGCTGGGCCTGGGCTATCCGCAAGGGCCGCTCGCCATGGGCGACCACTGCGGACCCACCAATATTTTGGAAGTGCTGTTCAACATGCAGACCGTGTACGGCGACCCGCGTTATCGCCCCTCGCCATGGCTGCGTAGGCGCGGCGCCATCGGCTTGAGCCTTTTGCAAGAGGAAAGCTGACGTGACCGCCATGCTTAAAAGCACCAGCGAGGGCAGCACCATGGTGCTGACGCTGAGCAACCCCGGCTTGCGCAACGCCTTGGGCCCCGAAATTTATGCCGCCGGCATTGAAGCCTTGAACGCCGCCGACAGCAACCCTGAAATCCGCAGTGTCATCATCACCGGCGAAGGCAGCACCTTTTGCGCGGGGGGAGATTTGCAGCGCTTGCAGTCGCTGCGAAATCAAGACCTTGAAACGCAAGGCCAAGGCGTCGAGGGCCTTCACAACTGGATCGACTCCATCCGCACCTTTCCCAAGCCGGTGATTGCCGCCGTGGAAGGCGCTGCGGCAGGCGCCGGTTTTTCGCTGGCGCTGGCGGCAGATTTCATCGTTGCGGCGGACTCGGCTTTTTTCTTGATGGCTTACAGCAACGTGGGCTTGTCGCCCGACGGCGGCGGCAGCTGGGCCTTGGCCCAAGCCCTGCCCCGCCCTTTGGTGGCCCGCGCGCTCATGTTGGCCGAGCGCCTGAGCGCGGCGCAATTGCAGACCTGGGGTCTGGTGCATGAAGTCACACCTGATGGCAGCGCGATGACGGCCGCCCTGAAGCTGGCTCAGCAGCTCAATGGCCGCGCCCCGAATGTGCTGGCCAGCATCAAAGAGCTGATCAATGAAGCCCCAGACTTCAGCCTGGTGCAGCAGCTCGACAGCGAGCGCGCTCACTTTGTCCGCAACCTTCGCCACCGCAACAGCGGCGAAGGCATCGAGGCTTTCCTTCAAAAACGTCCCCCGCAGTTCTCCTGAACCTCTAGCCTTGGTACACGAGCCTGGGTCATGACGCTCGCCACGCACACGACACCAAGGTGACAGCAGCTGTTCGGCAAGGATTACCGCAGAGTGACAATGAGCCCATGGACGACCCCATCCTCACCCTGGACGAACGCGAAGCCATCAACGCCGGCCGCTGGTTCTCGTCGCTCTCGCCTTCGCTGCGCCACGACATCCTGCGCTGCGCCTACGTCAAGCGCTACAAAGACGGCGCCCTGATTGCCGCACGCGGCGACGCACCTGAGGAATGGATCGCCTGCGCCAAGGGCGCCGTCCGCGTGAGCTCTACCTCTATCTCAGGCAAGCTCATCACGCTCACCTATGTCGAGCCGGGTATCTGGTTTGGCGATGTCGCTATTTTTGACGGCGACCGCCGCACCCACGACGCCTATGCACACGGCGACACCACCGTGCTGTGCGTGGCCAAGGCTGACTTTCGCAAGGTGCTGGCCACGCACGTCGAGCTGTATGAGGCCATGCTGCGCTTGCACGCCAGGCGCATTCGCCAGCTTTACGGCTTGGTTGAAGACCTCAACACCCTGCCCTTGCGCGCACGCCTGGCCAAGCAGTTGCTGCACCTGGTGCGCAGCTACGGCATCGCCAGTTTGTCCGATGCAAAGGAAGTGCGAATCGGCCTGCAACTGGCGCAAGAAGAACTGGCCCAACTGCTGGGCGCATCGCGCCAGCGCGTGAACCAGGAGCTCAAGGCCATGGAGCGTGAAGAAACCATTCGCATCGAGCCGGGCGGTCTGGTGGTGCGTAACCGTGAGGCGCTGCTGCGCATCAGTGAAGCGGAGATGGAGCGATGACTGACTTCACACATTTCGAGGGCACGCGCGAAGTGAGCGCCGCGCACTCGGTGGATCTTGTCGCACTCAGCCGCTACCTCAGCCAGAACTTGCCGGGCTTTGAAGGCCCCTTGAAGCTGGAGATGTTCAAAGGCGGCCAGTCCAACCCGACCTACAAACTCATCACGCCCCAGCGCAGCTATGTGATGCGCGCCAAGCCCGGGCCCGTGGCCAAGTTGCTGCCTTCGGCGCATGCAGTGGAGCGCGAGTTCAAGGTGATGCGCGGCCTGGCCGGTACCGACGTGCCGGTACCCGCCATGCATTGCCTGTGCGAGGATGAAGCCGTCATCGGCCGCGCTTTTTACGTGATGGATTTCGTCGAAGGCCGCGTGCTCTGGGATCAGTCTTTGCCCGGCATGACGCCTGCTGAACGTGCAGCGATTTATGACGAGATGAACCGCGTCATCAGCGCACTTCACCGCGTGAATGTGGCAAACCAAGGCCTGGCCGACTACGGCAAGCCAGGCAATTATTTCGAGCGCCAGATCGGCCGCTGGAGCAAGCAATACACGGCCTCTATCACGCAGCCCATCCCGGAGATGGACGAATTGATGGCTTGGCTACCGGTCAACATTCCGGCGGCGGCGCGAGACCCATCGGCTGTGTCCATCGTGCACGGCGACTTCAGGTTGGACAACCTGATCTTTCACCCCACCGAGCCGCGCGTGCTGGCGGTGCTGGACTGGGAGCTGTCCACCCTTGGCCATCCGCTGGCTGACTTCAGCTACCACTGCATGGCCTGGCATATTCCGCCGGGCAGTTTTCGCGGCATTGGCGGGCTGGACTTGGCAGCGCTGGGCATTCCGTCTGAAGCTGAATACGTGCGCCGGTATTGCGAACGCACCGGTGTCTCCACGCCCGAAGCGCTGCTCAAAGATTGGGACTTTTACCTGGCCTACAACCTCTTTCGCATGGCGGCCATCCTGCAAGGCATCGCCAAGCGGGTCGAGGCGGGGACGGCATCCAGCGCCCAGGCGGTGAGCTCGGCAGCCGGCGCCCGGCCCTTGGCGCAAATGGCTTGGAAATTCGCCCAGCAAAGTCAGCGCAAGGCTTGATTCGCCTTTTGATTTTTCTCTTTCGTTCGACCTCAACAAACGCAGCCAGGAGCCAAACATGGACTTCAACTACACGCCCAAGGTTCAGCAATTGCAGGCCCGCCTGCTGGCCTTCATGGACGAGCACATCTACCCCAACGAGGGCCGATTTTTTAAAGAGATCGAGGCTAACCGCTCAAAGGGCAACGCCTGGGTGCCGACGGCATTGATCGAAGAACTCAAACCCAAGGCCCGTGCCGCAGGCCTTTGGAATCTGTTTTTGCCGCACTCACCGCGCGCGCCTGAAGGCCTGTCCAACCTGGAGTACGCACCGCTGTGCGAAATCATGGGCCGCGTGCCTTTTGCGGCTGAAGTTTTCAATTGCTCGGCGCCCGACACCGGCAACATGGAAACCATCGCCCGCTATGGATCCGAAGCCAACAAAGACCGCTGGCTGGACCCTTTGCTGCGCGGCGAAATCCGCTCGGCCTTCTTGATGACCGAGCCGGAAGTTGCCTCGTCTGACGCGACAAACATCCAGTGCAGCATCCGCCGCGATGGGGATGACTATGTGCTCAACGGCCTGAAATGGTGGTCGTCCGGCGCGGGCGATCCACGCTGCGCGGTGTACATCGTGATGGGCAAGACCGACCCTGACGCTGGCCGGCATGAGCAGCAGTCCATGATCCTCGTGCCCGCTGATGCGCCTGGCATCACTGTCATCAGGCCGCTCACCGTTTTCGGCTATGACGATGCGCCCCACGGCCACATGGAAGTGCGCCTGGAGAACGTGCGCGTGCCCGCCAGCAGTTTGCTGCTGGGTGAAGGCCGCGGCTTTGAAATCGCGCAAGGCCGCCTTGGCCCCGGACGCATTCACCACTGCATGCGCAGCATCGGCATTGCCGAGCGCGCACTTGAACTCATGTGCAAGCGCCTGAACAGCCGCGTGGCTTTTGGCAAGCCGGTGGCCAAGCAATCGGTCTGGTCAGAACGCATCGCCGAGGCGCGCTGCATGATCGAGCAAGCCCGCCTCTTGACGCTCAAAGCCGCCTACATGATGGACACCGTGGGCAACAAAGTCGCCAAGGCCGAGATCGCGATGATCAAGGTCGTGGCGCCCAACATGGCCTGCCAGATCATCGACTGGGCCATCCAGGCGCATGGCGGCGGCGGTGTGTCGGGCGACTTCCCGCTGGCTTACGCCTATGCGCACCAGCGCACGCTGCGCCTGGCCGACGGCCCCGACGAAGTGCACCGCGCGTCGCTGGCCAAGCTCGAGTTGGCCAAGCACCTCTTGATACCCGGCGACATTGAAATGCCGATCACACGCGGTTCTTGAGCAGGCTCGGCCACACGGCTTAAAGTCCGCTTTTCACACACGACACACAGGAACAAGATGCTCAAGGTTTATTCATGGCCCACACCCAACGGCCACAAAGTGCATGTGATGCTCGAAGAGTGCGGCTTTCGCTTGGGTCGCGACTGGGAGGCGATTCCCATCAACATCGGCAAGGGCGACCAGTTCGCACCCGAGTTTTTGGCCATCAGCCCCAACAACAAAATCCCCGCACTGGTGGACCCGAACGGGCCGGACGGCAAACCGATTGCGCTGTTTGAATCCGGCGCTATCTTGCTGTACCTGGCAGCCAAGACGGGCAAGTTCTTGCCCAAGAGCGACCGCGCCAAATACGAAGTGCTGCAGTGGCTGATGTTCCAGATGGGCGGCGTCGGCCCCATGCTCGGGCAGGCGCACCACTTTCGCATCTACGCGCCTGAAAAAGTTGACTACGCCATCAACCGCTACACGAATGAAGCCAAGCGTCTCTACGGCGTGATGGACACCCGTCTGGGCAAAAGCAAATTCTTGGGCGGCAATCAGTACAGCATTGCCGACATCGCCATTTACCCTTGGCTGCGCAGTTGGCAAAACCAGGGCATTGACTGGGCGGACTTCCCGAAGCTCAAGGCTTGGTTTGACCAGATCGATGCGCGCCCGGCCGTGCAGCGCGGCGTGCAAGTCTTGGCCACCTTGCGCCAGCCCTTGAAAGACGACAAGGCTATGGATGTGCTTTTTGGCAAGACACAAAACAAGCGCCACTGAGCGCTTTGCAAACATCGAATGCTTTTCAATGCAAGCTGATCAAAAAAGTGCGCGACCGCAGGCCAAGATGATCAAAAAATAGGGGTATACTCTTGGACTTGTCGGAGTGTGGCGCAGTCTGGTAGCGCACCTGGTTTGGGACCAGGGGGTCCAAGGTTCGAATCCTTGTACTCCGACCAAAAACAAGAAAAGAAAAGGCCCACCTCGGTGGGCCTTTTTGCGTTCGGCGACCGAAGTACAAAAAGTACAATCGTTCGGCTTGACTGTCCGTAGCTCAGTTGGATAGAGCATCAGCCTTCTAAGCTGAGGGTCGGGGGTTCGATCCCCTCCGGACAGGCCAAATTCCCATCTCGTCAATTACACATGAAGCTCATCATCCTGGTCGCCAGCATGACCGGCACCGCCGAGCGCGTGGCCCAAGCCGTTCAACTCGCCTGCGCCGACCTCTTGCCCAGCATTGAAGTGCTGCCCATGGACGGGCTGGGGCCCGATATTTTCGAGGCGGCTCACGCCCAACCGACGCTGTACCTGATCTGCTCATCCACCTACGGCTCGGGCGACGTGCCGGACAGCGGCCAAGGCCTGTATCACGCGCTGGACGCAGAACCCCGCTATCTGGGCCATGTGCGCTACGGCGTGATGGCGCTGGGCGACCAGATTTACCCGGACACCTTTTGCCAGGGCGGCAAAAAGTTCGATGAGCGTTTGCAAGACCTGGGTGCACAGCGCCTGGGCGATGTGTGGTGCCACGACGCCAGTGAAGGCAGTGAGCCGGAAGTCAGCGGCGCCCAGTGGGCCAGCGAATGGCTGGCGCAGGCCCTGCAGAAAATCGCCCTTTAGGCCCTCCAACTCTTTTAAAGCACTGGTCGCAAGACGCGCGCCGCCTCGACGAGCAAAGGCAGCATGGCCAGGCTGGTGACTTCCGCCTGCGACTGCGGCGAGGTGCCCACCACGTTCAACGCAGCCACGGTACGCCCTTGCATGTCGCGCAGCGGAACCGCCAGCGCGTGCACGCCCAGCTCGTGCATTTGGCTGGCCAACGCATGGTCATCGCTGCGCACCCGCTCAATCAAGGCCTTGAACTCCTTGGCTTGCGTGACGGTATGCGCCGTGAGACGCGGCAGCCCGTCGGCCCGCGCCTTGAGCCATTGAGTGAACTCAGCCTTGGGCTTGGCCGCCAACAAAACCAGGCCGGTGGACGATGCATGCGCTGGCAAACGGGCGCCCAGATGCAGGCCATAGGCCAGAACGCGCGCCTGACCGCCCTGCCCTGCGGCCGGCCTGGATTCGCTGCCGCTGCGACCAATGATGACGACTTCATCAGCGTCCAGCACCGCGACTGAAAACGAGGCCTGGGCCTGCGCTGCCAGCTGGTTCAGCACCGGCTGCACGGTGCGCGGCAAACGGGCCGTGGCCAGGTAACTGCCAGAAAAGCGCAGCACTTTGGCCGCCAGCCAGAAATACTGGCCGTCGGTCTCCAGGTAGCCCAAATGCGCCAGCGTGAGCAGATGCCGACGCGCGGCAGCGCGCGTCAGGCCTGCTCGCTCGGCGGCCAGCGTGGCGTTGAGGCGCTGGCGCTGCGTGTCAAAACTCTCCAGCACCGCCATGCCCTTGGCCATGCCTTCAATCAAGTCCGCGCGGGCAATGGCGTGGCCCTGATTCAGCGCCGAGGCCGCGGTCTGACTGCTTGCTGATTGGGAAGATGTCATTGCGCGATGATCGCACAACAAAGCTGATGATCGCGCAAGACCATCAACCCGATTGCACCAACTGGCGCGGAAGAACTTACGCTTGCCAGCGCAGCGAAGGTTGAAGTCAAAGCTTAGCCAGGAGAAACACACATGCAGTCACATCGCGTTCAAGTCGCCATCATCGGCGCCGGCCCTTCTGGCCTTTTACTCGGCCAGTTGCTTTACAAAGCCGGCATCGACGCGCTCATCATCGAGCGCCAGAGCGCGCCGCATGTGCAAAGCCGTATTCGTGCGGGCGTGCTGGAGCAAGTCACCGTGGACTTGCTGGACGAAGCAGGTGTGGGCCGGCGCATGCACCAGGACGGCCTGGTGCACGGCGGCTTTGACATGCTGTTCAAGGGCGAGCGCCACCGCATCGACATGCATCGCCTGACCGGCGGCAAGCAGGTCATGGTGTACGGCCAGACCGAAGTCACGCGTGACCTGATGGATGCACGAGCTGCAGCGGGTTTGAAGACGGTTTACGAAGCAAGCAACGTGAGCGTGCACGACTACGACAGCCAAACGCCGCGGGTGCGCTATGAAGTGGCCGGCCCGAACGGGCCGGTGCAGCATGAAGCCGTGTGCGATTTCATTGCAGGCTGCGATGGTTTTCATGGCGTGTGCCGCGCCAGCGTGCCCAAGGGTGCGGTGCGTGAATTCGAAAAGGTCTACCCCTTCGGCTGGCTGGGTCTGCTGGCTGACACGCCGCCCGTGCATCACGAACTGATTTACGCCAACAGCGAGCGCGGCTTTGCACTGTGCTCGCAGCGCAGCGCCACGCGCAGCCGCTATTACCTGCAAGTGCCGTTGACCGACAAGGTTGAGAACTGGTCTGACGCCGCGTTCTGGGACGAGTTGCGCTTGCGCCTGGACCCTGCTGCGCGCGATCACTTGGTGACCGGCCCATCGATTGAAAAAAGCATCGCGCCGCTGCGCAGCTTCGTGACTGAACCGATGCGATTTGGCCGGCTGTTCCTGGCTGGCGACGCAGCGCACATCGTCCCGCCCACCGGCGCCAAGGGCCTGAATCTGGCGGCGACTGACGTCAAATACCTGGCCAGCGCTTTCATCGACTTTTACCAAGACCGGAGCGACGCAGGCATTGATGGCTATTCAGAGCGTTGCCTGCGCCGCATCTGGCGCGCCGAGCGTTTTTCGTGGTGGTTCACCAGCCTCATGCACCGCTTTCCGGACAGCGGCGAGATTGGGCAAAAGCTGCAGGAGGCTGAGTTGGACTACATCGTTCATTCGGAAGCCGCGTCCCTGTCGGTGGCTGAGAACTATGTGGGCCTGCCCCTGGACTTCGGGGGTTGATGCGTTAAATTGCCGCCATGCATCGCTCAACCGAAAACAGCCCTCCCCATCCGCATCCCGCCCGGCTCCAAGTCCTTGCAGGCGTACGCATTCTCAGCCTGGCCCTGAATCTGCCAGGCCCAGCCGCGCTCATGCGATGCCACCAGATGGGCGCGCACTGCGTCAAGCTCGAACCGCCCAGTGGCGACCCTATGCGGCACTACAGCCCGGCCGCATACGCCGAGTTGCATGAAGGCATTGAAGTCATGCAGGCCGACCTGAAAAGCGAAGCAGGCCAACACGCACTGCACCAGCGGCTGGCCGAAACCGACGTGCTGCTCACATCCTTCAGGCCTTCGGCCATCAATAAATTGGGCTTGAACTGGGCGACCTTGCAGCAGCGGCACCCAGCGCTCTCGCATGTAGCCATCATCGGCAGCCCAGGCGCTGATGCCGAGCAACCCGGCCACGACCTGACTTACCTCGCGAGCGAAGGGCTGGTGACTGAGCTGGCCTTGCCGGCGACTTTGTTTGCCGACATGGGGGGCTCACTGCTGGCCAGCGAGGCGGTGCTGCAGGCTGTGCTGCTTCAGCGCGGCGGTGCGTCTGGCACGGCAGGCATTCATATCGAAGTCGCGCTATCTTCAGCCGCAACTTACCTGGCCAAGCCCAGGCGCTGGGGTCTCACGCAAGCAAGTGGCACAGTCGGCGGCGCCCATGCGGCTTATGCCGTGTACGCCTGCCTAGACGGCCGCGTGGCCGTGGCCGCGCTGGAGCCGCATTTCGCTCGCAGCCTGGGGCGAGTTGCCGGAATGGGTGAAGTCAGCACACAGGACATGCTCTCGCCTGAAGCGCACGCACGCTTGAAAGCGTTTTTTGCGTCGAAGACCCGGCAGGCCTTGGACGCGCTGGCCGAAGCTGAAGATATTCCGCTGCTGACCTTGCCAGCCGGGGATTGAAAGCGCCCGACCGCTGAGCTCGGCTGCGGCTCAGCCCGGATTCACGCCCAACTCAGCGCTTGGGCGTGCGCGCCGCTTTGAACGGCGCTGCACGCGGCGGCAAGCCGGTGTGCTGCGTCAACAAACGGCCTTTGGTCACCGACGAAGTCGGCGTAGCTTTGACGGCGGCACTGCCGCCAGCCTTAGGCGCAGACGTCGAGTTTTTCCTCCGTGCGCTCTGGTAGCCGCCATCGGTCATCGGCTGAAAGGTCGGGATCAAGTGGTGCTTGCCATTGCCAATCAAATCCGCCCTGCCCATGGCCTTGAGGGCTTCGCGCAGCAAGGGCCAGTTGTTGGCGTCGTGGTAGCGCAAGAAGGCCTTATGCAGGCGCCGGCGCTTGTCACCGCGCACGATGTCCACCGTCTCGCTGTCGCGCGTGATCTTGCGCAGCGGATTTCGGCTGGTGTGGTACATCGTCGTAGCCGTGGCCATGGGCGACGGGTAAAAGGTCTGCACCTGGTCAGCCCTGAAGCCGTTTTTCTTCAGCCAGATGGCCAGGTTCATCATGTCTTCGTCGCTGGTGCCGGGGTGGGCGGCGATGAAATACGGAATCAAGAACTGTTTTTTGCCGGCCTCGAGCGAGTACTTTTCAAACAGCTGCTTGAACTTGTCATAGCTGCCGATGCCCGGCTTCATCATCTTGGTGAGCGG
>CAZNQE010000026.1:0-7543 GCA_964575005.1 uncultured Polaromonas sp. | reverse complement strand
TGCGACACCAGCTCTTTCACGTACTCCGGGCTTTCTACCGCCAAGTCGTAACGCACGCCTGAGGAAATCAGAATCTTCTTGATGCCCTTGAGAGAGCGCGCGCGGCGGTACATCTTGATGAGCGGCGCGTGGTCGGTGTTCAGGTTCTGGCAGATGCCCGGGTACACGCAGGACGGCTTGCGGCAGGCGGCCTCGATCTCGGGCGACTTGCAGCCGATGCGGTACATGTTCGCAGTCGGGCCGCCCAGGTCTGAAATGGCGCCGGTAAAGCCCTTGACCTGATCACGAATCGCTTCAATTTCCCGAATGACCGAGTCTTCAGACCGACTCTGGATGATGCGGCCTTCATGCTCGGTGATGGAGCAAAAAGTGCAGCCACCAAAGCAGCCGCGCATGATGTTGACGGAGAAACGAATCATCTCCCACGCCGGGATTTTGGTGGCGTGGTCGTGGCTGCCGTTCTCATCCGCGTACATGGGGTGCGGTGAGCGTGCGTAAGGCAGGTCAAACACCAGATCCATCTCGGCCGTGGTCAGCGGAATGGGCGGCGGGTTGATCCACACGTCGCGTGCGGTGTGGCCTTCGCCATGTGCTTGCACCAGCGCGCGGGCGTTGCCGGGGTTGGTTTCCAGGTGCAGCACACGGTTGGCGTGGGCGTACAGCACCGCATCGCTTTTGACTTGCTCGTAAGACGGCAAGCGAATCACCGAGCGGTCGCGCGGCGGCACCTTGATCTTGCCCTGCATGGATGGCAACGCAGGGTTTTGCACGAAGGTCAGCGGCTTGATGCTCGGGTTGACTTCGGCCTTGGCGACAGACTTAGCTGCAACAGCCGCGGGTTTGGCTGCAGCTTGAACCGCTGCGCCCTTCAATGCGGGAGAACCGGCGGCTTCAGCCTGCGCCGCCGTTTCTTTAGCCTCGTCTTCGCGCGCACAAGTTGCGCCCTGCTCCCGGGCCTGATCCGAAATCATCAAATAAGGATTGACGTGCGCCTCCACACGGCCCGGTGCATCCACGCTGGTGGAATCAATCTCGAACCAGCCCTGAATCGACTCATCGCCCGTGCGGCGAATGAAGGCCGTGCCGCGGATGTCCGTCATCTGCGCCACCGGCTCGCGTGCGGCCAGGCGGTGGGCGATTTCAACAATCGCGCGTTCGGCATTGCCGTACAGCAGCAGGTCGCACTTGGCGTCGACCACCACGGAGCGGCGCACTTTGTCAGACCAGTAGTCGTAATGCGCAATGCGGCGCAGCGAACCTTCAATGCCGCCCAGGATGATGGGCACGTCTTTATAGGCTTCGCGGCAGCGCTGTGAATAGACGATGGCGGCGCGATCAGGCCGCTTGCCGCCCACGTCGCCGGCGGTGTAGGCGTCGTCGCTGCGAATCTTGCGGTCCGCCGTGTAGCGGTTGATCATCGAATCCATGTTGCCGGCGGTCACGCCGTAAAACAGGTTCGGCTTGCCGAGTGCCTTGAAGGGCTCGGCGGTTTGCCAGTCGGGCTGGGCAATGATGCCGACCCGAAAGCCCTGGTCTTCGAGCATGCGGCCGATGACCGCCATGCCAAAGCTCGGGTGGTCTACATAGGCGTCGCCGGTGACGATGATGACGTCGCAGCTGTCCCAGCCCAGGGCTTGCATTTCTTCGCGGCTGGTGGGCAAAAACTTCGCCTTGCCAAAGCGGGCCGCCCAGAACTTGCGGTAACTGGACAGCGGCTTGGCGGTGCGCTGGAAGAAGGAGACGTCGAGAGGGGCGTTCATGGGGACTTTGGGTAACCCAACATTGTAGGGTTTTAGCCCCAAATCGGCCCTTCCGGCCAAATGGCCTTACCCGCCCGAGGGCGCTCCGCGATCAAGCCTGCCGCGTTTGTGCCTGGCGCGTGGCTTCAGCGCATCGTCATTTGCCCCCGTATTTCACCCCCAGGGTTGCCCGCTGTGTGGATGTTGGCGTACCAGCGCCCGGCCATCAGGTCACTGACTTGCGCGGCCGTCAGCGTGGCCGAGCCTTCCATGGGGCTGCTCATTTGGCCGGGGAAAGGCAGCACCACACCTGCATTCGCCCCCACAGGGGCCGGGCCATGAAAGTGACCTGCCGTGGCGGGGCCGCTGAGCCCCGAATACGACAATTTCCAGCGCAACTGGTTGGTGTCCTTGTTCAGCACGGCGTCAACCTGGCCAAAACCCATGGTGACCACGGGCGGGACCTCGTTGGCGCCACGCATCTGGGTGCTGAAGGCCACCATGTTGGCGTCGGACCTCTGCGCACCGCCGGGCATGCGCATCATGCCGCAGCCGGCCAACAGACCCACCAGCAGCACGGCGCCCGCGCTGCGAAATGAAAACTGGATCGCCATGTTCTTGCTCCTTTGCAGCCCGCACTGTCTGAAATGATTCGCCCGCCGCTAACGCAGGCAGTGGCGGCCTGCTGGCCAAAAGCCGCCCCATTCATCCTAGTGCCGACCCCCGCTTGGCCAGCAGCTCGGCCGCGATGTTTTTACGGTTTGCGGATGTCCTACGGCAGGGCCCGGCAGCCGCGCACATCACGCCAAGAAGGGGCCGTTAATCTGGAGACATCGGGGCGTGAACATTGAACAAGAACTGAACATGAAACTGCCATGCTGGTCGCGCAAGACTTTGCCTTTGCTTTTGGCACTGATGCTGACGGGCTGCCCCGACTCGGTCAAGCCGCCCAAAAAACCACCGCCCGGCCCGCACACGCCGGATGCGCCGCGGGTGCCCGAACCTAAAGCCCATCAGGACTGAATCCAGCTCATTCAGCAACTCATTCAGTGCACTCTTTCGGGAAGATTGCGCCGACGGTGGCTCCGCAAGCAGGACTGGATTGCACACTGAACTCCCCGCCCTGCGCCTGGACCCGGTAATGCATGCCCAGCAGGCCCAGCATGGCGATGCGACCTTTTTGAATATCGAAACCCACGCCGTTATCGCTGACGCCGATTTCCACCCCGCCTTCATCGCGTTGCTTGAGCCAAACCTTGACTTCCGTGGCCTGGGCATAGGCCGCTACGTTGAGCAAGGCCTCCTGAACCAGCCGGTACAGGGTCAGCTGGACATTGGCCGGCAGCTGCACAGGCTCCAGCGCGGCATGCACAAGCAACCCATGCGGCACCCCATGCGTTCGCGTGAACTCGTTCAGCAAGATTTCCAGCGCCTGTATCAAGCCCAGCGAGCTCAGCGCCGAAGGACGGAGTTCCTCAATCATTCGCCGCTTCAGGGCGATGCCTTTGTCCAGCATGTCGGTGAAATGGGCCAGCCGCACGGCGACCTCTGGCGTGACCGGCCCAAGGGCCGACTTCAGGCGGGCCATGTCGAACTTGGTGGCCGTAAAAAATGCGCCCAGACGATCGTGCAGTTCGCGTGCCAGGCGGCTGCGGTCTTCTTCTTGCATCCGCTGCAGGTGGCGCGTCAACGCGGTCAGTTCATCGGCGCGATTAAGAAAAGGCATATCTGCCTGTCGGGCCTCCAAGGTCGCCATACGGCGCCCCATGTGCTCATGCGCAATGGCCAGCGCAGCTGTGCGCGCCAGAAGGCGGGCGGCTACCGCATGCGCTGGTGAAGCATCTGGCGGGAGCTCAGGCCTGGGAAGAAGCGGCTTTGGCCAATAGGTGTCCGGCGTGCCCAGCAAACGACCGCCACCGCCTTGTATGGGTACCGACCAGAAGGCGCGCAGTTGCTGTCGCAACGTGGCCTCACGCCACGGCAGCCCGACGGGCAAAGCCTCAATATCCAGAACCCAGATCTCAGGCGCCATCACCTGATCGGGCACGGCGAGCGCGAGCCAATCCGGGCAGTGGCCCGACGCGAGGCTCGGCGATGCGACGCATGCCAGGTGCAACCGGTCATCGCCCAGCATGACGACCGAATGGGCGCCAGGGCCGGCGACGGTCTCAAGCGCCTCGGCCACAGTTCCCAGCACTTGCCGCAAGGACGCACCCGACAGCATTTCGTCCAGCACGCGAGCTTGCCCTGACGCCAATGTGGCCAGCGGCACAGGAGGCTGTGCGGGCGTCTCCATGCGAACTTCAGCGCAATAACTGTTCATGGGTTCTCCCTTGCGCGCACTTGGCTCATTGGCCTTATTGCTCGACCACGTCGAACGCATGCGATCCGTCCATCGTTTCAACTTTCGGGCCGTGCACGGCAAGCCAAAGGCGCGGGCCGTCGTCGTCGCCGGCCTACAAGCAGATCCAAGCTGAGCGCCGTGACGTCGCCGCCCCGCTTGTCCTACGCCGCCATGGCCCCCGTCCCACAGTGCTTTTTAAACGGCTTGTTTAAGGTGGATGAATGTACGCACCACGAGGATCAGCA
This sequence comes from uncultured Polaromonas sp., assembly GCA_964575005.1. Classification (GTDB taxonomy): domain Bacteria; phylum Pseudomonadota; class Gammaproteobacteria; order Burkholderiales; family Burkholderiaceae_C; genus Polaromonas. The sequence continues at coordinate 3,215 of CAZNQE010000026.1, read as the reverse complement.
CCATGGCAGCACCCGACTTTGAGGACCCACGGCACGGCGGCCGCTGGGAGGACAGAAGAGACCTTGGCGAACGATGGCGACAGCATGCTCAACAAGGTCAGCAAGGGTCATGGCCGCAGCGCCATGAAGTTCCGGGGGGCGGCATCCATGAGCGAGACAGAGAGGAGCGTGCCGACCCCAGTCACCGCTTTGACCCCGACTATCACGAATGGCGCGCAGAGCAGATGCGCCAGCTCGACAAGGAGTACGCCTTGTGGCGGCAAGAACGCTATCGCAAGTTCGCCGAGGAGTTTGACGCTTGGCGCCGCCAGCGCTTTTATGGAGCCAGTGCCGGGGGAGCCACCTCAGCGACCGGTGCAAGCGCCGCCGATCCGGGCGCGCTGCGGCCCCGGGCCGAGCGCGCAGAGCGTGCAGAAGCCAGTGATCGAATGACACGGCCCGACGTGGCGGAACGAAGTGACATGCCCGGCCGACCAGAACGGGCAGAACGTGCAGAACGACCCGAGAAAAACCCAGGTCTGTTGAGCGGGCTGCTTGGCAGCGGCCCTGGCCGCAAATAAATGAACAGACTAAATGACAAGGTCACCCTCATCACCGGCGCGGCGCAAGGCATTGGCCTGGCGACTGCCTTGAAGTTCGCGGCGGAAGGATCCATCGTTGTCGTTTGCGATCTGCAGCAAGCCAGCGCCGATCTGGCAGCGGATCAATGCAAGGCGCTAGGCGGCCAAGCGCAAGCCTGGGCGATGGATGTCACGCAGCGCTCCCAGGTCGACGCCGTGATGGCCGAGGTCAAGGCCCGCTTTGGCCGCATCGATGTACTGGTAAACAACGCAGGCATCACGCAGGACGCACGCTTGCAAAAGATGACGCTGGCGCAGTTCGACCGGGTCATCGATGTCAACCTGCGCGGGGTCTTCCATTGCAGCCAGGCGGTGGCCGATGGCATGGTGGCGCAAGGCAGCGGCGTGATACTCAACGCCAGCTCGGTGGTCGGCATCTACGGTAACTTTGGCCAGACCAACTACGCCGCCACCAAGTTTGGCGTGATCGGCTTTACCAAGACCTGGAGCCGCGAACTCGGACCCAAAGGCGTGCGGGTGAACGCGGTGGCGCCGGGCTTTGTGATGACGCCGATTCTGGACACCATCCCCGAGAACGTGCTCAAGGACATGCAGCAGCGCGTACCACTCAAACGCCTGGGTCGGCCCGAGGAAATTGCCAACGTATATGCCTTTTTGGCCAGCGACGAGGCCAGCTACATCAACGGCGCGGTGATCGAGGTGTCGGGCGGCATGACGGTTTGAGTCGGGCGGTCGAGTCGGCTGAAATGGCGCGGCGATAATCTGTTGCATGACGCCCTGGCCCCCCGAAGGTCGCCCCCGACCGAACTCCCTTCCCGAGCTTTTTCTGTCTTTCACCGTGCTGGCCCTGCAAGGCTTTGGCGGCGTGCTGGCCGTGGTGCAGCGCGAACTGGTGGACCGAAAAGGCTGGCTCACGCGCGAAGAATTCGTTGAAGACTGGGCCGTCGCCCAAGTGATGCCGGGGCCGAACGTGGTCAACCTGTCGCTCATGATTGGCGGGCGTTACTTTGGCCTCAAGGGTGCCATGACGGCGCTGGCGGGCATGCTGACTTTCCCGCTGATGTTGGTGCTGACCCTGGTTCTGCTGCATGCGCAGTTCGCCGACCAGCCCGGCGTGCAAGGCGCCTTGCGCGGCATGGCCGCCGTGGCCGCTGGCTTGATTGCCGCGACGGGCCTGCGCCTGGCCGGCAGCCTGAAAAAGAACGTACTCGGCTGGCTCTGCTTGCCGCTGGGTCTGGCTTGCCTGGTCGGCATTGCGTGGCTGCGCCTGCCGCTGGCTTATGTTCTGCTGGGCTTGGGTGCCATTGCCTGCACCTTGGCATTCAGGCGGCTCAAGCCATGAACGAGGTGCTGCACAACGCCTTTGGCTGGGCCGAATGGCGCGACCTGTTTTTGCATTACCTGTCGCTGTCACTGCTGTCCGTGGGCGGCGCCATCACCACCGCGCCCGACATGCACCGCTTTCTCGTTGATCAGCGGCATTGGCTGACCGACGCGCAGTTCAGCGCCTCGATCGCGATCGCCCAAGCTGCGCCCGGCCCCAACGTGCTTTTCATTGCCGTGCTGGGCTGGAACGTGGGCATGAACGCGGGCGGCGTAGGCAGCGGCCTCTTGGGCGTTTTGCTGGCCATGCTGGGCATTCTCATTCCCAGCACGGTGCTGACTTACACCGCCGCCCAATGGGGCCACCGCAACCGCGAACTGCGCGCCGTGCGCGCCTTCAAGCAAGGCATGGCGCCCATCGTGGTGGCGCTTTTGTTGGCAACGGGCTGGCTGCTGTCCAGCGCGCACGGAAGTATGTTGCAGCACTGGCCTATCTGGCTGCTCACGGTCGCAACTGCCCTGATCGTTTGGCGCACCAAGCTGCACTTGTTGTGGCTGTTGGGCGCAGGAGCAGCGCTGGGCTGGTTTGGCTTGGTCTGAAGCTAGGAAGCTGAGTCTTCTGGGCTCAGGTTGACACAACTCAGGCCGGCAAGCGGCGCTGACGCAGCGCCTCATACAGACACACGCCACTGGCCACGGACACGTTCAGGCTTTCAACCGCACCCTGCATCGGGATGCTGACGAGTTCGTCGCAGGTCTTGCGCGTGAGTTGGCGCATGCCCTCGCCTTCGGCGCCCAGCACCAGTGCCACGGGGCCCTTCAGGTCCACGTCGTAAATGGTCTTGGGCGCGTCATCGCTGGTGCCAATGCACCAGATGTTGCGCTCTTTGAGTTCGTTCAAAGTGCGGGCCAAGTTGGTGACCATGAAGTAAGGCATGGTTTCAGCTGCGCCGCTGGCGACCTTGGCCACAATGGCACTGATGCCGGCGGCGTGGTCCTTGGGCGCAATCACAGCATGTGCACCGGCGCCGTCGGCCACGCGCAGGCAGGCGCCCAGGTTGTGTGGGTCGGTCACACCGTCCAGCACCAACAGCAATGGTTGGGCCACGCCGTCGGCTTCAAGTTGTTCGAGCAATTCGTCAAGCGAGGTGACCTGCGCTACCGCACTGACGCGCGCTACAACGCCTTGGTGGCCGTGGCTGCCGCACATCTTGGCCAGGCGCAGGCCGTCTGATTCAATAAGGCGCACACCAGCTTCACGGGCGCGGTCGGTGAACTGGCGCATGCGGGCGTCGCGGCGGCTCACATCGA
>CAZNQE010000025.1:0-31844 GCA_964575005.1 uncultured Polaromonas sp. | reverse complement strand
GGCATTGGTCAGACGGCGCGGTGGCAGGTAACTGCCCGTGCCCGTGATGCGGGAATATCGGCTCATGCAAGACTCATGGAGGAGACGATGAACGTCAGTGAACGGGATTTTGCAGCGGCAAATCAGGCGGCGTGGCAGGCGTCAACAACGGGGCCGCATGTGCGATCCGCTCCTTGACTTTGCCCAGCAGGTTGTTTTGCGCCGCATCATAAGCGCGATTGAGCGCACGCTCGAAGGCAAATGCATCGGCCGAACCATGGCTTTTAAACACCAGGCCGCGCAAACCCAGCAAAGCCGCGCCGTTGTAGCGCCGGTGGTCCACGCGCTTTTTGAACGCATTCAGCACGGGCATGGCCACGACTGCAGCGGCCATGGTGAAAACATTGCGCGAAAACTCGGCCTTGATGAAGCCGGAAATCATGCTGGCCAGACCCTCGCTGGCCTTGAGCGCCACGTTGCCCACAAACCCGTCGCAGACGACGATGTCGGTCGTGCCCTTGAAGATGTCGTTGCCTTCAACGTTGCCGTAAAAATTCAGGTCACCCGCCAAGGAGGCGGCGCGCAGCAACTCCCCGGCTTTTTTGATGGTTTCGCTGCCTTTGATGGCTTCTTCGCCAATGTTCAAGAGGCCCACACTGGGCGAAGCCACACCCGACACGGCTGACACCAGCGCCGAACCCATCACCGCAAATTGCAGCAAGTGGTCTTCGGTGCAGTCCACATTTGCGCCCAGGTCCAGCACCGTGGTGGCACCGCCCGTAGCGTTGGGTAATTGGGTGGCAATGGCAGGGCGATCAATCCCGTCCAATGTTTTGAGCACGTAACGGGAAATCGCCATGAGCGCGCCCGTGTTGCCGGCAGACACCGCCACGTCGGCCGTGCCGTCTTTGACTTGCTGCACCGCCACGCGGATGGACGAATCTTTTTTGCGGCGCAGGGCGACCTCAATGGAATCGTCCATGGTGACCACCTCGGAAGCAGCCACGATTTCACAGCGGGAATGGGTTTTGAGCTGGTCAAAACCGGGCTGAGCTGCCAGCGCATCAGGCAAGCCCGTGAGGCGAATGCACGCTTCAGGATGCGCCGCAAGAAATGCCAGGCTGGCGGGCACGGTCACAGAAGGACCGAAATCTCCGCCCATGGCGTCAACAGCGATCCTGATCATGGGACGATCGACGCAGGCAAGGTCGCTGAAAAGAAATGAGCGTGAGACAAAACAAAGGCCCGCAGGATGAGTGCGGGCCCGTTTTGAAAGCGTGAAATTACGCTTCGGACTTGGTTTTCAGCACCTTGCGGCCACGGTAAAAGCCGGTCGGGCTGATGTGGTGACGCAGGTGGGTTTCACCGGTGGTGGATTCAACGGCAATGCCTGGAACGTTCAGGGCGTTGTGCGAGCGGTGCATGCCGCGCTTGGAAGGTGACTTTTTGTTCTGTTGGACGGCCATGATCCGCTCCTAAGGGGGTGTAGGGTTGGTAAGTACGCACCACAGCAGCCCAAGGGTTCAGGCGGTGCATCAGTACGCGAAGCCCACGATTATAGCGCGTCAGCGACGACGTGCGGCAGCTGCAGCAGGCCGCGCCATTTTCGGGGCCTAGCTTTTCTTGAGTTGCTGGAGGACGGCGAACGGATTGGGCTTGGCCTCAGCAGCAGCTTCAGCGGCTTCGACCGCCGGATCGCTCACGCTGAACTTGGGCGTTTCGGGGCAAGTCTCGTGCATAGGGACCAGCGGGACGGCCATCAGCAACTCATCCTCCAGCAAAGCCAGCAAGTCAAACTGCGGGGCCATGACCAACAAATCTTCCTCAGATTCGTCGTCGTCGGCCATCGCAATTTCTTCAGTCGCCACAAAGCGATACCACTGGTCAACGCTCAATGACGTGGCGACTGGCGTCAGGCAACGCTGGCAGGTCAAAGGCAAAGCCGTCTGCGCCGAAAGGTGCAACCAGATCTCGTCATCCGCACCGGCCTTGGGCCTGAGCTCAGCGCGGGCTTGCCAGTGCACGGCTTCTTCGGGCTTGAGGCCTTGGGCTTCATCGGCCAGGCGCGGCAAATCCTTGATCAGGGTGGTTTCAGACCATGGCTGGCCGTCGCTGGCCAAGGCCAACAGGTTCAGCCGCTCGGGCTGGAAGTTTCGATTCATGCGAGGCAGTGTAAGAGAATCAAGGGATGAACCTGCCCTCCCCCGACCGCTTGCGACGCCCCCTGATCCTCGGCTCCACGTCACGCTACCGGCGTGAATTACTCGAACGTTTGCGCCTGCCTTTTACCGTCCACTCACCTGACGTGGATGAGACACCCTTGACCGCCGAAGCCCCCGCCCATTTGGCACTGCGGCTTGCCTTGGCCAAGGCCCACGCCGTCGCCGCAGCCCACCCTGAAGCGCTTGTTATTGGTTCTGACCAGGTCGCCGACCTGGATGGCGAGCCGCTGGGCAAGCCCGGCAACCATGCGCGGGCCGTGGCTCAGCTCAGGCAAATGCGCGGCAAGACGGTGATCTTTCAGACGGCCGTGGCCGTGGTGTGTCAGGCCACCGGCTTCGAGCAGGCCTTGCTGGCGCCCGTGCGCGTGCGCTTTCGCCAATTGAGCGACGAAGCTATTGAAAACTACCTGCAAGCCGAGCAGCCCTACGACTGCGCAGGCAGCGCCAAGAGCGAAGGCCTGGGAATTGCCCTGCTGGAGGCCATTGACAGCGACGACCCGACCGCCTTGATCGGCCTGCCTTTGATTCGCACCTGCAGCCTGCTTGAAGCCGCTGGCCTTGATTTGCTGGGTGGCCCAGCATGAAAGGCAAGCTCTATCTCGTGCCGGCGCCGCTGGACTTCGGCTGTGATGAGACTGCGCCTCTGCAGGCGACCATGCCGGCAGGAACGCTGGAAGTTGCCGCCCGACTGAATCATTGGGTCAGTGAAAACGCGCGCAGCACCCGCGCCTACCTCAAGCGCGTCAACGAAACCCATCCTTTAAGCCAGCCGATTCAGTCGCTGCACATCACAGAGTTGCCGCGTGAAGTGCACAAAAAAGGCGACCACGGCGGCGGCTTTGATGCGCGGCCTTTGCTGGCTGCAGCACTGCAGGGGCATGACGTTGGTTTGGTCAGTGAAGCCGGCATGCCCGCCATCGCCGACCCGGGTTCGTCAGTCGTGCGTGCCGCGCATGATCTGGGCCTGCAAGTGGTGCCATTGACCGGCCCCATGTCACTGATCTTGGCGCTGGCCGCCAGTGGGCTGAACGGCCAGAGCTTCGCGTTTGTCGGCTATGTGCCGCAGGAGCCCACAGAGCGAGCCAAGCGCATTCGCGAGCTAGAGTCGCTGGCCCTGAAAACCGGGCAAACGCAGATCTTCATTGAGACACCTTACCGCAACACGGCCCTGCTGACCGCCTTGCTGCAAACGCTCAATGGCAACACCCGGCTGGCTTTGAGCAGCGGCCTGACCTTGACTGCCGCCTGGACGCGCAGCGCCTTGGTCAGCGGCTGGAAAAGCAAGAAAGACGAGCCCGCCGTTTTGGCCTCAGCGCTGGCACTGCCTACGGTGTTTTGCCTGGGCCGCTGACGCGCCCTTGACGCCCGATTTGCAACCCGTTCAGCGAAACGACGGGACGCCGTCCAGCACGGCCTTCATCGCGCCCTCGCCCATGGCCGCACCAAAGCGTTTGGCCAGGCGCTCTGCCACGTTTTCGCGGCGGGTGTAGTCAATGATGTCCTCGGTCTTGATGACCTCGCGGGCCACAAATTCGAGCGAACCAAACTGATCAGCCAGCCCCAGCTCAACCGCTTGCTGGCCGCTCCAGAACAGCCCGCTGAACATCTCTGGGGTTTCCTTCAGGCGATCGCCACGGCCGTTTTTCACCACGGTGATGAACTGCTGGTGGATCTGGTCGAGCATGGCCTGTGCATAGTTGCGCTGCTTCTCGGTTTGCGCGCTGAAAGGGTCTAAAAAGCCCTTGTTTTCGCCTGCAGTCAGCAAGCGGCGCTCCACGCCCAGCTTCTCCATCAGGCCGGTAAAGCCAAATCCGTCCATCAGCACGCCAATGCTGCCCACGATGCTGGCCTTGTCCACATAAATCTGATCGGCCGCCACGGCGATGTAGTAAGCGGCTGAGGCGCAGGTTTCACCCACCACGGCATAGACCGGTTTTTTGTACTTGGCCTTCAAACGCAAGATCTCATCATTCATCATGCCGGCCTGAACCGGACTACCGCCAGGCGAATTGATGAGCAAGACCACCGCGCGGGCGCCCTCGTCTTCAAAAGCGGCTTGCATGGCGGCATTGACGAACTCCGCGCTCGCCTCGGCGCCTTCGGCTATCTCACCGCGGATTTCCACCACGGCCGTATGCGGGGTGCTGACGCTGGGGGCTGCACTGCGCTGAAAGCCCATCCAGATCAGGGCGATGAAGAAAAGCAGCCAGGCCAGCCGCACAAAGGTGCGCCAGCGACGCGCAGTGCACTGCTCGTTCAGCGCGGCAAAGGCCAGCTTTTCAAGGGTGCTGCGCTCCCAATTACCCTCAGGCGAGTGGGCTGGCTTGGCGATTGCGTCCGAAGCCGGGGCATCAGGCTCTTGCATATTGCCGTCACCGGCGCGATTTTGGTCGTTCATGTTTGTAGTTTAGAACTCGATGGCTTGAAGCTTGTAAGTCGGCAGCCAATAGACCACACCGGCCCGCTCGACCAGTTCGATCTTGACCAGGCCGCCACGGCAGGGGCCGTCTACGCAAGCCCCCGTATCAGGTGCATAAGCCGCACCGTGGCTGGCGCACAGCAGCCAGCGGCCATTCGCGTCAAAGACCTGGTTAGGCTGCCAATCGAGCTCCATGGCCACGTGGGTGCACCGGTTCAGGTAGGCCTGCGCTTGCCCGTCAAAACGCACGGCAAATGCTCGGCAGGTTTGGCCCGCGTAATTCACATCAAACGGTACGGCCATGCCGGCCTCGGTCAAATCAGCCGAATTGCACAGTGCCAATGGCTGCGCGGCCGCGGGTTCAGGCATGGACAAGCAACCAGGCCTGCAGCTCAGCCACAGAATGCGCCACGGCGCGTGGCCGCAGCACGTCAAAGGCGGCCGGCTCATGCGCGCCATAGCTCACGCCGACGCTGGCGCAACCGGCATTCAGCGCCATCTGCAGGTCGTGCGTGGTGTCGCCAATCATGAGCGTGCGCTCGGGCGGCACGTCAAATTCGGCCATCAACTCCTGCAGCATCAACGGGTGCGGCTTGCCAGCGGTTTCGTCAGCGGTGCGCGACGCATCAAAGCGACCCCGAAGCTCCACGGCATGCAAGGCCTCATCCAGGCCGCGCCGTGATTTTCCGGTCGCCACGGTCAGGATGTGACCCCGCTTTTTCAGCTGATCCAGCAAGTCCAGCACGCCCACAAACAAGCTGATGTCATGCTGGCGCAGCGCGTAATGGTGGCGGTAGCGGTCACCCAATTCAGGGTACCTGGCCTTGGGCACGTCAGGCGCCGCATGGGCCAGCGCCTCCATCAGCCCCAGGCCGATGACGTAACCCGCGGCGGCGTCAGTGGGCACCGTGCCGCCCACGTCGCGCACGGCATCCTGGATGGCGCGCACGATGATCTGGGTCGAGTCGAACAGCGTGCCGTCCCAGTCAAATGCGATCAGCTCAAAGTTCAGGTTCTGGGACATGGGCCACCAAGGTGTGCAGTTCAGGAGGAAGTTCAGCCATGAGCGTGATGCGCTTGCGATTGGACGGATGCGTGAACTGCAAGCGCCAGGCGTGCAGGAACATGCGCTTGAGCAGGTGCGGGTCGGCCTGCTTTTGCAGGGTTTTGTTCAGCTCAAAGTCACCGTACTTGTCGTCGCCGGCAATCGGGTGGCCTTCGCCCGCCAGATGCACGCGGATTTGGTGCGTGCGCCCGGTTTTGATGGTGACTTCCAGCAAGCTCAGGTCGGCCGGGCCCTGGCGCTCTGCGGCTGGCAAAGTGGCCCTGAGCTTGACCAGGGTCACTGCGCGCATGGCGTCCGGATGGTCTTTTTCGACGATGCGCACGCGGCGCTCGCCCTCGGGCAGCAGGTATTTGGCCAGCGGCCGGTCCAGCACTTTCAGGCGCGGCGGCCACAGGCCCTTGACCAGCGCCAGATAGACCTTGTCGGTCTCGCGTTCCCTGAACTGCTCCTGCAGAATTTTGAGCGCCATGCGCTTTTTGGCGACCAGCAGCACACCGCTGGTTTCACGGTCCAGCCGATGCACGAGCTCCAGGAAATCATGTTCAGGCCTGGCCATGCGCAACTGCTCAATGACGCCAAACGCCACGCCGCTGCCTCCATGAACGGCCACGCCAGCGGGCTTGTTGACGGCCAGCACATGCTCGTCTTCAAACAAGATGGGGAAATCGCGGGCCGGCGCATAACCGCCTTCGGTGGAGCTGGCGCCGTGCCTGGCAATCTCGACCGCCATGGCGTGGGCTTTTTGGTCGGCACGCTCTGAGGTGCGTACCGGCGGAAGACGCAGCACGTCACCGGCTTCCAGGCGCGTATCGGCCTGCGCCCTGCCCTTGTTGACCCGAACCTCGCCACTGCGAATGATGCGGTAGACGTGGGTCTTGGGCACGCCCTTGAGCTCACGGATCAGGAAATTGTCCAGCCTTTGCCCTGCAAAATCCTCGCCCACGGTGAGCAAACTGGCCTGCGGCAAAGCCACAGGAACGCTGACTTGCTCAACCGGCGGGGGGGCCAGTGTCTGCCCTGCGGAGGACTCGGGCGCAGCTCTGGGCGGCACGCCGCGCGCGGCGGCTGGGCGGGAATTGGGGCGTGTCAGGCCAGGCTTTGCGGTGCTTCGGCCGGGGCTGCGAGACGCCGTTGTCTGGCGTTTGGCCCGGGAAGTTCCTGACCCTATAATGTGTTTCACTAGCGTTGCGCTGTAAGTAGTTGATTTGTCTGGCAGTTTAGTCCACTCACAAGTCTTTGCTTGCCTCGGTGACACGCTGGAAGGTCGATGCCAACGACTGTCTTGCCTGCCAAGGCCAGGGTGCCAGACACCCCGCCTTGACCCTGAGACAGTGCAAAAGTCGACGTTTTGCGAATACAACGACGGAATACCAGGTGAGTAGCCCCACGGGCTGCTCACGGATCCTGGTGAGATCAAGCCTTTAGACGGGTAGCCTCCTGATGACAACGCTGGTTGGATGGGTTCTTCATTGCCTGCGGCGCTTTTTAGCCCCGCTTCCGGGCATTGGCGTTCCTGCAACCCCTGTCGCACGGACACGCCCTGCCATTTACATGATGGCAAATACCCGCAAGGCTCCGACTCACCCCATCCACGCGCCTACGCCCAGACCCATCGCTTGACGGCCCACTCCATGAGAGTTGAGTCGTCCTGCCGAGCACGTCAGGGCTCTCCGGCAATTCCCCACGTTCGCATTGCGTTTGCTTTGAGGCATCGTTAGCCCGCTTCGGGCAGTGAGATGCCCGGGATTTATATGCCCGGGGCACAAGAACGATAAGGAATTCCGATGAAACGGATGCTGATTAATGCCACGCAGGCCGAAGAACGCCGCCTGGCCATCGTCGATGGACAAAAACTCCTCGACTACGAAATCGAAATCGAAGGGCGCGAACAGCGCAAAGGCAATATCTACAAGGCCGTCGTCACCCGCGTCGAGCCTTCACTGGAAGCCTGCTTTGTGGACTACGGCGAAGACCGCCACGGTTTTCTGCCCTTCAAGGAAATCTCCCGCAATTACTTCACGCCCGGCGTGCCCGTCAACCAGGCGCGCATCAATGATGTGATTCGCGAAGGCCAGGAACTGATGGTTCAGGTCGAGAAAGAAGAACGCGGCAACAAGGGCGCGGCTCTCACCACCTTCGTCAGCCTGGCTGGCCGCTACGTGGTGCTGATGCCCAACAACCCACGCGGCGGCGGCGTTAGCCGACGCATCGAGGGCGACGACCGCGCCGAGCTCAAAGAAGCCATGGACCAGCTGGAATACCCGGCCGGCTCCAGCATCATTGCCCGCACCGCCGGCATTGGCCGCAGCGCCCCTGAGTTGCAGTGGGACCTGAACTACCTGATCAAGCTCTGGACCGCCATCGAAGGCGCCGGCAAGCAAGGCAAAGGCGCCTTCCTGATTTACCAGGAATCGAGCCTGGTCATCCGCGCGATCCGCGACTACTTCAACAGCGACATCGGCGACATTCTGTTTGACACGGACGACGTGTACGAACAAGCCCGCCAGTTCATGGCGCATGTAATGCCCGAGCACGAGCACCGCGTCAAACGCTACCGCGATGACGCACCGCTGTTCTCGCGCTTCCAGATCGAGCACCAGATCGAGTCGGCCTACGCACGCACCGTGCAACTGCCTTCGGGCGGCGCCATCGTGATTGACCACACCGAAGCCTTGGTGTCGGTGGACGTCAACTCGGCCCGCGCCATCAAGGGCGGCGACATTGAAGAAACCGCCACCCGCACCAACCTCGAAGCCGCCGACGAAGTGGCCCGCCAGATGCGCTTGCGCGACCTGGGCGGCCTGATCGTCATCGACTTCATTGACATGGAAGAGTCGCGCAACCGCCGCGATGTGGAAAACCGCTTGCGCGATGCGCTGCGCCAAGACCGCGCCCGCGTGCAGTTCGGCACCATTAGCAAGTTTGGTCTGATGGAAATGAGCCGCCAGCGCCTGCGCCCGGCCCTGTCGGAAGGCGCATCTATTCCTTGCCCACGTTGCGGTGGCTCCGGCCACATCCGCGACACAGAAAGCTCGGCGCTGCAAATTCTGCGAATCATCCAGGAAGAGTCCATGAAGGACAGCACGGCCTCGGTGCTGTGCCAGGTTCCAGTCGATGTCGCTTCGTTCTTGCTGAACGAAAAGCGTTCTGAGATCGCCAAAATCGAAATGAAGCAGCGCATTAACGTGCTGCTGGTGCCCAACAAAACGCTGGAAACGCCGAACTACCGGCTTGAGCGCCTGAAGCACGACGATCCGCGTCTGGACAACATCGAAGCCAGCTACAAGATGGCTGAAGAGATCGAAGACCCAACCCTGGTCACGCGCCGCAGCCAGGAAAAGCACAACAAGCAGGAACCCGTCATCAAGGGCGTGTTGCCCGACATGCCCGCGCCCGTCGCGCCCGTCAAGGCCGAGCCCGTGGCTCAGCCTGCTGTCGCACAGCGCACGCCACAAGCACGTACGCCCGCTGCCCCTGCCGCTGAAAAAGGCTTTTTTGCCTGGCTCAAAGGCCTGTTTGGCATGGACGACAGCCCTGCGCCAGCGCGCAGCAACGAGCCAAAGAAAGAAGCCCGCACGGATGGTCGCCAGGACCGCCCAGAGCGTGGCGAACGCGGTGAGCGCGGCGGCGGCCGCGACAGTCGCCGCGGCGGACGTGGTGGACGTGATGCCCGCGGCGAGCGTGGTGCTGAACGCGGCGGTGAACGTGCCGAAGGTCGCGATACACGTGATACACGCGAGCCGCGCCGTGAGCGCAATGCCGAAGGCCGGCCAGAACGTGCGCCTGCTGAAGGTCGTGCTGAGGGCCGTCCTGAAGGCGTTCGCGCCGATGGCCAGGGCGGGCGCGAAGCCCGTCCAGAGCAGCGACCTGAAAGTGGCCGCGAAGGTGGCCGCGAAGCACGCACCGAGGGTGGCCGTGGCCGCCGTGAGCGTGGCGAGCGGGGTGATCGGAGCGAGCGCGGTGAGCGCAACGGCACGCCACGCGACGCTGCTGAGCAGGCATTGGCGCTGGCCAACCAGGCCGCAATGGCTGCTGCTGCACGCGGCGAGGTGAGTGGTCCGGACGCCGGTGCTGAAGAGCGCCCTGCACGTGAACCCCGTGAATCTCGCGAACCGCGCGAGGCCCGTGAGCCACGCGAACCACGTGCTGATGGTCAAGCCCGCGAGCCCCGTGAAGGTGGTCGCCGTGAACGCGGCAACCGCCGACCACGCGGCGAGCGCAGCGATGCGCCTGTCGAAGGCCAGGCTGGCGACGCAGCGTTTGACGGCGCCAGCCAAGGCTTCGCCAACGGCGGCGCAACGACGGCAGCACTGAACCTTGAAGGCGGTTCTGAGGCCGTCAACTTGACAGAGAACGCGACAGAGCAAGGCCGCGAGACGGTTGAAGGCCAGGAAGGCAGCGCAGAGCGCGCGCCGCGCGAGCGCCGCAGCCGTGACCGTTATGGTCGCGACCGCCGGGAGCGTGGTGATCGCGCCGAGCGTGGCGATGGCAACGCTCAAGGGGAACAAGGCGATGCAGGTCTTCAGCTGGCTGAAAATGCTCAGGCACCTAGCCTGAACAATGCAGCAGCCGCTGCCAACCAAGGCGAAGCGCGCAACATGGCTTCAGAAGCCGAAGCGCCCCGCGCTCCGGTCTACGAGCAGCGTGAACCACGCGAAGCACGCGAGCCCCGTGCTGAACGCGAACAGCGTCAGGCGCCAGCGCCTCTTGCTGCTTCACCTGTTGCAGCCCCTGCCTCCGCTGTCGTGGCCGCTGTCGCGCCACCGGCCGGACGTCCCTTGCCAACCGTCGCCAGCTACGACTTGCCCCTGCAAGACCTGGCTCAGGTAGCTAGCTCTTCGGGTCTGCAGTGGGTCAATTCAAACGCTGCCAAGATCGCTGAGATCCAGGCAGCCATGGCCGCCGAGCCTCGTCCGGTGCACGTGCCGCGTGAGCGCCCGCCTGTGGTGGCGGTCGACAGTGGCCCGCTGGTGCTAGTGGAAACCCAGCGCGATCTGCGCAACATGACCCTGCCGTTTGAACAGGGTGATCGAAGCTAAGACCGCGAGCAGGCAGCCGACCGGGCAACCGTGTCAGCTGCCCCCATAAAAAAGGCGACCCCCGTGTGAACGGGAGTCGCCTTTTTTTGTGGGCTCTTAATTTTGATTGTCAGGCTTGCGCCGCTGCCCGGTAAGCCTTGCGAACCGCTTCTTCGTCGCCACGCTGCTCGGCCAAAGTGGCCAGCGCGCACCAGGCCTTGCGTTTGAGCGCCGCGTCTTGCAGGCCCAGCACGGCATGCGAAAGCAGTTGCTGGGCTTTGCCCCAAAGCTGACGCTTCAAGCAGGCCATGCCGGCCAGGTACTCGAGGCTGGCGTCCAGCGGACGGGTCAAAACGGCCGCTTCAATGCGCGCCAACCAAACGGCGTCCAACGCATCCAGGCTGGCTTCAAGCGCAGCGATGTACTTCACGCGCAAAGGCTCTGCCGCCACAGATCGGGCGCCCATCACGGCGTCCCACGCACCGGCCAGCCAATGGCGCGCCAGACCGGCGTCACCGCCAAGCGCCATCAGGCGCGCAGCCGCGTGTACGGCCAATTCAGGCATGGCGCGCTCGTTCTCTTCCAGGGACAGCCAGACTTGACGTATCTGGTCGATGTCATGCGCGCTAATGAGCAAATCCAGGGCCAGGCCGCGAATGATGCTTTGCGCCGCCGGAGTTGAAAAAGCACGATGCTTGGCCAGCAAGCGCGCGGTTTCAATGGCCTCGGCAGTCTGGCCAGCCAGGCGGGCAGCACGCAGGCGCAGGCGTAGCGCCAGGGTGCGGCGCGCAGCGCCCAGCGGCAATTGGGCCAGGCTGTCCAGCGCGCGCTTGGGATCGCGGTCGTCCAGGGCCCAGCGGGCGGTGCGCAACTGGATGCCTTCTGCGGTCTCCAGCGCGATCCGACCCGGCTCGCCGCCCACAGCCTGCTGCACATGACTCTGGCGCAGGCCCTTGTTTTGCAGGGCATGCGCACTCTCGGCGGCCAACAAATGAGCCAGCGAACGCAGTTGCTGAAGGCGGCTGGGGTGGTAACCAGAATCCAGGCCGACTTCACTGGCCAAAAGGGCGAGGCCCTTTTCCTGCAGCAAGGCGTTTTCAGCCGAGCGCGAGGCGCGGATGAATCGGCCGGCCAACAAGTGTGCCAACGCATCCATGAAGGCCGCGTACATGGCGCGTTCCTTTTGCTGGGCACGCCAGCGCCTGGCCTGCGCGGGCAAAGAAGCCACGGCGCCCAAAGCCTTCAGTGCCAAGTGCAGCAGGGCCAGCATGCCGGCGAGCAGCAAGACCAGCAGATTGAAGGAAATGTCGATCCGATGCGGTGGCCAGAACAGCGTCACCACCGCCTGGTTGTTACCGGCAAAAAGTGCCACCGCCACCGCGACGCCAAAAAGGGCAACTAACCAAAGTACGGCGCGCATGGATGGGTTTAGGAATGGAAAAAAGTTGAGCCTCAGCGGCCCGAAGCAGCCGTGGCCAATGCGGCCAGTGTTTCGTCGAGCCGCGGCAGCTCACCGGCGCGCAACTGACCTTGCACTTGTTGCAGCAAGCTGTTGGCAGCCACGGTTTTGCGAGCCGAGGCATCGAAGTAGCGCAGCAGGTTGCTCTGCACACTGGCCAGGTCGGAACGTGCAGCCTCCGTCTGACGCGACAGCAGAGCCAGACGCGCGTTCAGAAGCTTGAGCTTGATGTTTTCGCGCAGGAAATAGCTTTGCTCTGGGGCCAACAAGGCGGCTTCGGGCTGGTCGATCCGGCTCACCCGGAGGAGGGCCTGCGCCTCGCGGTGAAGCATGGACCACGCGCCGCCAAACCACGTGCTCAGCGCCTGGCCGTCAGGCCACCAGCGGCTGGCGCTACTCCCCGCATTGCCCACAGAGGCAGCAGCGGATGAGCGCGGCTCGGCAGCCGACGAATCGTTCGGGCGCGACGGCCCGGTGCTGGCAGCTGCATTGGAAGCCACGGCATTGGCGGCCGGCAGTTCATCGACCAGTCGCACCAGCTCGTCCAGGCGCAGCAGCAAGGCCGGCACGTCCGTCAAGGCCGCGCCGCGCACCCGCTCAGTGTCTTTGGCGATGGCGCGCTGCACCGGGCTCAGCCGCGGCTGCGCGGCTCTGACGAGCCGCTGCTCGGCCGACTTCAGCGCGGCCAGCAAAGGCTCGGTGCTGCCCGTCAGCTGCGCTTGCTGTTGGGCCAGGCGCAGGCCGGCTTCGAGGTCCACCACCAGGTTGTCGTCACGCGAGCGCGACAGGCTTTGCATCAGCTCTTCAAGCTGGCTGCGCTGCAAGCTGACTTCGCTCAAGCGGGTCTCCGCGCTGGCCAGCCGGGCGGCCAGGTCGCGCGAACTTTCTTGTGCCTCACGCGCCAAAGTGCGGGCTTCCACGGCCTGCGCGCCAGAGTCCTGGCTGCGGCGGGCTAATTCCCCCTGAATGTGCTCGAGCTTTTGCCAGGTCAGCAAACTCGCCAGCAGGCCGGTGCCTGCCAAGCCCATCACGGCAAAGGTCCAGCCGCGCGACTGCCACCAAGTGCTTGACATAGCAGCGCAGGCGTCCGGCTCTGGCACAAACGGTGGCATCGGGGGAGAAGTTTCGGTTGGCGTGGAAGCCGGTGTGGGGTCGCTCATGAGAGCTGTGATTCTATCGACGCGACGATATCCGCCAGGGCCGGACGTGACTCGATAACAACACCCCAGCCCGCTTGGCGGGCGGCTTGCGCAATGCGTGGATGGGTGGCGATGGCGCGTGCCTGCGCCCAGTCCACGCCCCCTCCGCTCGCCCCGAAGTCCAGCTGTTTCAAATTCTGCTGCAAGTACCCCAGCGCCTCGGAACTGCTGAACAGCCAGACCGAACCGTCGTGCTGGCTGCGCTGGATGCGCTCGAGCGCAGCGGCGCTCAGCTGCGGCGGCTGACGCTGGTAAACGCACAGAAATTCGACCGTGGCCCCGCGGTCAGTCAAGCGGCGCGCCAACCAGTCCCGGCCAGGCGCAGCGGCTTGAGTTGCCAGCGCATCATCCACGTGCCCTGCGCTTTGACCGCGCACGATCAACACCTGCCTGCCCGCCCACGCCCTGTGGCCGACTTGCTGCCACAGCGTTTGCGAATCAAATTGCGCGGCATCGGCCGGCGGTGTGTCAATTTGCGATGCGGGAACCCCCGCGGCCAGCAAGCGCTGCGCGGTGCCCGGGCCGGGCGCCATGAATCGCAGTTCCGCCGGCAGGGCATCAAACATGGGAACCGGGCGCGCAGCAAAAAACTGCGCAACCGCATTGCCACTGACAAACATCAGCGCGGCATAGCGATTTAAAGACGCCCAGCACGCACGCGCAGCGGACATATCCGGCACGGGGGCGATGTCGATCAAAGGCAAGGCTTCAGCCGGAATGCCACGCGCCTGCAAGTCAGCCACCCAGAGCGCCGCCTCGGCAGCGGGCCGCGTGACCAACACGGCAGGCAAGCGTTTGATCGGCTCGATCGGCTCAGCCGAAAGCTTGTCAGGCGCTGGCATTGGAGGCCCACACGGCGCCTCCGGCGCGCAGCAGGGCAGCCACGTGCTCGCCCAGCGCTTCGGCCTCGGCGAAATTGCTCACCTTGGCTGCATGTTGCACACGCACCAGCGGCGAGATGGCTTGCGCCACCGTGCCCGCAACACCCCGGCTGTCTTGCATGGCCTGCATGCCATCGGGACCGGCGGAACCAGGGTCGCCCCAGGCGGCTTCCAGGCGCATGCCGCCCTCGGCCGGGCCGGTGGTGAAAGCCGCCAGCGGCATCGAACAACTGCCGCCCATGGCGCGCGACACCGTGCGCTCGGCCGTGACTGACAGCCATGTAGGCTGATGAGCCAGCACGGCCAGGCCGTCGATCAAGTCCTGACGGTCGGCGCGGGTCTCGATGCCCAAGGCGCCCTGCCCTGCGGCGGGCAACATGCTGTCAGGCTCAAAGGTGGCGCGAATGCGGCTTTCAAGGCCCAGGCGTTTCAAGCCCGCGGCCGCCAACACGATAGCGTCGTACTGGCCTTCGTCGAGCTTGCGCAAGCGGGTGTCCAGGTTGCCACGCAGGGGTTCGATGCGCAAGTCAGGCCGCATGGCTTTGAGCAGCACCAGACGGCGCAGGCTGGACGTACCGACCACCGCGCCTTGCGGCAATGCGTCCAGGCTGGCGTAATTCGGTGACACAAAAGCATCACGCGGGTCTTCGCGCTGCATCACGCAAGCCAGGGCAAAGCCTTCGGGCAGGTCCATAGGCACGTCTTTGAGCGAATGCACGGCGATGTCGGCGCGGCCGTCGGCCAAAGCGGTTTCCAGCTCTTTGACAAAAAGACCCTTGCCGCCCACCTTGCTCAGCGACCGATCCAGGATCTGGTCGCCCTGCGTGGTCATGCCCAAGAGTTCGACTTGCCAGCCCAGGCGCTCTTGCAGCAAGGCTTTGACATGCTCGGCCTGCCAAAGTGCAAGCCGGCTTTCGCGCGTGGCAATCACCACTTTTTTGCCTGTTTGATGGCCTGCTGCCTTGCCTGTCTCTTTGTTGTTCTCGGCCACGCGTACCTGCCTTGTAATCATTGAAGTGAGCGAATGCTAGCATGCAAGCTTCGCAAAAAAAGGGGTTGAAATGGCGGGTTCAGCAAGGGAAAAGTCGGCTTCTGGAACCCCGGCGCCGGCCGCGAGAGCTCGCGACAACGAGCGTCCCCTGGTTGAGGACATTCGCCTCTTGGGCCGCATCCTGGGCGACGTGATTCGCGAGCAAGAGGGTGTGGCCGCGTATGAGTTGATCGAGCAGATTCGCAAGCTGTCGGTGAGCTTTAGACGCGACGCCGACGCCGACGCGGACAAGGCCCTGAAAAAGCTGCTCAAAGGCTTGTCCGGCGACCAGACCGTGAGCGTGATCCGGGCCTTCACCTACTTCAGCCATCTGGCCAATCTGGCGGAAGACCGCCACCATATTCGCCGCCGCGCCGTGCACGAGCGCGCGGGCGACACGCAAGAAGGCAGCATTGACGTGGCGCTGGCCCGCTTGCGCTGGGCCGGCATTTCCCCCAAGACGATTGCCAACACCCTGGCGCACAGCTTTGTGTCGCCGGTGCTGACGGCGCACCCGACAGAGGTGCAGCGCAAAAGCATTCTGGACGCTGAACGCGCCATTGCGCAGCTGATGACCGCGCGCGACGACATCAAGGCCCTGGGCGCTGCCGTGAATGCCGCCAAGGACGCGCTCACGCCGCGCGAGCTGGCCGCCAACGAGGCGCAACTGCGCGCCCGCGTCATGCAGCTGTGGCAAACGCGGCTGCTGCGATTTACCAAGCTCACGGTGGCGGACGAAATTGAAAACGCGCTGAGCTACTACGAAGCAACTTTTCTGCGCGAGATTCCCAAGATTTACGCCAACCTCGAACGCGAACTGGGCAACCACGCGGTGCACAGCTTTTTGCGCATGGGCCAGTGGATTGGCGGCGACCGCGACGGCAACCCCAACGTCAGCGCTCAAACGCTGGAATACGCGCTGAGCCGACAGGCCGACATGGTGCTGCGCCACTACCTGACCGAAGTGCATTACCTGGGCGGCGAGCTGTCTGTGTCGGCCATGTTGGTGGACACCAGCCCCGAGATGCAGGCCCTGGCGAAGCGCTCACCCGACACCAATGCCCACCGACAAGATGAGCCTTACCGGCTGGCGCTCACCGGCATTTACGCGCGGCTGGCCGCCACGCTGCAAGAACTCACAGGGGGCGAGGCCGCGCGCCACGCGGTCGCGCCGCAAAACCCCTACGCCCTGGCTGAAGAATTTTTGGCCGACTTGCGGGTCATTGATGCGTCGCTGCGCACGCACCACGGCGCCGCGCTGGCCAGCCAGCGCCTGCACCCCTTGATTCGCGCAGTGCAGGTGTTTGGTTTTCACCTGGCCACGGTGGACTTGCGTCAAAGCTCTGACAAGCATGAAGAAGTGGTGGCCGAGTTGCTGGCCACCGCCGGCCTGGAGCCGCGTTACAGCGCGCTGGGCGAGGCCGACAAGCGCGCCCTGCTCTTGCAACTGCTTGGCGAGGCGCGGCCCCTGCGCGTGATGGGTGCCGACTACTCAGACCACACGCGCCACGAACTAGCCATCTTCGAAGCCGCGGTTCAGGCTCGCCAGCGCTACGGCAAAGAGGCGATTCGTCACTACATCATCAGCCACACCGAAACCGTGAGCGACTTGCTCGAGGTGCTGCTGCTGCAAAAGGAAGTCGGCCTGATGCGCGGTGTGCTCTCGCCCGTCAAGGTTGGTCGTGGCAAAGCCGCAGGCCCCGTCAATGACCTGATCGTCGTGCCACTTTTCGAGACGATTGAAGACCTGCGCAACGCGGCGCCCATCATGCGCGAGTTCTATGCCATTCCAGGCATCGCAGCGCTGGTGCAACGCAGCGGCGCCGAGCAAGACATCATGCTGGGCTATTCGGACAGCAACAAGGACGGCGGCATCTTCACCAGCAACTGGGAGCTGTACCGCGCCGAAATTGCGCTGGTCGCGCTGTTTGACGAACTGGCGAATTCGCACAACATTCAGCTGCGCATGTTCCACGGCCGCGGCGGCACCGTGGGCCGCGGCGGTGGCCCCAGCTACCAGGCCATCCTGGCGCAGCCACCGGGCACCGTGCGCGGGCAAATCCGCCTGACCGAGCAAGGCGAAGTGATCGGCTCCAAATACGCCAACCCGGAAATTGGCCGACGCAACCTGGAAACCCTCGTGGCCGCCACGCTTGAAGCCACGCTGCTGCAACCCACCAAGCCGGCCAGCGAGGCGTTTTTGCAAACCGCGGCGCAGCTCTCCAGCGCCAGCATGGCAGCCTACCGCGCACTGGTTTACGAGACCCCAGGCTTTACCGACTACTTCTTTGCCGCGACGCCCATCCGCGAGATCGCGGAGCTCAACATTGGTTCGCGCCCTGCGTCACGCAAGCCCAGTCAAAAAATTGAAGACTTGCGCGCCATTCCCTGGGGCTTTAGCTGGGGCCAGTGCCGGCTGACGCTGCCTGGCTGGTTCGGTTTTGGATCGGCTGTGGAACAGATGCTGAACGCCGGCCCGCACAGCCGCAAGGAAGGCCTGGCGCTGCTGCAAAAAATGTACAAACAGTGGCCGTTTTTCAAGACCCTGCTCAGCAACATGGACATGGTGCTGGCCAAAAGCGATCTGGCGCTGGCCTCGCGCTACGCCGAACTGGTGGGCGATGCACGTTTGCGCAAAAAGATCTTCACGGCCATTGAAGCCGAATGGCACCGCACTGCTGAAGCACTGGGCCAGATCACCGGTGAAAAGCAACGCCTGGCTGGTAACGCCGCCTTGCAACGCTCCATCCGCCACCGCTTCCCCTATATCGACCCGCTGCACCATCTGCAGGTGGAATTGATCCGGCGCTACCGCGAAGGCAAATCCGACGAACGCGTGCAGCGCGGCATTCACATCAGCATCAACGGCATTGCAGCGGGCTTGCGGAACACGGGTTAACAAAGGCTTAGGACCCCAAGAACTCGCCCACCGGTTTGAGGTCGTCCACGCGATCACAAATGGTCTTGATGACCATGAGGATGGGGATGCCGAGCAGCAGACCCCACATGCCCCACAGCCAGCCCCAGGCCAGTAAACCGACGAACACGGCCACCGGGTTCATGCGGCCGGCGCGGCTGGTGAGCCAGGGGGTGAGCAGGTTGCCGATGACCGTGTGAATCAGGACCGAGGCACCAGCGACCAGCAGCGTCATGTCCAGGCTGCCGAACTGCAAAAATCCCACCAGCCCTGTGGCGCCGACGATGAGCAGAGAGCCGACGTAGGGAATCATGTTGGTCACGCCGGCTGCAATGCCCCAGACGGCGGCGTGCTCCAGGCCAATCCACATCAAGGCCAGCCAGGTCAGCACGCCCACCAGCAGGCTGCACAGCAGCTGCACCTGCAAATAGCGCTGGATCTGCAAATTGATCTCGTCCAAGGCCTGCAAAGTGATCTTTTTGCTGCTGAGCGTGGGGCCGGCCAGCTTGACCAGCTTGCGCCTGAAGGTGTCGCCCGAGGCCATGAGAAAAAACGTCAAAAACATGACCATGGCGGCCTGGGCGACAAACGTCAGCAAACCCAGCGTGCCCGTCCACAGGTAGTCCGTGATGTTGAAGCGCGGACGCTCGATCACCACGCGCGTGACCCCGCGGGCGGGCGCCGCTGCAGCGCCTGACTCCGCCGCCGCCTGCTCGATCTGACTGGCGGCTTTTTGCACTTTTTCCAGGGCGCTGGCGTTTTGGCTGTCTTGCCGGTCACGCAAGGCCTGCCGCACCTTTTGCGCCGCCAAGGGCAAGGACTCCACCAGATCGCTGGCGTCGTCGCGCAGGCCATAGGCCGCACTGCCCATGCTGGCCACCAGGGCCACCAGGAGCAAACCCGCGCTCAAAGGACGCGGCACCCGGTAGGGCTCCAGCCAGTTGACCACGGGCGACAAGGCATAACTGAGCAAGAGCCCCAGCAAAACTGGAATGAAGATCTGCTTTGCCCAATGCAGCACGAACAAGCTGGCCAGCACCGCCAACAGCGCCAGGGAGAGGCTGCGCACGTCCACCGTGACGGGCAGGTCTGGGCTGACTTTTTCGCGCCGCTCGTCTTCAGCGGATGCCGACACGGCCTCTTGCACGGTGATAGCCTGCTCCGGGTTGAGCGACACACCGGCAGACGCACTGGCGGACGGATTGGCAGCCATGGGTGGCGCGGCAATGGGTGGCGGGTCAGGCTCTTGGATCATCAGCCCCTGAGTATTTGCCCAAAGCCGTCAAATACAAAGCTCGGCCGGACGCAAACTTAAGCGCGGCCGAGTCTGCCAATAAAATCAAGCCCTTTTGCCCAGCCAGCCCTCTGACATCCGCTAGCCCGCTAGCCGAAAGCGCACGTGAACCAATTCGACAAAAAAACCCAAGCTTGGTCGGCTCTGTTTACAGAGCCCATGAGCGATCTCGTCAAGCGCTACACCGCCAGCGTCTTTTTTGACAAGCGCCTTTGGCAAGCCGACATCACCGGCTCACTCGCGCATGCCGAGATGCTGGCCACCCAAGGCATCATCAGCGACGCGGACCACGCGTCTATTCAGTCGGGCATGAAAAGCATCTGGGCCGACATTGAGGCCGGTAACTTTGAATGGAAGCTGGACCTCGAAGACGTGCACCTGAACATCGAGGCGCGCCTGACGCAACTGGTGGGTGACGCCGGCAAGCGCCTGCACACCGGCCGCAGCCGCAACGACCAGGTCGCCACCGACGTGCGCCTGTGGCTGCGAGGCGAGATTGACCTCATCACGGGCCTGCTGGTGGACTTGCAGCAGTCCCTGGTCGATGTGGCCGAGCAAAACGTCGAAGTCATCATGCCGGGCTTTACGCACCTGCAAGTGGCGCAGCCCGTGAGCTTTGGCCACCATTTGCTGGCCTATGTGGAGATGTTTGCGCGTGACGCGGAACGCCTGCAAGACGTGCGCCGCCGCGTGAACCGCCTGCCCCTGGGCGCCGCCGCTCTGGCCGGTACCACCTACCCGCTTGACCGCGAACGCGTGGCCCGTACGCTGGGCATGGTCGATGAAAGTGGCGCGCCGCAGGTCTGCCAGAACAGCCTGGACGCCGTGAGCGACCGGGACTTTGCGATTGAATTCTCAGCCGCCGCATCGCTGTGCATGGTGCACATCAGCCGCATGAGCGAAGAGCTGATTTTGTGGATGAGCCAGAACTTCGGCTTCGTGAAGATTGCCGACCGCTTCACCACCGGCTCGTCCATCATGCCGCAGAAGAAAAACCCAGACGTGCCTGAACTGGCGCGCGGCAAGACTGGCCGCGTGGTGGGCCATTTGATGGGCTTGATCACGCTCATGAAGGGCCAGCCCCTGGCCTACAACAAGGACAACCAGGAAGACAAAGAGCCGCTGTTCGACACCGTGGACACGCTCAAAGACACGCTGCGCATCTTCAGTGAAATGGTCGGCGGCCAACTGAACCCGGCCACTGGCAAAAAAGAAGGCGGCATTACCGTGAATGCCGAGGCCATGCAGGCCGCTGTACGAAAAGGCTACGCCACCGCCACCGATTTGGCCGACTACTTGGTCAAGAAAGGCCTGCCCTTTCGCGATGCACATGAGGTCGTGGCCCATGCCGTCAAAACGGCCCAGGGCTTGGGTGTCGATCTCTCGGAACTGCCACTGGACGTGCTGCAAAAGTTTGACGCGCGCATCGAAGCCGATGTGTTTGGACCGCTCAGCCTGCAGGGTTCGCTGAACGCGCGCAACACGCTGGGCGGCACAGCGCCGGTGCAGGTGCGGGCGCAGATTGCGCGGCACCGGGCGCGGCTGGCGTGAGGAAATTTCCGGACGCAAGCAGAAGTTCGCAAATTTCTTCAAACCGCCGACCACCGATCGCCGCTAGCATTTAAGAACTAAAAGGAAGACAAACCATGCCCGTGATCACCAACATTGAAGACCTGCGCGTCCTGGCTGAAAAACGCGTGCCGCGCATGTTCTACGACTACGCCGACTCGGGCTCCTGGACCGAAGGCACTTACCGCGCCAACGAAGAAGACTTCCAGAAAATCAAGCTGCGCCAGCGCGTGGCCGTGAACATGGAAAACCGCACGTTGGCCACCAAGATGGTTGGCATGGACGTGAAAATGCCCGTGGCCATTGCCCCCGTGGGCCTGACGGGCATGCAGCATGCCGACGGCGAGATCAAGGCCGCGCGCGCCGCTGAGAAGTTCGGCATTCCCTTCATTTTGTCGACCATGAGCATCTGCTCGATTGAAGACATCGCAGCCCACACCACCGCGCCGTTCTGGTTCCAGCTCTACATGATGCGCGACCGCGACGCCATGAAAGCCATGATCGAGCGCGTGCGCAAAGCTGGCTGCAATGCGCTGGTGCTCACGCTCGATTTGCAGGTGATTGGCCAGCGCCACAAAGACCTGAAAAACGGCCTCACGGCCCCGCCCCGCCCGACGATTGCCAACATCATCAACCTCATGACCAAGCCGCGCTGGTGCCTCGGCATGGCAGGCACGAAGCGCCACACCTTTGGCAACCTGGTCGGCCACGTCAAAGGCGTGAGCGACATGAACTCCCTGGCCGCCTGGACCAACGAGCAGTTCGACCCCCGCCTGTCCTGGGCCGACGTGGCCTGGGTCAAAGAACAATGGGGCGGCAAGCTGATCTTGAAAGGCATTCAAGACGTGGAAGACGCCAAGCTGGCCGTGCAAAGTGGCGCCGACGCGATTGTGGTGAGCAACCACGGCGGCCGGCAGTTGGACGGCGCGCCGTCCAGCATTGCCGCTCTGCCCGGCATTGTGGAAGCCGTGGGCTCGGACATCGAGGTCTGGATGGACGGTGGCATTCGCTCGGGCCAAGACGTTTTGAAAGCTTGGGCGCTGGGCGCGCGCGGTACGCTGATTGGCCGCGCGATGGTCTACGGCCTGGGCGCGATGGGCGAAGCTGGCGTGACCAAGGCGCTGCAGATCATCCACAAAGAGCTGGACATCACCATGGCCTTTTGCGGGCGCACGGATATTCAGACCGTGGACAAGAGCATTCTGGTCCCTGGGACTTACTGATCACGACCCCAATCCGCCGCATTGCCCACCTCGACATGGACGCGTTTTTCGCGTCCATCGAGCTGTTGCGCTACCCGCAGCTCAAGGGCTTGCCCGTCGTGATTGGTGGCGGCCGCCGCAAAGTGGACGAGGCCATCACGGCAGACGACAAAGCTGCCCTCAAGCACATTCCCATCAGCGCCTTCCCGCGGCTCAAAGACTACGTGGGCCGCGGCGTGATCACCACCGCCACCTACCCGGCGCGGCAGTTTGGCGTGGGCTCGGCCATGGGCATGATGAAAGCCGCCAAGCTCTGCCCAGAGGCCATCGTGCTGCCGGTGGACTTTGACGAGGTGCGCAAATATTCGCGGGCTTTCAAGGATGCGATCCTGGAAGTCGCGCCGCTGATGGAAGACCGCGGCGTGGACGAGGTCTACATCGACATCACCGATGTGCCGGGCGGCCAACGCGAAGGCGGACGCTCGCTGGCGCGGCTGATCCAGCGCAGCATTTTTGAAAAGACCGGGCTGACCTGCTCCATTGGCGTGGCGCCTAACAAGCTGATCGCCAAGATGGCCAGTGAGTTCAACAAGCCCAAGGGCATTTCCATCGTGCAAGAGGCGGACTTGCAAACCATGATCTGGCCGCTGGCTTGCCGCAAGATCAACGGTATAGGCCCCAAGGCGGATGAAAAACTCCAACGCCTGCACATCCACACCATTGGCGAGTTGGCAGCGCAAAGCCGGGACTGGTTGCAAGACAACTTTGGCCAGGCCACAGGCGCGTGGATGCACAACGCCGCCTGGGGCCGCGACGACCGGCCGGTGGTGACCGAGAGTGAGCCCGTGTCCATGAGCCGCGAAACCACCTTTGACCGCGACCTGCATGCGGTGCGCGACCGCGCTGAGCTGGGCGCTGTATTCACATCGTTGTGTGAAAAGGTGGCCGCCGATTTGCAGCGCAAGGGCTATGTGGGCAAGACCATCGGCATCAAGCTGCGCTATGACGACTTTAAAAGCGTGACGCGTGACCAGACGCTAGACCACTACACGGCCGACGCGAAAGTGATTCGGCAGACGGCAGGCCAGGCGCTTAAACGCGTGCCGCTGCAGCAGCGCCTGCGGCTTTTAGGTGTGCGCGTGGGCACGCTTTGCAAAGCTGGCGAAACGCCAACGCTTTTGCCGCCGGCAGACGATGCGCCCCGCATAGACCAGCTGTTCGGCCCCGAAGACTGAACTGGCCTTCCAGCCAACCATCCAGGATCAGGCCGCCGGTTTCAATTTGCCGGCCGATGCGGTTTTGGTCGCCGTGGCAGCCATGGCTAGCGCACTGGCCGCTGCCCGCTGACTGATCTCACGCGCCGTCATGGTCGACGTGCCACTGCTGGTGAAGGTCGCGCTGTTGTTGATTTCCTGCGCTTGCAAGGCGGCCTTCTTGCCCGCCACAAAGGCGTGGTCAGAGTTGTAGTACTCCCACTCGCTGTAGCGGCCCGCAAGCAAAATATTGGCCTGCGCCACCCAGCGGCGAATCGTCTGCACATGCTGGGCGCGGTCATGGTCGTACACCACGTAGGCGTAAGGCATGTCCACCTGATTGGCCGCGATCACAGCGTCGTCTTCCGTGAACATGCCCACGCGAATGCAGTCGCGGATGCAGCGCTCGATCAATTCCGGACCGTCGCAGGGCAAAGGCTTGTAGCCTGAATACGTGATCTCGCACGTCAGGCCAAAGCCGCCGGGCGGGTTGCAGTGCGGGCTGGCGTTGCCCTGCACAAAGATGCGGTGAAACACCGTGTCTTCGGGGTAATAAATCCAGTGCTTGTCAGTCAGGTACTCGCGCCCGATGCCCAAGTTGACGCAGCGCACCGACACATGGCGCAGCGCACGCGCAGCCGCTTGCACTTGCGGCGGGGCTTCGTCCCCCATGGCCTCTACCAATTTGGGCAAGGCAAGCGTGCTGATCAAGGTGTCGTATCGGTAACTGCGGCCATCGGCCAAGGTGACCGTGCGGCGCGAGGGCGACACGGTCACGATCTCGGCGTTCATTTGCACCTCCCCTTGGAGCAGGGGCAAGAAGCCGTTCATCAGCGCCTGAAAGCCGCCTTTGAGTGGATAGCCGAAGCGGGCATTCGGCCCCATCGGCTTGGTCACAGGTCGCAATGCGCCGTCGATCATTTCCTCCAGATCGGGCAAAGGCACACGACCGCCCAGCCAGGACGTTTCCATCTCGCTCAATGGCACGGCCCACAGCTTTTGGTTGTAGGGCACGGCAAAGTGCTTGGCCACACCGGCGCCCCACACCTTGTAGATGAACTCCTCAAAATTGCGCGGCGGCTGCGCGGGCTTGGCAATGACGCCGGCGACGGCCGTGGCAGGCGCACCTGCACCGTCTTTCTTCAAAGGGCCAAAGCGCGCTTCAATCGCACCGACCAGGCATTCCTTGAGCACCTCGGGCGGCAAGCCGTGCAAGGCGCCCTGAAACGGATAGCGCGTGTACACGGCCTTGCTGTAGATCCAGGCTTCGCGGTTTTGCCAATGCATGTTGTCGCCGAGCAGCTTGGTGTAAAGGTCCAGCACGTAGGGGTCGTTTGAAAACATGATGTGACCGGCGTAGTCGAAGGTAAAACCCTTGTCTTCAATCGACCTGCACCAGCCGCCCACGGTCTGGCCTTTTTCTATCAACAAGCTGCCTTCGCCCAAGTGGTAGGCCGCTGCCAGGCCGGTAGGCCCTGCACCCAGCACCACGGTGGAGTACGCAGGCACGCTACTGGCCACCTGGGGCTGCGGCACATGCGCGCGCACGGCAGCCGCGCGCAGCCGGATGGCGCTGTCTGCACGGTCAGACGAAAAAGACACCGTGGAAAAAGGCACATTGGCCGCGTTGGCCGCCGTGAATTCGCGCTGGGCGGCGCGGTTCGGCAGAACGTCCATCAAGTCGCGTATGGCGCGTGCCGTCGCGTCCCAGGACGTGCCGGCCACCACGCCTCGCATCTGCGCTCGCCTGGCATCGCGTTCGGCTTGGCTTTCAGTCAGCAAGGTTTCACAAGCCGCGATGAATTCAA
Organism: uncultured Polaromonas sp.; assembly: GCA_964575005.1. GTDB lineage: Bacteria > Pseudomonadota > Gammaproteobacteria > Burkholderiales > Burkholderiaceae_C > Polaromonas. The sequence goes on along the minus strand of CAZNQE010000025.1, from coordinate 6,528 downwards.
GCGGCGTGTCGGCAATCTTCACGATGTGCCCGTAAGGCTCGGCCACGTCGCGAATGCGTGTGCTCACGGCGGGCTTGCCAGCGGCCATGTATTCCAGCGTCTTGGTCGGACTGATGAAGCGCGTCGCCTCGTTCAGTGCAAAGGGCAGCAGGCACACATCCCAGCCGGCCACGAACTGCGGCAACTCCTCATAGCTGCGCTGCCCCAGCCAATGCAAGTTACTGCGCTGGGGCAATGCGTCGTCAGAAATCTTGGCGACCGGGCCGACCATCACGATGTCCCATTCAGGGTGGCTGTCGGCGAGCGCAGCGAGCAAGTCCAGGTCGATGCGTTCGTCGATCACGCCGTAGTAGCCCAGCCGTGGATGCCTCAGTCCGGCCTGCGCCGGATGGTCCTGCACTTCGTCTGCAAAGTGCGCCGCATCCACACTGCTGGCAAAGCAATGCACATTGGGGTGACGCTCGCGCTTGGACTGGTAAAGGCTGGGCCCACCTGTGAGCACCAGATCGGCCAGTTGATAGAGCGCGTTCTCGCGTTGAATCAGTTGCCGGGGGGCATTCTTGAAGGCAGAGAGTTCGTCCATGCAGTCATAAATGACGGCGCGAGCTTGCAAGTCCTTGGCCAGCGGCACGGCCATCGGCGTGTAGAACCACACGTAATAGTCCTCAATGCCTTGCTCACGCATGAAGTCGGCCAACTGGCTTCCCATCATGGGCAGCTGGTCGTCATGAAAACCCGAGGCCACACCCGTCAAGTGCGGTCTGAGCACTTCAACGCCGGGCGCGGGGTGCAGATGCTCAAGGCGGTCGGACTCCGCACTCGGCACGGGTTCTTCCATGAAGATCACGCGGTGGTGCCGGGCCAAGCGGGAAAGCAGGTGCTGGGGCCGTTGGTAAACGAAGTTCCAGCGCAGGTGTGAAAAGACAATGATGCAAGTCATGTCCTTGTTTTACGTGCGCGTCTCCCCTGAAAATGTAGGAGATCAGCTTTGCAACATGTGCGTTGCCAAGCCGCGCACGGCTTCGACGTTTTACTGCCGCGCGGTACGCACAAAGGGCGGCAGCGCCTGCGGATAGCTGGTGCGAAACGGATTGATGTCCAGCCCGCCACGGCGCGTGTAGCGCGCAAAGACCGCCAGCTTCACAGGTTTGCAACGCGCCCAGACGTCCATGAAGATGCGCTCCACGCACTGCTCATGAAACTCGTTGTGATTGCGAAAGCTGACGATGTATTGCAGCAAGCCCTCTTGCTCGATCTGCGGGCCGCTGTAGTGAATCTGCACGCTGCCCCAGTCAGGCTGGCCGGTGACCAGGCAATTGCTTTTGAGCAAGTTGCTGGTCAGAACTTCCGTGACGGGCGCCTCTTCAAAATTGGCTTTGAGCAACTCTGGCGCAGGGCTGTAGCGATCACACGCGATGTCCAGGCGGTCCAGGCTCAGTCCATCCAATTCATGAATCGGTTCAGCGTCAAAGAGTTCAGGCAACACCAACTTGACGCCGACCGCCGGGGCCACGCGAGCGGCATCTGCGCCGCGACCTGCAGCCTCTGATAAATCAGAGCGCAACAGTGATTGCACCTGCGCTGCATCTGCAAAAGTGGAGTTGTTGAAGCTGTTCAAGTACAGCTTGAAGGACTTGCTCTCGATGATGTTGGGCGTCTCGCAAGGCACCACCACCTGGGCCAGTGCCACTTGCGGCTTGCCGCGCGGATTGAGCCAGCTCAACTCAAAAGCGGTCCACATGTCAGCGCCAAAAAACGGCGGCTGCGCGCCCACGCCAATTTCCGCACGCTTACCCGCGCGAGGGATGGGGAACAGCAAGGACGGGTCGTAGCGGTCGGCGTAGGCAGAGGCCTTGCCGAGTTCAGATTGTTCGGGTGTGTTCATGTTGGCTTAATTGAATTCACGTTCACGCAGCCACTTGGTGGCAATCCATTTTTCGCCGGCCAGCACCGGCTCGCCGCCGTGCAGCGTGCGGCTGGCCGGATGCGCCTGCGCATAGCTGAAAAACACCGCACTGCCCAGCTGAGGCACCACCTGAAAGCTGATGTCAGGGAACACCGTGGCACCGCCGGCTTCAGGTTCGTTGAGGTACATCACCAGCGTGGCAACTCGCTGGCCGCCGCGCTGCAATATTCCCGGCGTGCCAGGTTCTGCCGGGTCGAAATAGTCGTAATGCGGCTTGTACTCAGCACCTGGGCCGTAGCGCAACACTTGCAGGCCTTCGCCGTTTTCAACAGGCCAATTCAAGAGCTGCGCAATGCGTGCCTCGATACGGCGGATCAAATCCGACTCGCCCCGGTTGAAAAACATGCCGTCGCTGGTGCGGTCCTGGTGCAGTTCTTCACCGCCGGTTTTCACATCCACCGTGAGCGAGCGGGCCATGCGCGGACGCGCTGCGTCAATGAGCGCGCGGCACTCGTCGGCATCGAGCAAGTCCTGGAGCACCAGCAAAGGCGGGCTGTCAACACGGGCAGTGGCCAGCACTTGCCTGTCACCGGCCTGCAGTCGCAAGCGCTCACCGGCTCCTTCAGGCCAAGGCACAGGCACAGCGGGCACGTCTAGCACGCCCGGCGCGCCTTGCCCCGCGCCTTGACCGAACTGGGCCAAGGCGTGCACGGCCGGCAGGCCCAGCACGCGGCGGCTGACAGTTTCGCTCCAGCCGGCTTGCAGCATGGCTTGCAAAATCTGCTCGGCGCCAAAGCCCGCTGCGCGCTGCTCGCCCAGCCATTGGCTCAGGGCAGGGGTGATGTCTTTGTCGTGGTTCATGGTCTGGCTCCTGTTCAGGCCTGCGCTGCCTACTCACGCCTGAACACGAGTCGGTCAGGCTTTGAGGCTTCCGGACTGAAGCGGTAGCCTTCGAGGTTGAAGGACTCGAGCTTTTTGACCGTACCCAGCTTGTTCTCAATCGCGTAACGCGCCATCAGGCCGCGGGCGCGCTTGGCGTAAAAACTGACAATCTTGTACTTGCCGGCATTGCCTTCTTCAAATGCGCAGTGGATGACACCCGGCTTAAGGTGCGAGAGGTCAACCGACTTGAAATATTCTTCGCTGGCCAAATTCACCACCACCGGGCTGGCGTCCGCAGCAGCGCGCTCATTGAGGTAATCGGCAATCTTGCGGCCCCAAAACGCGTACAGATTTTTGCCGCGCGGTGTGGCCAAGGCGGTGCCCATTTCAAGGCGATACGGCTGCATCCAGTCCAGAGGCCGCAGCACGCCGTACAGCCCGCTCAAGATGCAGACATGCTGCTGCGCCCATTGCAGTTGCTCGGGCTTGAGGCTGTTGGCGTCCAGGCCTTCATACACGTCGCCATTGAAAGCTAGGGCAGCTTGTTTGGCGTTGCGTGCGGAAAACTTGGGCGACCAGCTTTCGTAGCGCGCCACGTTCAAACCTGCAAGCTTGTCCGAAAGCGACATCAATTCAGCAATCTGCTGAGGCGACTTCTGGCGCAGCACCTCGATCAATTCAGCCGAGTCGTCCAAAAAGGCGGGCAGTGTGTGCGGCAGATGGCCTGCGGGGGTCTCGTAGTCGAGTGATTTGGCGGGCGATAGAAGAAACAGCATCTGTGGCATCCTTTGGCCGGTCAATTATCCGGCAGCCCTAAAACCCCTGCCCCGCCGCCCGCCCTTTCCTGGAGTTCGCCTTGAGCCTGCTTTTTTCACCGTTCACTTTTAAAGCCCCCAGCGGCCCTTTGACTTTGTCCAACCGCATCGTGGTGGCGCCCATGTGCCAGTACGCCTGCAAGAACGAGGGCGGCCAGGACGGCCAAGCCACTGACTGGCACCTGAGCCACTGGACGCAACTGCTCAACAGCGGCGCGGCCATGCTCACGCTGGAGGCCACAGCCGTGTCCCCTGAGGGGCGGATCAGCCCTTTTGACCTGGGCATTTGGGATGACGCCACAGCATCCGCCTTGGGCGAGCACCTGGCACGTGCGCGGCACCTGGCCCCGCCCACGCCCGTGTGCATTCAGCTGGCGCATGCCGGTCGCAAAGCGTCTAGCGATGCGCCTTGGCGCGGTGGTGCGCTCTTGAGCCCTGCTGAAGGCGGCTGGCGGCCTGTGGCACCCAGCGCCCTGCCCCATGCACCGCACGAGCCTGCTCCCGAAGCCTTGAGCCTCGCAGACATGGCGCGCATCAAACATGATTTTGTCGTGGCGGCCAAGCGCAGCCAAGCGATCGGACTGGATGCGATCGAGCTGCACGCGGCGCACGGCTATTTGCTGCACCAATTCATGTCGCCGCTGGCCAATCAGCGCGGCGACGCATACGGCGGCAGTTTTGAAAATCGCGTGCGCTTTCCGCTTGAAGTTTTCACTGCAGTTCGCGAAGCTTTTGACGGCACGCTGGGCATTCGAATTTCAGGCACAGACTGGGTGGACGGCGGCTGGACGATTGAAGAGAGCTGCGCCTTGGCCAAGCAGTTCAAGGCCGCCGGCGCGCAGTTCATTCACGTGTCTTCGGGCGGCGTGTCGCCCTTGCAAAAAATCCCGCTGGCGCCTGGCTACCAAGTGCCGTTGGCCCGCGCAGTGCGCGAGGCTTGCGGCCTGCCAACCTTTGCCGTGGGGCTGATCACCGAGCCGCAGCAGGCTGAAGACGTTTTGCAGCGTGGTGAGGCTGATGTGGTGGCGCTGGCCCGCGCCTTTTTGTACAAGCCGCGTTGGGGTTGGGAAGCCGCCGCAGCGCTGCAAGGCAAGGTGCAGGCGCAACCGCAATATTGGCGCTGCCTGCCGCGCGAGGCGCAGGCGATCTTTGAGGGGATGCGCCTGGGCGGGCGCTGAGACTTCAGCGCAGATCGCTCGCCAGCGAAGCCAGAGTTTCAGGCTTCACGGTCACGTGCGCCGGATAGTGGGTGTGGTCGCAACCGACCTTCACGCTCGCGCCCGCCTTGACGGCCGCGCACATCGCGGGCGTCAACTCGAAGCGCACAAAGTGAACCGCTGAGGTCTTCTCTTCGTTCTCGCGGTCCATGTCTTCGTCGGCAATCGCGTACACACGGGCATGGCCTTCGACTTCAACGAAGGTACGGTCCTCCACACCAATCAGGCGCGCCAGTTCGCGCTTGCGCTCATTGATGTCCGGGTACTCGATCAGCATCGTGGCTTTCCAGTTGCTGCCGTCAGGCATGAGCGGCGCGTAAGCCTCGATCTCCTGGTCGATGCCTTCTTCTTCAAAAATCTTTTCAATGCGCAGCATCTCCTGGATTTGGTAGCGGATGCTGATTTCGCTTTCAAACTGCAGGTTGATGTGCTCACCCAGATGCACGCTGCGAAGCTGGCGATGCGCCATGACCTCAGCCTTGTGCGCCTTGCGGTATTTGCTGTAGGCCTCCAGGGTCATGAGGCTGTCGCGGGTGATCTTTCCGGTGACTTGCATGGAACGGCTTTCTTAAAACTGGTCTGAACTTTTCGCGGCCTACTTAAGTCCGTAGGCAGTGCGAATCAAGGTGAGCGGATGCAGCTGCGGCGGCGAGCCAAGCTGGTTGACTTCAAAACCTTGCGCAATATGGTGGCCGCCCAGCGGGCAGTCGCTGCTGATGACGTCGGGCAGCCCGCCATCTTTGTGGTTGGCCATGGCTTTGAAGAGCGGCTTGCCGATCTTCATGGCCTGCTGGTGATAAGGCACCTTCACGCCAAAGGTGCCAGCATGGCCCGAGCAGCGCTCGTGTGTGTGCACACTGGTGCCGGGCACCATCTTGAGCATTTCTTCAGTTTTCTTGCCGATGTTCTGCACGCGCCCGTGACAGGGAATCTGGTAGCTGATCTTGCCCAAAGGCTGGGTGAACTCCGTCTTCAAGAGCCCGTCACGCTTGCGCGCCATGAGGTACTCAAACGGGTCCCACATGTGCGCCTTCACAAGCTGCACGTCCGCATCGTCGGGGTACATCAGCGGGATTTCCTGCTTGAACATCAGCGTGCAGCTGGGCACTGCGCTCAAGATGGCGAAGCCGTCTTTGGCGTAGCGGGCCAGCACCGGGATGTTGGCCTCTTTGCTCTTGTTCACCGAGTCCAGATCGCCGAGTTCGAGCTTGGGCATGCCGCAGCACTGCTCTTTTTCAACCAAGACATAGGGCACCTCGTTATGGTCCAGCACCTTGAGCAAATCATGGCCAATGCCTGGCTCGTTGTAGTTGATGTAGCAGGTCGAATAAATCACGACCTTGCCAGGCGTCTTCGCACCATCCTTGATGGGGTGCGGTGGTGACTCGGGCGCGCCTGAGCAGAACTTTTGCGTGGCAAGTTCAGGCAACCAGGCGTTTTTGTCCACGCCCAGTACCTTTTCCATCAAGGCACGGGCTGGTTTGGTTTTATTGATGGCGTTAGCAGCCTGCACCACGATGGGAATGCCAGCAAACTTGCCGTGCGTGTCGGTCGAGGCCAAGAACTTCTCGCCTGCGCCAACCTCGCCCTTTTTGAACTTGATGGCCTTGGCCTGCAGCATGGTGTGCGGAAAGTCCAGATTGAACTCATGCGGCGGCACATACGGGCATTTGGTCAGGTAGCACAGGTCGCACATGTAGCACTGGTC
>CAZNQE010000024.1:0-32226 GCA_964575005.1 uncultured Polaromonas sp. | reverse complement strand
GCAGGCCTTCGGTGGACAGCAGGTGAATCAGCTCGCCGTGCTTGTTGAGTTGGGGGTTGCGTCGGTACAGCACGGGCTTCAGGCTCCCTGGACTTCAAAACTAAACAAGCCGGACTCAGCGCGTGCCAATTGCAAGCTCTGACCGGCGGGCAAGGTGATGCGCGACACCGCAATGTCTGGCTGCACGGGCAGCTCCCGCCCGCCGCGGTCTACCAACACCGCCAGCTTCACGCTGGCCGGGCGGCCGTAGTCGAACAATTCATTGAGCACGGCGCGGATGGTGCGGCCGGTATAAAGCACGTCGTCAAGCACCACGATGTGTGCGCCGTTCACGTCAAAGGGCAGCAGCGTCTGCCCGCTGGCCGCCAGGCCGCGCGAAGCGAAGTCATCGCGGTGCATGGCCGAAGACAGCACGCCAATCGGTTCGGCCAGACCCAGGTCTTGCTTCAAGCGCTCGGCCAACCAGGCGCCGCCAGAGGCCACGCCCACCAGGCGTGGCGTTGTTTCCGTACTGGCCAGCAGTTGCTTCATGTCGCGCAGCAGCTCTACGTACAGCGCCTCGGCGTCAAGCGTTAGCCGGCTCATGCGACTGCCCCGGTGAGTTGCTTGTTCATCTTTTTATTCCTCAAGGCAGGCTCCTCAAAAATTGCTCAAGAATTATGCAGGCAGAGGCGGCGTCGGCGTCTTTGGCGCCTTGCGAATGCGCCTCGGTGGTGCTGTAACGCTCGTCCACCTCAAACACCGGCAGGCCAAAGCGGCCGCGCAGCTGCCGCGCAAACTTTTGGGCGCGCACGGTGTTTTCATGCGGTGCGCCGTCGGGGTGAAAAGGCACGCCCACCACCAGCGCGTCGGGCTGCCACTCCTTAATGCGCGCTGCAATGGGCGCAAATCGAGCGTCGCCCAGGGCGGAAATCGTTGGCTGCGGGGTGGCGGTGCGCGTCAGGCGGTTGCCGCTGGCGACCCCGGTGCGCTTGAGCCCAAAATCAAAAGCCAGAAAGGTTTGCGCATGGGGGGCCAGGATGCTGGCGTCCCCGCCCTTCATGCGTGGCCAGCCTCGGGGGACAGCATCCAGCTCTGCAAGCCCAGCAGCATCAAGGCCTTGTCGTAGCGCTGTGCCACTGGCGTGTCAAAGATCACGGCGGGGTCAGCGGCCACGGTGAGCCAGCTGTTTTCGGATATTTCAGACTCCAACTGGCCTTCGCCCCAGGCTGAATAGCCGAGCGAAACGAAGACGCGGCGCGGGCCGGCGCCAGTGGAAAGCGCTTCCAGCACATCCTTGGACGTCGTCATTTCCAGCCCGCCCGGAATGCTCATGGTCGAGGCATAGACCGATTCGCTGCCCGGCATCATGGACTCGTGCAGCACAAAGCCGCGCTCGGTTTGCACCGGCCCGCCCTGGAACACGGGGGTCTGGCTCAGGTCTTCACGGCGCAGTGGTAACTCGACCTTGTCGAACAGGTTTTTCAGGCTGATGTCGCTGGGTTTGTTGATCATGAGGCCCAGCGCGCCGCGCTCGCTGTGCTCGCACATATAAATGACGCTGCGCACAAACGGCTCGTCATCCAGGCCGGGCATGGCGATCAGGAAATGATGCGTGAAGTTGATCGGTTCGAGGTCCAAGGCCATAGGTTGATTTTACGCGTGATGCACCTCGGCGCGGCCCGCTAACATTCCCGCCCATGAGCAAACAATACGAGCGCGGCCTGATGTGGTTCCGCCGCGACCTTCGGGCGCATGACAATGCCGCCCTGCATCACGCCCTGGCCAGCTGCAAAGAGGTGCATTGCATCTTTGTGCTGGACCGCGAGATTCTGGACGCGCTGCCACGCACCGACCGCCGGGTGGATTTCATCTGGCACAGCCTGGTCGAGCTGGACGCCGCCTTGCAAGCCCTGGCCATGCCGCACGGCAAAGCCCGTGCAGGCTTGCAGGTGCACTACGCACGCGCCCGCCAAACCGTGGCCGAGCGCGCCGCCGCGCTGGGCGTGCAAGCCGTGTTTGCCAACCACGACGACGAGCCCGCCGCCATTGACCGCGACTTGGCGGTGAGTGCGCAATTGACGCAGGCCGGCGTCGAGCTGCACACCTTCAAAGACCACGTGATCTTTGAGCGGGCCGAATTGCTGACCCAGGGCGGCAAGCCTTATGGCGTCTTCACCCCCTACAAGAACGCCTGGCTAAAAAAAGTCACGAGCGAACATCTGGCGCCCTACCCCGTGGCCGAGCTGGCCGGGGCGCTGGCCGACAAGCCTGCGAACGCAGCGCCCATGCCTTCGCTTGAATCCATGGGTTTTACGCCCAGCAACTTGCTCAGCATGAAGCTGCCCACGGGTATTTCGGGCGGCGCTGCGTTGTTCAATGAATTCCTGGAGCGCATGGACGCGTACGACGACACGCGCAACTTCCCAGCCGTCAAAGGCCCCAGCTACCTGGGCGTGCACCTGCGCTTTGGCACGGTGTCGATTCGGGAAATGGCGGCCCACGCCTGGCAGCGCCAGGCAGCCGGCAGCGCGGGCGCCGCAACATGGCTGAGCGAGCTGATCTGGCGCGACTTTTATGTGCAGATCTTGAGCAACTTCCCGCATGTGGAAAAAGCGTCCTTCAAGCCCGACTACGACGCGATTGTTTGGGAACAAGGGCCAGAGGCCGAAGCCCTGTTCAAGGCCTGGTGCGAGGGCCGCACCGGCTACCCGCTGGTGGACGCGGCCATGGCGCAACTCAATCAAACGGGCTACATGCACAACCGTCTGCGCATGGTCACGGCCTGCTTTTTAATCAAAGACTTGGGGATTGACTGGCGCTGGGGCGAGCGCTACTTTGCGCAGCAACTCAACGACTTTGACCTGGCGTCAAACAACGGCGGCTGGCAATGGGCGTCGAGCAGCGGCTGTGATGCGCAGCCCTACTTTCGGATCTTCAACCCCGTCAGCCAAAGCACCAAGTTTGATACAGAAGGCAAGTTCATTCGCCGGTATCTGCCGGCGCTGGCCGAGTTGTCAAACAAGGCCATCCACAGCCCGTGGGAGGCAGCGCCGCTGGAGTTGCAGGCTGCCAATGTTCGCCTGGGTGACAACTACCCGCTGCCCATCGTGCGGCACGACGAGGCACGGGCCCGCACGCTGGCTCGCTACGCGGTGGTCAAGAAATCCGTTTAATTCAGCCTCAGAGCTGAACCATTTCAAAGTCTTCCTTGCGCGCGCCGCACTCGGGGCAGGTCCAGTTCATGGGCACGTCGGCCCACAGGGTGCCAGGGGCAATGCCGTGGTCGGGTGCGCCAGCGGCTTCGTCGTAGAGCCAGCCGCAGATCAGGCACATCCAGGTCGTCGTTGTCGTAGTGGTCACAGGTGTCGCTTTGCCTCAGAATAGAATGAAAGAATTGTATCGGTGAGGATGTGCCTCCTCATTTGCAAAGCCTTTTGCAACGGCAAAATCAACCACCGTCACTCAGTCTATGGCACACCTCTCCACCCCCTCAGACGACGCGCTGGCTGCAAGCGAAGAAGCCCAAGCAGCACCGGCCTGCGTGATGAGCTTCAACGCCAACGACCCCAGCGGCGCAGGCGGGCTGAGCGCTGACATCCTGGCCATTTCATCAGCCGGCGCCCATGCGCTGGCGGTCGTCACCGGTGCCTACTCACGCGACACCGCAGAGATTCTCGACCACTTTCCATTTGACGAAGACGCCGTATCCGAGCAAGCCCGTACAGCGCTTGAGGACATGCCTGTCAGTGCCATCAAGGTCGGCTTTGTGGGCTCGCCTGAAAACATCAGCGTCATTGCCGAGATTGCGGCCGACTACGCCGAGTTGCCGCTGATCGCCTACATGCCCAACCTGTCGTGGTGGGACGAGTCCGAGCTTGACAGCTACCTCGACGCCTTCCGCGAACTCATGCTGCCGCAGACCACCGTGCTCTGCGGCAACCACAGCACCTTGTGGCGTTGGCTCTTGCCCGACTGGACCGGCGAAAAAAGCCCAGGCCCGCGCGACATCGCCAAGGCCGCGGCTGAGCTGGGTGTGCCTTATGTGCTGGTCACCGGCATGCCCACGCCTGAGCAACTGATCGAGAACGTGCTGGCCACGCCGACCAGCGTGCTCTACAGCGAAAAGTTCGAGCACTTCGAGGCCAGCTTTGCAGGCGCAGGCGACACCTTGAGTGCCGCGCTGACCGCGCTGCTGGCCAACGGCCACGACCTGCAAAGCGCTGCGGCTGAAGCGCTGACCTTTCTCGACCACAGCTTGAACGCCGGCTTTCAACCCGGCATGGGCCACCTGGTGCCCGACCGCATGTTCTGGGCGCAGGCTGAAGAAGCCGATGGCGAGGAAGCTGAAGAAGCCGACACCACGGCCGCGCACCTGACCGCCCACACCGATCCCCTGGACCCCCTGGCCTCGCCCCCTTCCTTTGACATCCCACCCAATGGCACAAAACACTAATCCCGCCGCCGACCTCAAGCTCTCGCAAAACGACGTTCTGTTTGACCGCGCCAAGCAGGTCATCCCGGGCGGTGTGAATTCGCCCGTGCGCGCTTTCAAGGCCGTGGGCGGAACGCCGCGTTTTGTGCAGCGGGCCAAGGGCGCGCATTTTTGGGACGCAGACGGTCGCCGCTACATCGACTACATCGGCTCCTGGGGCCCGATGATCCTGGGCCACGGCCATGCCGGCGTGCTCGAAGCTGTGCAAAAAGCCGCACTCGACGGCTTCTCGTTTGGCGCGCCCACCGAGCGTGAAGTCGAACTGGCTGAAGAGATCATCAAGCTGGTGCCGTCGATTGAAATGATCCGCCTGGTGAGCTCAGGCACTGAAGCCGCCATGAGCGCACTGCGCCTGGCGCGCGGCGCCACAGGCCGCAGCAAGATCTTGAAGTTTGAAGGCTGCTACCACGGCCATGCTGACGCGTTGCTGGTCAAAGCCGGCTCGGGTCTGGCCACCTTTGGCAACCCGACGAGTGCCGGCGTGCCGCCTGAAGTGGTGCAGCACACGCTGGTGCTGGAGTACAACAACCTCGAGCAACTGGAAGAAGCCTTCAAGCTGCACGGCCCCGAACTCGCCTGCCTGATGATCGAGCCAATTGCCGGCAACATGAACTTTGTGCGCGCCAGCGTGCCGTTCATGAAGCGTTGCCGCGAACTGTGCACGCAGTACGGCGCGCTCTTGGTATTTGACGAAGTGATGAGCGGCTTTCGCGTCGCGCTAGGCAGCGCCCAAAGCATTTACGCCAAGGCCATTCCCGGCTTTGAGCCCGACATGACGGTGCTGGGCAAAGTGATTGGCGGCGGCATGCCGCTGGCAGCCTTCGGCGGCAAAAAAGCCGCGATGCAACTGCTCGCGCCCCTAGGCCCCGTGTACCAGGCCGGCACCCTGAGCGGCAACCCCGTAGCCACAGCCTGCGGCCTGGCCACCCTGCACGAACTGCAAAAGCCCGGCTTTTTTGACAAGCTCTCAGCCACCACTCGCTCGCTGGTTGACGGGCTGACGGCCGCCGCCAAGGCTGAAGGCATTCCCCTGTGCGGCGACAGCGAAGGCGGCATGTTCGGCTTCTTCTTGTTCAACGAGTTGCCGCAGAACTACGCCAAGGTCATGACGACCGACAACGCCACGTTCAACCAACTCTTTCACGGCCTGCTCGACCGCGGCGTGTACATCGCCCCGGCGCTGTACGAAGCCGGCTTTGTGAGCGCCGCGCACACGCAGCAAGACATTGCTGACACGGTGGCTACTGCGCGGGAGTGCTTTAAGTTGATGCGCAAGTAAGCGCAGAGGACCGGGATTCCCGCCTGCGCAGGAATCCTCACCAACTGTTTGAAGCTGAGCAGTGAATAAGTAATAAAGTTTTCAATCTCGCCATGATCCAGAGGCATGGATCAGCGAGTAAGCACCCCCGCCACTTCTGGCACCACAGACCCCACTGACGTCTTTATTGCGCGCTGGCAGGGCGTCAGCGCCAGCGAACTCGCCACTGCGCAAAGCTTCGTCATTGAGCTGTGCGACTTGCTCGGCGTCAGCAAGCCGCACGCCACGCCCGACCAAAGCTATGTGTTCGAGCGCCCGCTCAAAGAGGCGCATGGCGACGGGCACCAAAGCGACCGCCGGGTGGACTGCTACAAGCGCGGCCACTTCATCCTAGAAGCCCAAAAGCTCAAAGCCGGCCAGCACACCAAAGGCTATGACAACGCACTGCTAGCCGCTCACGCGCAAGCGCAGAACTACGAAACCTTCCCCTTCCCCAGCGCCGATATCGGCCTCACGCCTGCCCTGACGGAACGTATCCGCGCCCTGGCCGAACAACTCGACGCCAAAGACAAGACCATTCACGAACAAGGCCTGGTGTCCGTGCTGCGCACCCTGCACGACGAACTCGACGCCGCCGTGCTCGCCGCCTACGGCTGGGCAGCCCTCGGCCCCGCTCCCAGCAAGCAAGACGAAGAATCCATCAGGAAGTAGGAAGAAAAGAAGGAGGGAATTCATGAAAGTTAAGTTAACTCGTATGCGGTGGGCCGCTGTCGTGGCGGGCAGCCTGATCTTGCTGGGTTGCGGTAGCGGTGGCTCCACCGAATCAGGCAGCAACGCGCCAGTTCAAGATGTGACGATCTCATCGTCTTTCCAACCTGCAGTCAAAGCCATAGCTGCCAACTCAGGGATCGTCGAGGTGGCGGCGGAAATCTTTACTGCCCCGAAATCTTTGGGCCTTGTGGTCGGTTCGGTCTTCGTGTTTGACAAGGTGGCCTACAAAGTGACCGCCGTGTCTGAGGAAAGCACCGACCGCAACAGACTCTTCACCACTGCGCCGACATTGGATGAGACTTATTCTGAGCTCTCCATCGTCGGCACAGTGCCACTGAGCGGAGGCACGATCGAGATGGCCGCTCCCAACAACAGCCCACTGAAAAGCAGAAGCGGTAATCTGATCTCTAGCGCTGAACCGCGGGCGGTCGCGGCCAGCGTAAGCGCGCCCGAGTGCTCAATCCCATCAGACAAGCCCTGGAAAAGTACGGAGGAACTCGTCGGCGACAGCCTGTGGGTAGGCACTTCGGGCGGGATCGAGTGCAAGGTGAATGATGCGGTGACGGTCAGCGGTAACCTGGGTATCACTGGGTTGGTCCATATCGATTACCGGAAGGGACGCCCAGCGGCTCAGAATATTTTCAAGATCACAACGCGGGTTACACCAACCGTCAAGTTTGCCTTTGAGAAGGCATTCGGCAAAGACTGGCGAAAGAACATTGCGACCCTGCGACTGCCCATTGCAGCCACAGCCGGTGTGGTCGAGGTGGCGGTACCAATTGACTTCATAGCGGGCGCCAGTGCAACCGTGAAGGGCCAAGCCACTGTTTCAGCCTTAGGTCAGATTGAAGCCACATTCACGGCCGAACCTAAAGCCACCGCCACGGTGTATGGCTTGGCTAGCTCAGACTTATCCGGGAGTCTTGACTTGTCCGGCTACGTTGGCCTGAGTCCCGGAGTAGGCTTGAGCATCGTCGGTATCGACATATTTTCATTTCAGGTTGACGGCAAGATCATTGCCGAAATGAATGGCGAGACGGACCTAACCAAGGCTTGTAGCAACATGGCCATCAAGGCGGGGGCCGGTCTGTCGTTCAAGAGGTCTTGGGATGGCGACCCCATCAGTCTGTACGAGGCAGATTCAAAGACGCTTTGGACTCAGGGTGGCAAGGCGCAATGCCTCTCATTCCCGAAGATCAACGTCCAGGCCAACGGCAACCCTCTTACAGGGGCGGGTAGTACGTCGGTGCCCAACACCCCATTTAACGGTGCATTTGTCAGAAGCACCATTACCCAAGTCAACCAAAGCGCGGCAGCGCTTGGCGCACTGGCTACGCCTGATGAAGAAGAGGCGGTCAGTACAAGCGCCAACCTCAGTGTGGCAAGCAGCATGCTCTACGGTGCCACCATAGCCGCAGTGAAGTGGGAGGTGGTTGGCGGCGACATGCCCTTGACATTCACCCAGCCAACGGCATCCACAACTTCAGTGGGTGCCAGCACGGCCGTCGGAACAAGCGCCCAGGTCAGAGTTTCCGTGACTTCGTCCTCGGACCAGGTCGCCACGAAGACCTTCACCGTGGAGCGGAACAAATTGCCGGTTGCGGTTGGAAAAATTGCCCTGAACGGCGACCAGCTTTCATTGGACGCAAGCGGGAGCTACGACCCCAATGGGCAAAGCATCCGCAGTTACCGCTGGATATTGACGGATGGCTCGGTCATTACGACCAAACTACCTGTCGTCTCAGTCAATGCCGGCACATTGACGCGGCCGATCAGCGCCAGACTGCTGGTCTGGAGCAGCGGTTCATTCAGGGAAAAAAGTGAGATCGTCCAAGTCGCGCTTGCCGATAGTTCTGCAGTCGGCATCATTGAACAGGGCATTTACGGCGCACCGCAGCTGCTGGCGGACTGTTCTGGTGCCGCCTGCACTCACTACTATTGGAAGGTCAAAGGGACTCAGGGCAAGTTCGTGGATGACGACTACACCTTGAGCGGCTCTACTTGGGTTAAGCGAACGCCGCAAGAAAACACGCAGGATTGGAACTTGACAAGCGCAGGCTGGGTAGCAGACGGTAGTTGCCCCATAGGCCAAACCGACACTTATCGTGCCGACGGTGCGCACGCCGTCGTTAACTTGTGTGATGGCAGCAGCATCAAGGTCTCGGCGAGCACGGTGGATGCCAGCGGGAAAACATTGGCTGCACTGGGACTTAACCCCCCATCGACATATGCCAACATCACCATGCCTAGCGGCAGCTACTTGCATAGGTTGACTCTGCTCGGCAGCCAGGACAGGTACTACTTGTACACAGGTCAGAAAGTGAGCAAATGGGTGTATGACTCACAAACGCAAGCCACGTCGCAAGTGCCCTTTACCAGCATCAACGACTTCATTGCCGCCTACCCGACGGGTAACACTTACACGGGTCGCAGTGGCTTGTGTTTCAGCTTTGATGCGGGGGGCACCTCCACTGGCGGCAACCTGACCTTATGGAGCTGCGACCCTACGGGGCAAGGAATGAGCAGCATAGTCGGCAACTCCACTTATGAGCGTCGCACGGTATCCGGCAAAGAGCTGTTGATCATCAAGGCTCAGGCCCCTGAAAGCCAGACGGGCGACCTGGTGATGTACGCGGTCAAAGACGGCTATCTGTACGGCGGAACCCACAGCCCAGCAACTTCGACCCCTGCACCAGAAACGGCGTTCAATAAAGTCATGATGGAAGCAATCCTGAAGGCGCGTGGCCTGCCGGCGGTGGTTGATTGACTGGGCGGGACGAACAGCACGAAGTCATAATTTCGCTGCGGTGACACCAGAAAGGCCCAGTGCCGACTGCACAGTGCGGTCACCGTATGACGGCCCCTTCATGGGGCCGTCTTCTTTTGTGGATGCTCGCCTTGCCGCCCGACCATTAAAAGACTATATTTGGTTCGATTTTTCTGGAGAATCTCGAATGCGCTACTCGTCACAAGTCAAGCCCATCAGCTACCTCAAAGCCAACGCTGCAGAGGTTTTGGCGCAGCTCACTGTGCAGCGCGAACCCATGGTGATCACCCAGAACGGTGAAGCCAAGGCGGTCTTGCAGGACGTTGCGTCGTTTGAAGAGACACAAGAAACGATGGCGCTGTTGAAGATTCTTGCGCTGGGCAACCGCGAGGTGGCGGCTGGGAAGGTCAAGCCTGTGGCCGATGTCGTGGCGCGGCTGCGGGCCAAAGGCACATCCAGCTGATGCCGGGCTCGCACGGTCCTTTCGAAGTCTTGCTCACCGAGGGCGCCGAGCAAGACTTGGAGTCCATCTATGACTACATCGCCAACTTTGATTGCGCAGCCAATGCCAACATGGTTTTGGATGCGCTGATGAAGGTGGTGGAGAGCTTGTCCATATTCCCAGAGCGAGGCAGTTATCCGAAGGAGCTGCTCAAGCTCGGGATCAAAGAATACCGGCAGACTTTTTTCAAGCCTTACCGTGTCATCTACCGTGTCGCGGGCGAGCAGGTCATCATCCACTTGATCGCCGATGGCAGAAGAGACATGCAATCGCTGCTGACCCGCCGATTGATGGGCGCGTGAATCAAGCCGCGCCCACCCGCCCCCGGCAATGCGCCACCAGCCCCTGCACCCCGTCCTCCACCAAGTCCAGCACGCGCTCAAACTCGGCCGCTTCGCCGTAGTACGGGTCGGGCACCACGGTGTCTGAATGCTTTTTGAAGAACTCGGCCAGCCTGCGCACTTTTTTCAGGTGCTGGGGCGGGCACATGGCTTCGGTCAGGGCTTGGTTGTCCCAGTCCATGGTGAGGATGAGGTCGAAGCGCTCGAAGTCTTCGTCTTTGACTTGCCGGGCGCGCAGCGGGGCCAGGTCGTAGCCGCGTTGGGCGGCGTGCTGTTGGCTGCGGGTGTCGGGCGCTTTGCCGGGGTGGTAGTTGTGGGTGCCGGCTGAATCAACACTAATGCGGTCGGCCAGGCCGGCGTTTTGAAGGTGCTGGCGCATGACGCCTTCAGCCGTGGGGCTGCGGCAGATGTTGCCCATGCAGACGAAGAGGATGTTCATGGGCTTGAACGATAACTGGACTTTGGCGTGCCATTGGCTCAAGCGTTGAAAATGTCGCCATGACCACCCAACAAGACTGCAAGAGCCTCGACGAACAAGACCCGCTGCGCCACTTGCGCGCCCAGTTCCACCTGCCGGCAGGCACGATTTACCTCGACGGCAATTCGCTGGGCGTGATGCCCGCGGCCACGCCCGCCCGCGTGGCCGAGGTCGTGGCCCTCGAGTGGGGCACCGACCTGATTCAAAGCTGGAACAAGCACGGCTGGTTCAACCTGCCCCTGCGTGTGGGCGACCAAATCGCCAGCCTGATTGGCGCCGGCCCGAATGAAGTGGTCGCCACCGACAGCACCTCCATCAACCTCTACAAAGTGTTGTCTTCCGCGCTGAACCTGAGTGCGGCCGATGCACCGCAGCGCACGCGCGTGGTGAGCGAGCGCAGCAACTTTCCAACCGACCTTTACATTGCCGAGGCGCTTTGCAAAGAACGCGGCTTTGAGCTGGTGCTGGTCGAGCCCGAGGACATTACAGCGGCGCTGGGCGCCGACGTAGCCGTGCTCATGCTCACCCATGTGAACTACCGCACCGGCGCCATGCACGACATGCCCGCAGTCACCGCCGCCGCGCATGCTGCCGGCGCCCTGATGGTGTGGGACCTGGCGCACAGCGCGGGCGCCGTTCCCGTGGACCTGACGGGAGCCGACGCGGACTACGCGGTGGGCTGTGGCTACAAATACCTTAACGGCGGCCCGGGCGCCCCTGCTTTCGTCTGGGTGAACCCCCGCCATGCCAACCGCTTTTGGCAACCTTTGGCCGGCTGGTGGGGTCACGCCACGCCCTTTGCTTTCACGCCTGACTACCGCCCTGCCCCCGGCATTGCCCGCTACCAGTGCGGCACGCAACCCATCATCAGCTTGTCAGCCTTGGCCTGCGGACTCGACGTGTTTGAAAAGGCCCAAGCCTTGGGCGGCATGGCCGCATTGCGCCGCAAGTCGCTGGCCCTCACCGACTTGTTCATTCAACTGGTGGAAGAACGATGCGCTGGACACGGCCTGGGCTTGGCGACGCCGCTGACGCACAGCCAGCGTGGCTCGCAGGTGTGCCTAACCCGGGACGAGGGCGCTTACGCCATCGTGCAGGCGCTGATCGCACGAGGTGTGGTGGGCGACTTCCGCGCAGGCGATGGCGGTCGGCACAAGGACATTCTTCGCTTTGGCTTCACACCGCTTTACATCGGCTTTGAAGACGTGTGGAACGCGGTGGAGCACCTGCGCCAGGTACTCCAGAGCGGCGAATGGCAGCGCGCCGAATTCAACCAGAAAAACGCCGTGACCTGAGCCTGCCGGCCCCCAAGGGCCAGCCCTTGAAAATCAATGCCTGAAGTGACGCACGCCGGTGGTCACCATGACCACGCCGCGCTCGTCGGCAGCGTCGATGACTTCCTGGTCGCGCATGGAACCTCCAGGCTGGATGATGCAGCTCGCGCCCACGTCCACCACCACGTCGAGGCCGTCGCGGAAGGGGAAGAAAGCGTCACTGGCGACCGCTGAATTGGTCAAGTCGAGGTTGGCATTGGCAGCCTTGATAGCGGCGATGCGGGCCGAGTCGATGCGGCTCATCTGGCCGGCACCCACGCCCAGCGTCATACCGCCTGCGCAGAACACGATGGCGTTGGACTTGACGTATTTGGCGACCTTCCAGGCGAACAGCAGGTCTTGCAATTGCGCTGGTGTGGGTTGCAGCTTGGTCACGACTTTGATGTCGGCCAGCGTGATCTCGTGGTTGTCGGCGCTTTGCATCAAGAGGCCAGAGCCCACGCGCTTGATGTCCATGAGGTTGCGGCCTTGCTGCCAGGCGCTGTCGCCGCCGGTGGGCAGGGGAATCTCCAAAATCCGCACGTTGGCCTTGCTCTTGAACACGGCCAACGCCTCGGGGCTGAAGGCCGGAGCCATAAGCACTTCAACGAACTGCTTGGAGATTTCCAGCGCGGCTTTTTCGTCGAGCGGGCAGTTCAGCGCAATGATGCCGCCGAAGGCCGAGGTCGGGTCGGTCTTGAAAGCTTTGCTGTACGCGTCCAGCGCGTCTTTGCCCACGGCCACGCCGCAGGGGTTGGCGTGCTTGACGATGACGCAAGCGGTTTCGCCCTTGAGGGCGTCAAAGCTTTTGACGCATTCCCAGGCGGCGTCAGCATCAGCAATGTTGTTGTAGCTCAGCTCTTTGCCTTGCAACTGGCGCGCTGTGACGAGCGAGCCGACGGCCGGATGCAGGTCACGATAAAAGGCGGCTTGCTGATGCGGGTTCTCTCCGTAGCGCAGGTCTTGCAGTTTGATGAAGCGGCCGTTGGTCTGAGCAGGAAACTGGCTGTGGCTGCCGTCCGCCTGAATGGCAGACAAGTAGTCGCTGATGGCGCCGTCGTACTGGCTGATGCGGTTGAACGCTGCAACAGACAGCGCGAACTTGGTCGCGCCTTTTAGCTTGCCGGCAGTTTGCAACTCGGCCAGCACGCCGGGGTATTGCGCCGCATCAGTGAGCACGCCAACGTCTTTCCAGTTCTTGGCGGCTGATCGCACCATGGCCGGGCCACCGATGTCGATGTTTTCAATCGCGTCTTCGAGCGTGCAGCCCGGCTTGGCCACTGTGGCTTCAAAGGGGTAGAGGTTGACGACCAGCAAGTCGATCGTGCCGATGCCGTGTTCTTTCAAGGCGGCCATGTGCTCGGGCACGTCGCGCCTAGCCAGCAGGCCGCCGTGCACCTTGGGGTGCAGGGTTTTGACGCGGCCGTCCAGCATTTCCGGGAAGCCCGTCATGTCCGCGACTTCTGTGACGGGCAAGCCTTGCTCGGCCAGCAGCTTGGCGGTGCCGCCAGTGGACAAGAGGCGAATGCCCAGACCGTGCAGGCCTTTGGCGAAGTCAATAACACCGGTCTTGTCAGACACAGAGATCAGGGCGGTCAAGTTGGAGGTCATAAAGGCTAAGGCTTTGGAGATTTAAAAAACGGGAGTGCGATGACGCGCGATTACTTGAGCAGCTTGTGCTCAAGCAGTTTTTTGCGCAGCGTGTTGCGGTTCAAGCCCAGCCATTCGGCTGCACGAGACTGGTTGTGGTCGGCTTGCTGCATGACAACTTCAAGCAGCGGCTTTTCAACGACGCGCACCATCATGTCGTACATGTTGGCCGGCTCGGTGCCGTGCAAATCCTTGAAATAGCCTTCGAGGCTGCTGCGAACGCATTCTTCGATGTGTTTCTTGCTCATGCGGAAACTTCCTCTTGTTGTTCTGTGTCGGCCGGCGCCGCACTGGCCGGCGGTACCCGGTCCATGCGGGCCTTCAGGCCTTCAAAATATTCAGCCACTGCGGCGTGTTGCGCCTCGCAGCTTTCCAGCAGGTTCATGCGCGCCCTGAAGTCTTCACCGCCGGGCAGGCTGCGCACATACCAGCCGATGTGTTTGCGCGCAGTGCGCACGCCGGCAAATTCGCCGTACAGCTCGTAATGGTCAAGCAAGTGGTCGAGCAGCAGGCGCTGCACTTCAGCCACCAGGGGCGAAGCCAGCGTTTCGCCAGTTTCCAAAAAGTGGCTGATCTCGCGAAAAATCCAGGGCCGCCCCTGCGCTGCTCGGCCCACCATCACGGCGTCAGCGCCGGTGTAGGCCAGTACGTCGCGTGCTTTTTCGGGGGAGGTGATGTCACCGTTGGCCACGACCGGAATCTTCAGCGCGGCTTTGACTTCGGCAATCGTGTCGTACTCGGCCAGGCCTTTGTAGCCTTGCTCGCGCGTGCGGCCGTGCACGGCAATCATCTGCACGCCAGCGGCTTCAAAAGCACGGGCAAGCTTGACTGCGTTCCTATTTTCAGCCGACCAGCCTGTGCGCATTTTCAAAGTGACGGGCACGCCGTGCGGGGCGCAGGCGGCGACCACGGCCTCAACGATGGACAGCGCCAGCGGTTCGTCTTGCATCAGCGCCGAGCCAGCCCATTTGTTGCACACCTTTTTAGCGGGGCAACCCATGTTGATGTCGATGATTTGCGCGCCGCGCTGCAAGTTGTAGGCGGCGGCCTCGGCCATCATGGGCGCGTCGGTGCCGGCAATCTGCACGGCAATCGGCTCGACTTCGCCGTCATGGTTGGCACGGCGGGAGGTCTTGAGCGTGTGCCACAAGTCGCGCCGCGAGGTGACCATTTCGCTCACTGCGTAGGCAGCGCCCAACTTTTTGCACAGCTGCCTGAACGGGCGGTCTGTGACGCCGGCCATGGGCGCGACGAACACGCGATTCGCCAAAGCGTAAGGGCCGATGTGCATGGAAAAGACTGGGGAGGGGAGGAGGCGAGAGGCGGGAGGGCCATTGTATCTGCCCAAAAATTCAGCACACCATCCGCGAAGTCTTCGGGGCGACTCACGCGTCTTTCCACTCGTCTTTTCTATACTCGCCACCTCATGCAAGCCTGGCTTAATCAACTCATCACCTTGCTCGCGCTGCCCGAGTACGGCCTGAGCACGGTGTTCGTGGTGTCCTTCATCTCGGCCACGCTCTTGCCCATGGGCTCGGAGCCGGTGGTGTTCGGCTTGGTCAAGCTCAACCCAGCGCTTTTCTGGCCTGCGATTTTGGTCGCCACCGTGGGCAACACACTGGGCGGCGCACTGGACTGGTGGCTGGGCTATGGCGCGCACAAGGTGGCAGACCGCTACTCAAAGTCGTCGCAGCACACGCGCGCTTTGCAGTGGCTTGAAAAGCTGGGGCCCAAAGCCTGCCTGCTGGCATGGCTGCCCGCCGTGGGCGACCCGCTGTGCGCGGTGGCGGGCTGGCTCAAACTGCCTTTTTGGCCTTGCGTGGCCTACATGGCGATTGGCAAGTTTGCCCGCTACGTGCTGATGACGGGCGGGCTGGTGTGGGCGTTTCCCGGCGGTTGGCCGTTTTAGAACTTTTCTTGCGGCAGCAGGTAGCGCCACTGCCCCACGGGCAAGCTGCTCATGGCCACGCGGCCGATGCGAATGCGCTTCATGGCCTCAATCTGCAAACCCACCGCGTCGCAAAAATAAGCAATCTGCCCCGGCTGCTCGCCCTTGAGTGCAAAGCGCAATCGCTTTTCACTTTGCCAGCTGACCTTGGCCGGGCCGAGCAAGCGGCCGTTGTAGGTCAGGCCGTGGTCAATCCGGTTTAATCGCTCCAAGCCGCCGGGGCGGATGTCGCCACTGACTTCAACCAGCACCTCATGCTCCATCTCGCTGGCGTCTTCGCTCAGCTTGCGGCCGATGCGAAAGTCCTGCGTGAAGACAACGAGGCCGCTGGCCTTTGGGGCGAGCGGCGTCATCAATTCAAGGCCCGACAAATGCTTCTTGAGCAGACGCAAGCCAGAGCGATCTTGCTCGAAATGATTTGCGGCAGTCAGGAATGAAGCCGCATCAGGCGCGCCTTGCAGAGCGCCCAGGCCAGCAGCCACACCCGCCGGTTTGTTCAGCAAAAACGTGACTGGCGTGAGTGCCATCAAGTTGGCATCCGCACTGATGCGAACCTCTTCGTTGGACACGCGGGCTTGAGGCTCTTCCACCACCTGGCCATTGACCGTGACCCAGCCGCCTTCGATGTATTGCTCGGCCTCACGGCGCGAGCATTGGCGCAATTCGGCCACGCGCTTGGCGAGTCGGATGGGCTCGCCAGCGTTCGTCATGGCAGCGTTCAAGAACTGAACAAGAAGTTCATCACGTCGCCATCCTTGACGACGTAGTCCTTGCCCTCGGCGCGCATCTTGCCAGCGTCTTTGGCGCCTTGCTCACCCTTGAAGGTGATGAAGTCGTCAAAGGAAATCGTCTGGGCGCGGATGTAGCCTTTTTCAAAGTCGGTGTGAATCACGCCAGCGGCCTGCGGGCCGGTGTCGCCCACGTGAATGGTCCAGGCGCGCACTTCTTTCACGCCAGCCGTGAAGTAAGTTTGCAAGCCCAGCAGGGTGTAGGCGGCGCGGATCAGGCGGTTCAGGCCGGGCTCGTCCTGGCCCAGCTCTTTCAAGAACTCCAGGCGGTCGGCGTCTTCCATCTCGGACAGCTCGGCCTCGATCTTGGCGCAAATGGCCACCACCGGCGCGTTCTGCTTGGCGGCAAAGGCCTTGAGGCGGTCGAGGAAAGGGTTGTTCTCGAAGCCGTCTTCGGACACGTTGGCCACAAACATAGCCGGCTTGGCGGTGATCAGGAAGAACTGGTGAAGCTGCGCCCGCTCTTCCTTGCTGAAGTCAATGGTGCGCACCGGCTGCGTGTCGTTCAGCGCGGTCTGGCACTTTTCCAGAATGGCGACCTGCTTGACGGCTTCTTTGTCACCCGAGCGGGCCAGCTTGGTCACACGGTGCAGGGCTTTTTCAACAGCAGCCAAGTCGGCCAGGCACAGCTCAGTCTGGATGACTTCGATGTCGGCAATCGGGTCCACTTTGTTGGCGACGTGGATCACGTTGTCGTCTTCAAAGCAGCGCACCACGTTGACGATGGCGTCGGTCTCGCGGATGTGCGCCAAAAACTTGTTGCCCAGGCCCTCGCCCGTGCTGGCGCCAGCCACCAGGCCGGCAATGTCCACAAACTCCACAATCGCCGGCACGATGCGCTCGGGCGTAATGATCTCGGCCAACTGCTGCAAGCGCGCATCCGGCACTTCGACCACGCCCGTGTTGGGCTCGATGGTGCAAAACGGGTAGTTTTCAGCCGCAATGCCGGCCTTGGTCAGCGCGTTGAACAGGGTGGACTTGCCAACGTTGGGCAAGCCCACGATGCCGCATTTCAAACTCATGAAAATATCCTTAGAAATCGATAACCCAATAGCACCGTCAAGCCGAATACCGGCGTGGTGGAAGCGTCGGAGACACGCCTGCAAAAGCTTGACGGGTTCGGAAAAAAGCGCCCGAGGGCCGCGCTTTTTTGGCCTGAATTTGACCTGGAGTGGGAGCTGCCGATTGTACTTATCAGCGAGTCCCTGCTGCGCAGGTCCACGGCTGCGTCCTTACGCACTCTGCGCAACCGAATGCTCAGCCACTTATGTAGGCGACAAAATTCCCGCAAGCGGGCCTTCATCACCTCCGTCCAGTTGGCCTTAGACCGTGAACTTATCCACTTCGCGCCGGGTGCCCTCGGCGATCTTGGAGAGTTCAATCACGGTGGCGGTTATTTCCTCGCTGGCCGACGCGTTGGACTCGGCGATCTGGTTCAGGTTGCCCATGCTGGTGTTGATTTCCTGCACCGCGGCGCTTTGCTGCTCGAGGGCTGCCGAAATGCGCTGCATCATGCCGGCCGCGTCCTGCGCGCCAAGTTCGATCTGTTCCATGTCGCGGCTGACTTCGCGCACAGTCTCGACGGCACGGCGAGCCTCGGTCACGGCTTGCTGAACCAGTGCCGAAATTTCCCGGGTGCTCTCCGCGCTGCTGGCGGCCAGCTTGCCAACTTCTTCGGCAACGACGGAAAAACCCTTGCCGTGCTCGCCCGCGCGGGCAGCTTCGATGGCCGCGTTCAGCGAGAGCAAATTAGTCTTGTTGGCAATGCTGTCAATCACTTCGGTGATTTTGTTGATCTTCTCTGAGTTGTCGGCGATGCCGTTGACCACGGCAACCATGGTGGCCATTTTGTCGCGGCCCAGGCGCACGATTTCCATGGATTCGCGCGAGCGAGCGGTAGCGGTTTCGGTGTTGCGCGAGACATCGCCGACCGAGCTGGCGGTTTCGCGCACGGCACTGGCGAGCTTGCCGATGGCGTGGGTCTGGTGTTGCGCGCCATCGCTGATCTGACTGATCGCGTTGCTGGTCTGGTTGGCGGCTGCCGCCACTTGGCGGGTGTTGCTGTTGATGACCTGCAAAGTCCGGCTCATGGCGTCCAGCGAGTCGTTGACGTGGCCTTTGAGTCGCGCCAGGTCGCCCCGGCCTTCGGCAGTGATGCGCCCGCGCAGGTCGCCCTGGGCCATGGCATTCATAACGCGGCCCACATCGTCAAGCAGGCTCTGCATGGCCTGCATGGCGCTGTCCACGTCGGCGCGCAACTCACCCTTGACCGTGCTGGACATGCGCTGGCTGAAAACGCCGTTGTAAAGCGCTTTCATCACCTCTTGCAAGGCCTTGGTGGTCTCATCCACGCTCTGCGCGCTGGCATTCACCGCCGTCTTCATGATGCCCAGGTCGCCCTTGAGGTCGGCACGCACGCGCTGGCTGAAGTCGCCGTCCGCGATGGCACTCACCACGGCATTGACCTCGTCAATCGCAACCTGCTGGGCGCTCATGAGCTGGTTGAAAGCCATGGCCGTCTGGCCCACTTCGTCCTGGGCTTGAATGTCCACACGGCGCGAAAAGTCCGAACTGTCTTCCACTGACACCACCGCGGCGCGCAGCGCTTCCAGGGGGCGGGTGATGCTCACCACCTGCCAGCGGATGACCAGCGCAAGGGTCGCCATGACGGCAGCCACAACAGCGCCGAACTGCGCTGCCAGGCGCCAGAAGCGGGCCGCCAAGTCATCAATGTAAATGCCTGAACCCAACACCCAGTCCCAGCCGTTCACCTTCTTCACGTAGGAGAGTTTTTCGTAGAGTTCCTCGGTCGTGCCACCACCGGCCTTGGGCTTGGGCCAGTTGTAGGTAACGAAGCCGTGGCCGGCTTTGCCCACCACCTTGTTGAAAGCGACGAACAGGTTCATTTTCCCGTCGGTGCGCTCGACATCGCCGTCAACGCCGGCCTGCAGGGTGGTCGCGCCATTGAAGCTGGCGGCGTCAAGGACTTTGCCATCGAGGGCAGGAACCGTCGCATGCATCACCATGCGCGGCACCGGCGCGCTCAGGTCGTGAATCCAGAAATATTCTTTTTGCTCGTAACGCAAGCCCTTGATCGCTTGCATCGCTGCGGCCTGGGCATCGGCGGTGCTTAAGGTGCCGGCCTGCGCAAGGCTTTGGTAGTGCAGGACCAGGGTGTGGGCGGTTTCCACCAGATGACGCGTTTTGAGCTTGCGCTCTTCAAACAATGCCGATTTTTCGAGCACCAGCGCCAGCAGCGCGACGATCAGCAGTCCGCTGAAGGACATCAAGCCGCCCAACACCAGACGAGTCTTAACTTTCATACATCACCCAGAAAACCTCACATTGATCAACAAAGCCGGGGCCTTTTCGACCCAGCCCCGGCCCACGCCTCACACCATCCTGACACGCAAGGTTGTTCGAGCATAACCCAGTCATGCGCGTAAACCCTAGTTGACAGAGCCAGACTCTCCCCGGCGAAGTTGGTCCCAACGACCCTAGAAATACGAACTAAAAACCTACATATAACCTAAAGAGCTGAGGCTATAGTTAATCAAAGAACTAATGACGACAGCCCCCTTCAAGGTGCTCTTTCTCATAAACCCAACCATGCGACTGTTTAAGGATTGCGGACGGACATGGCATCCCTAGACCTTTCCACCCTGCTTGACTCGCTGGACCCCGAGGCCGCCAGCGTGCAGCGCCACCTTTGGCTCATACGATGGGCAGCTTGGGTGCGCGGCGATTGCACCTCGGTCGACACATCCCTTTCACGTATCGGCTTGTTCCTTGACGCGCTCGCCCAACGCCCACAGACCCGAGCACTTATGCAGCGCTGGTGGGGCGCCCTGCTCGACACAGTCGATGTCACGGCCCTCCTGGCTGACCATGGGTTTGCTTCGCGGGCGGGTTTCGTTAATGAATTCTCGACCCGCCTGGGACTGAAACTACTACCGGCCACGCCGGAAACAACGGACGCCTCCACGCTCTTTTCGCTGGTTTTTTCGCATCCCTTTGACTCCGACTGGCTAACGGCTCTCGATCCGGCCTCGCTCGCCAGACTTGCGGACCTGCTGCAAGCGCCCGCCCCAGTGCCCGAACTACGCGGCTCGCAATCCTTGATGGCGCCATGGCGCGGCGCCGTTGCCCAAGCCATCTCGTTTTGCACAAGCCAAATCCGCGCCTCCGGTTTCACACCCGAGCTGCGCCTGCGCATGAGCGCCGCCGCCCGCGAAGCCGAACCCTTTCATACGCTGGCGGCAGATTTCGACGCGCTGCATCGTGCGCTAATGATCAGCGGCGACCAGCACGGCGACGCTTGCGAGAGGGAAAGGGATCACTTTCTAAGCCAGCTCGACGCTTGCAAACAAGCTGCGGCGTCGGTGTATGCCCACCTCGACGAATACGGAATTTCCGTAGGCCTGGTCTTCCAGTTGCGTCAATTGCGCGCCCGCGTGCTGCGCATCCATGCCCTGCTCAACTGCCTTTTTGCGCCCGACCGGCACGTCCAAACCGCGAGGCTGGGCCCACTTCGTATCCGTGGGGCAAGAGCGGCGCAGCATTCGCAGCCTCATCAATGAAAATTCGTCCATGCTGGCCACCAAGGTGGCCGAGCGCAGCTCCGAGACAGGCGAACACTACATCACCCGTACGCTTGCGGAATACCGCGCCATGCTCCGTCAAGCGGCCGGTGGTGGCGCCGTGATGTCCCTCACCACACTGGTGAAGTTCTTGATCCTGTCGGCGGGCTTTTCGGCGTTCTGGGGCGGCCTCTTTGCGGGCCTGAACTATGCACTGAGCTTTTTGCTCGTACAGATGCTGCACTGGACGGTGGCGACGAAGCAGCCCGCCATGACAGCGCCAGCCATGGCGGCAAAACTCAAGGACTTCGATCACCCCGGCGCTGTTGAGCGCTTCGTGGACGAAGTAGCGCACCTGACTCGTTCCCAGATGGCAGCCATCCTTGGCAATCTGGCTTTGGTCATCCCGTGCGTGTTGCTAATCAGCGCGGCATTGTCGGGGTTTAGCGGAAAGCCGATGATCAACACGGCCACGGCCGAACATGTTCTGCACGACCTCACCCTGCTAGGGCCTACCGCCTTGTTTGCTGCGCTGACAGGCGTGCTGCTGTTTACCTCGAGCATCATTGCGGGCTGGGCGGAAAACTGGTTTGTACTGCATCGCCTTGAATCTGCGATCAGATACAACCCACGCATCACCACACAGCTGGGTCCGGAGCGAGCCGACCGATGGGCCACGTTCATGCGCAAGAACATTGCCGGGATTGTGGCCAACGTCTCGCTGGGGCTGATGCTGGGGCTGGTTCCCGCCATATGCGGATTTTTTGGTCTGGGGCTCGAAGTGCGCCACGTGACCTTATCGACGGGGCAACTGGCAGCGGCCCTGGGCAGCATGGGAACGTCCATCTTCTCCTTGCAAGAATTTTGGTGGTGCGTTGCTGGCCTCGTCGTCATGGGTGCACTCAATGTGGGCGTGAGCTACTACTTGGCATTTCGGCTTGCCCTGCGCGCGCACAACATCAGCGGGGTTGACCGGTTGCAGATCCGCAAAGCCATCAGGCATCGCGTGCGCAGTTGCCCCATGAGTTTTTTCTGGCCTCCCGACGTGGCTGCGCCGCATCCCGTGGCTGACCATCGCACTTACTAACCTATTCCATCCTGGCCCATGCACCCCACGCTTCATGTCCGGACCTGCTTATTCTTGGCTCGCCTGTGCTTGGCCAGCGTGGCCTGCCTGTTCTGGAGTGGCCTGGCTCTGGCCGCGCCAGCCACACTCGGCAGCGACACCACCGCTGCCCAGGAAGCATCGGTCAGCTTCATCAACCGCGACATCGTCACATTCAGGAGCACGCTGTCCGGCGTGTCGGCAGCCGACCGCGCGCGTCGCGCCGAAGCACGCTTGCGCGATCAGCTGGACCTGCCGGGTCCGCACAAAGTCGGACTCAAGTCGGAAGGAGAAATCTTCCTCGTGCAAATCGACGGCGCCACGACCTTCTTCCTGACACCGGCTGACGCAAACAGGCTGGAGGATGAAACCTTCGCGGCCCTGTCCAAGCGCACCACCGCCATGCTCGAGTTGGCGATTGCTGAAAGCCACGAAAGCAGGAACCTGCAAAGCATGCTGCGGTCGCTCCTCAAAGCAGGCACAGCGACTGCGGGGTTCGTGCTTCTGGCCTGGGGTCTGGCACGAGTCCGCCAAGCACTGGCAGGCAAACTAATGGCCCTGGCGGAACGTCGTACGGCGACCCTGCAGTTGGCGGGTGTCATGCTGTTTCATCAAAAACGCCTCGCCACCTTTGTTGATAGCGCACTGAACGCCTTCTTACAGCTCGTGTTGCTCTTGCTGGCCTACGAATGGCTGAGTTTCGTCCTAAGCAGTTTTCCGTTCACGCGAGCGTGGGGCGAGCTCCTCAACGACTTTCTGTGGGGAATATTCGTTCAAATTGGCACTGCCGTGGCCAGAACCATCCCCGGAATTTTCACGGCCTTGATCATTTTTTATCTCGCACATTCGGGTGGCCGCCTGGTGGATGGCCTGTTCCATCGAATCCGCAGTGGAGCGATCAAGGTCAGCTGGATTGATCAAGATGTGGCGGAACCCACAAGACGTATCGCCAAGGCGGCACTTTGGCTGTTTGCCCTTGCCATGGCTTACCCCTACCTGCCGGGAGCGCACACCGACGCGTTCAAAGGTCTGTCGGTTCTGGTGGGCCTCATGATCTCCCTGGGCTCGTCTAACTTGGTAGGGCAGGCAGCGAGCGGCCTCATCCTGACCTATGGCCGTGTATTTCGTAAGGGCGAGTATGTTCGCATCGGTGAACACGAGGGGACCGTCACTGAGTTGGGCATGTTCGCCACGCGCATGCGTACCGGCATGGGGGAAGAACTGACATTGGCCAACGCCAGCGTACTTAGCGAGACCACCAAGAACTATTCACGAAGCGTCCCCGGGCCCGGCTTCGTGCTGGACACCGTCGTGACGATCGGCTATGACACGCCATGGAGGCAAGTGCATGCCATGCTCGAAGAGGCGGCTCGACGTACTGTCGGCGTCCTCATCCACCCCGAGCCCAAGGTGTTCCAGACTGCTCTCAGCGACTGGTATCCCCAATACCGACTTGTGTGCCAGGCCATCCCCTCTGAGCCGAGGCCGCGCGCCGAGTTGCTGAGCTGCCTCCATGCCAATATCCAGGACGTCTTTAATGAGTACGGGGTGCAGATCATGTCACCGCAGTATTTCAGCGATCCTGCCGCACCCAAGGTGGTGCCGCCAGAGAAATGGTTCACAGCGCCCGCGGCAGAAGCCGACCGCCCTCAAGCCGAAAAGCGTTTCTCGCCGTCTAGCCAGGTGGAATGAATCTTGATTGCTTGAATATCCGAGGCTTGCACGGTCGCGGGGTCCTTCTCCAGCACCACCAAGTCGGCGGCCTTTCCGACTTCTAGGCTGCCGCACACAGCGTCGAGATGGCACTGCCAAGCTGCATCGAGCGTCATGGCGCGGATGGCCTGCAAAGGACTGATTCGCTCGGCGGGATTGAGGATGCCACCGCCTTCGTTCATGTCGCGAACGACCGCGTTTTGAATGCAGCGCAAGGGATCAATTGGTGTGACGTTGTAGTCCGAGTGCAGCGAAATTCGCAATCCGCCAGCTAGCGCTGATTTGCAGGGATCCAGCCGATTCGCCCGGGCTGGTCCCAGCAGGCGATCCTGAAATGCTCGTCCCCAGAAATGCACATGGCCGATCAGAAAAGACGGGGAGATTCCCAGCTTCTTCATACGGGTGATCTGGTCGTCATGCAGGATGCTGCAATGCTCAATCCGGTGGCGCAACTTGTGTCCGCCCGCCTGCCCCGTGACCCGAGCAAAAGCGTCAAGCACCACGTCAATAGCGCCGTCGCCGTTGGCGTGTACCCCCAGTTGCCAGCCGGAATCATGGGCTTCCTGCATGACGGCCTGAATTTCCTCGGGTGTGTAGTTCAGCGCTCCCCGATTGGTGGAGCCGAGATAAGGCTGGCGCATGTAGCCCGTCCCGCCTTGGTTGGATCCGTCCGACCAAGCCTTGATGCCATTCAGGCTGAAGCGCCCGGACCGCACCCCCGGCCGCAGGCCCATCTCCTTCCATTTACTGAAGTGCGTCGAGACAAGCATTCCGGCGTATCGCACGCCCGGATCGCCCTTCATGACCGCGTCGATCAGCGCGATGTCTCCTTCGGCAAACAGCCCGCCGATGCCGCAGTCATGCAAGGCCGTGCAGCCCTTCGAGGCGGCATCGTCAATGTCAGCCCGCAGAAATTCCACCAACTGGCTGGCGGTGGGAGAAGTCATCACTGAGATGAACGGCTGGAAAGCGCCGGGCTCCTCAAGGCGGCCGGTGAGTTCGCCGTTCTGGTCGCGCACGTAACGCGATTGCGGGGGATCGGGCAGATCTCGAGTGACCTGGGCCAGCGCAAGAGCCGGGGAGTTTACGTAGGCCACATGCCCGTTGGACTCCAGGACAAATACAGGCACCTTCGGCGAAATGATGTCGAGGTCGGCTCGACTGAAAGGCTTGCCCATCATGATCGAAGGGTCGAGCATCTTGCACTGCACCCACTGTCCGGGTTGTGCCGCTGCGGCAGCATTGGCAATCTTGGCCCGCGTCTCGTCCATGTCGCGCGTCGAGAACGGTCCTACATCCAGCCAGGGACGCAAGCCGCTGAAGTTGGAATGCATGTGAGGGTCGACAAACCCCGGCAGGATCGTCAGGTCACCCAAATCCACCACGCGGGTGCTTGGCCCCTTGAGCCCAAGCACTGCAGACCTTCTGCCTACGGCGACGATGCGCCCAGCTCGCACCGCGATCGCGTGGGCCCGGGGTCTTCTGGCGTCCATTGTGTGGATGCTGCTCGACAAAAAGATGGTGTCTGCGGTTTCCCCTAAGTCCGCTGCGACCGGGCGCTGCGCGGCTGCGCGACCCAGTCCGGGAAGACCGCTGAAGAGCAGCCCGGAGCCAATACGCCGGAGCGCGTCGCGGCGGCCTGCGCCTCCGTAGGCACGCATGAACTGCATGAATTTCGCGTCACAGGCGTTGCACATGAAGACACCTCCTCGATATAAGGGTTTAAAGGCCATGCGCCGAGCGAGCCTGAGACGGGTTGCAGCCTCAGTGTCTCAGAGCGAAACTTTGAATACACACCTTAGTTTAAGTTGACTGAATAATATTAATTCTTTTTAACGCCATCCAATCTGACCTCAAAACAAGGACAGATTGGAATTGAGACCTTGGCAACTCAAATCGTGTGAGGTGGCTAGTGAGGTGGCTATCTTGTCCCCGCCCTCTGTGCCCTAGGCTGTGGATAAGCCGGCGGACAAGTCTGGCAAGCCGCGCCAGCCTTGGGGCGGCAGAGATTGCTCAAAAAACAGGCACACCCTGCGCGGCGATCCGCGTTCCACGCTTTCTAAAATGGCGCTCCACTTCAAAGCACTTCATGCCCCTTGCTCCCGTGGCCACGCCGGCCGCCCTTCCCGCATCCGTCCAGCGTTCCGTCTTGTTGCTGTCCATGGCTACGTTCAGCAGCATGGCCACGCAGCGCGTGTGCGACGCGATGCTGCCCGAGTTGTCGCGCGAGTTCGGCGTGAGCATGGCGCAGGCCGCGCAGGTCGTTTCCTTCTTCGCGGTCGTCTATGGCCTTTCCCAACTGATTTACGGCCCGCTGGGTGACCGCTTTGGCAAGTTCCGCATCGTGGTGCTGGCCACGCTGGGTTGCAGCTTGGGCAGCATGGCCTCGGCGCTGGCTGGCAGCCTCGACGCGTTGCTGGCTGGCCGGGTGTTGGCGGCCTTATGCGCGGCAGCCATCATTCCCATGGCCATGGCCTGGATTGGTGACACGGTGCCCTATTCGCAGCGCCAGGAAACGCTGGCGCGCGTAGGGCTGGGCACCACGCTGGGCCTGGTGGGTGGGCAATTGCTGGGCGGGCTGATGGCCGACACCTTGGGCTGGCGCTGGGCGTTTGCCTTGCTCGCGGTGCTGTTCACAGCGGTCGGCTTTTTGCTGCTGAGTGACATGCGCAAGCAAGCGCCCTCTGCGCGGGCAGAAACGACCGGCGGACCCACGGGCTTCGTCGGGCAGGCATGGGCCATGCTCAGCAACCGATGGTCGGCTCAGGTGCTGCTGACGGCCTGCATTGAAGGCGCGGCGGCCTTTGGTGTGCTGGCCATCGTGGCCTCGCACCTTCACCATGAACTGGGGCTGTCGCTGTCGCACGCGGGTGCGGTGGCCGCGCTGTTTGGCCTGGGCGGCATGTTCTACATGGCCAGCGCCAAAGCCTTGATTCGCAGGCTGGGGGAAGCTCGTCTGGCCATGGCGGGCGGTGCGGGCATGGCCGTCTCGTTCGCGCTGCTGGGCCTGGCGACCTGGTGGCCTTTGACGGCAGTCGGCAGCTTGGCGGCCGGGTTCTGGTTTTTCATGTTTCACAACACGATGCAGGCCCAGGCAACCCAAATGGCGCCAGCGGCACGCGGCACAGCGGTGTCGCTTTTCGCAGCGTTTTTGTTTCTGGGTCAGGCCATTGGCGTGGTGGCAGCCGCCAGCCTCAGCCATTGGATCGGCTCAGGCCGCGTGATCGCCTGCGGCGGGGCCGTGATCTTTGGGCTGGGTGTGTGGCTGTCACGCAGCCTGCGGGCGCGGGCCGGGCAAGCCCTGGCTGCCAGGCAGGTGTAACAAAGCCAAAGGGCTGGTGACTGCGTCCTCGCCTCCTAGAATGGCGAATGCCCAAGAATTTTGATGTGTGCATTCGCGGCGACGGCATTGTGGGCCGCACTTTGGCGCTGCTGCTGGCGCGTGAGCGCCTGCGTGTGGCGCTGGTGGGCCGCCCCGCCCTCTCGGCTTCGGCCAAGCCACAGGAAGATGTGCGCGCCTATGCCTTGAACGCCGCCTCCCGCGCCTTGCTCGAAGACGTGCGCGCCTGGCCCGAGCCTGCATCGGCCACGACCGTGCGCGCCATGCGCGTGTGGGGCGACAGCGGCGGTCGCCTGGACTTTGGCGGCCTGCACTCAGACGGCGCTTCTGACCTGGCGTGGATCGTGGACGTACCCGCCCTTGAAAACACCTTGGATCAAGCGCTGAAATTCGCGCCCGAAGTCCAGCGCGTAGCCGACGCAGCCCAAGCGCCCGCCAAGCTGACCGTGATTTGCGAAGGCCAGAAAAGCAGCAGCCGCCAGGCCTTGGGCGCGGCCTGGACGGTGAAGCCTTACGACCAGAAAGCCGTCGCAGCGCGCTTGCTGTCAGACAGGCCGCACGGCGGTGTGGCACGCCAATGGTTTGAAAACGGCGAAGTACTGGCGCTGCTGCCCTTGGGTGGCGAAGCCGGCAGCAGCTTCGCGCTGGTCTGGTCCGTGGGCACCGCCAAAGCCGAGCAACTGGCCCAGCTGCCGCCCGATGAACTGGCCGCCGCCGTGCAAGCCGTCTGCGGCGGCGAAGCCGGCAACTTGAGCCTGGACAGCACAGCCGCCACCTGGCCACTGGCCTTGTCCAGCGCCGAGCGCTGGGTGGGGCCGGGCTGGGCACTGGCAGGCGACGCTGCGCACACGGTGCATCCGCTGGCCGGCCAAGGCTTGAACCTGGGACTGGGCGATGTGCGCGAGCTGGCCGCGGTGATCAAGGCGCGCGAATACTTTCGCAGCCTGGGCGATGAAAAACTGCTGCGCCGCTACGAGCGCGCACGCAAGGGCGATGTGCTGGCCATGGCTGCAATGACAGACGGCTTGCACAGTCTTTTTGCGCAACCAGACACGCGCATGCAAGCCTTGCGCAACTGGGGCATGAAGGGCGTGGCCAGAAGCGGCCCGCTCAAGGCCTGGCTCACGCGCCGGGCAACAGGCTGACGGGACGCAAAGCCCAAGACACGAAGCTGATCACACGACCTAACGACCCAAGCCAACGCGAAAGCAAGCTGATGAAAATTTTGATGAAGCGCACGCTGGCCAAGGTCAGCGCCACACTGCCAATGGCCTTGGCCCTCACCGCTTTCCTGGCGCTGCCTGCACAGGCGCTAGAAGCGACCATTCGCAAAAACCTGAGCGAACGCCTGCCTTCGCTGCCGGCCATCGACGAAGTGCAAAAAACGCCTATGGCGGGCCTGTTTGAAGTGCGGGTCAATGGCAACGAGATTTTTTACACCGATTCCACGGGCAGCTTTTTGCTGCAAGGCAGCCTGATCGATGCAAAGGCGCGCCGCAACCTGACTGAGGAGCGTACCGAAAAGCTCAATCGCGTGGCTTTTGACAGCTTGCCGATCAAGGACGCCGTGACCATCGTGCGTGGCAATGGCAAGCGCAAGTTGGCCGTCTTTGAAGACCCCAACTGCGGTTACTGCAAACGCTTTGAGCGCGACCTGCAACAGGTCAATGACGTGACCATTCATTTGTTCCTGCTGCCCATCCTGAGCGCCGACTCGGCTGAAAAGTCCAAGAACGTCTGGTGCGCGGCTGACAAAGCCAAGGCGTGGTCAGACATGATGGTGACAGGGAAAAACTTGCCCAACGCCAACTGTGACACCGCCGCCATCGCTCGCAACCTCGAATTCGGCCGCAAGTACCGCATCAACGGCACACCCACCTTGATTTTTGCCGACGGCTCGCGGGTTGCAGGTGCGCTGACGGCGCCGCAGGTCGAGCAGAACCTGAGCAAGACGCCTTAAAGGCCAGAGTCCCAGATGGCCACCTCCCGCTCGAAAAACGCCAAAGCATCCGCGTCCTCCAGCCCATTTCCGGTTCACTACCGCGTCGAAGTCAGCGATCACGCGGCGCACCTGTTCAAGGTCACGCTCACCGTGGACCAGCCAGCCGCCTTGCAAAAGGTGTCGCTTCCGGTGTGGATTCCGGGCAGCTATCTGGTTCGTGAATTTTCTGGCCATCTGCAAAACCTGACGGCAAAGCAAGGCACGCGCGCCCTGCCCGCCGGGCACGTGACGCAACTGGACAAATGCAGCTGGACGCTGCGCTGCGCACCAGCCAAGCCGCTGGTTCTGAGCTACGAGGTGTACGCCAAAGACGCCTCTGTGCGCACCGCCACGCTGGACGATGTGCGCGGGTTTTTCAATGGCACCAGCCTGTGCTTGCGCGTAGGTGGCCAGGAAGATTCGGCGCATGGGCTTGAAGTCATCGCGCCCAAGTCGGGAGAGGGCTGGTCGCTGGCCACGGGTCTGACCGCGCAGCAAATCGACAAGCGCGGCTTTGGCACTTACCGGGCGCAAAACTACGACGAACTGGTGGACTGCCCGGTGGAAATGGGTGAGTTCTGGAGCGGCCGCTTTGAAGCCTGCGGCGTGCCGCACCGCTTTGTGGTGGCCGGCGCCGCGCCCAGTTTTGACGGCGAGCAGCTGCTGGCCGACACCAAGAAAATTTGCGAAGCGCAGATTCGCTTTTGGCATGGCAAGCAGAAGCCGCCCTTCAACAACTACGTCTTCATGCTCAACGCGGTGGACGACGGCTACGGCGGGCTGGAGCACCGCAACTCGACCGCGCTGATCTGCAACCGGCGCGATCTGCCGCGCCGGGGCGAGAAAAAAGTGTCCGAGGGCTACACCACGCTGCGCGGCCTGATCAGCCACGAGTACTTTCACACCTGGAACATCAAGCGCCTGCGGCCGGCCGAATTTTCGCGCTACGACTACACGCGAGAAAACTACACCGAGCTGCTGTGGTTCTTTGAAGGCTTTACCAGCTACTACGACGACCTGCTGCTGCGCCGCTGTGGCCTGCTGGACAACGCGGGCTACCTGAAGCTTTTGAACAAGACCATCAACCAGGTGATGCAAACGCCTGGCCGCCATGTGCAGGCGGTGGCCGAAGCCAGTTTTGACGCCTGGGTGAAGTACTACCGGCAGGACGAAAACACGCCCAACAGCACGGTGAGTTACTACACCAAGGGTGCGCTGGTGGCTTTGTGCTTTGACCTGAGCTTGCGTGCTGCCGGGACCACTTCAAGCGCTTCAAACCTGGACGCCGTGATGCGCGGCCTGTGGGCGCGCTGTGTCTCTGGCGGAAAGGACGGCAAGGATGGCAATGGCGGCCCCATGAGTGAAGCCGACTTTGCCGCTGAACTGCAAGCTGTCAGCGGCAAAGACTTCGCCAATGAATTGGCCGCCTGGGTACATGGCCGAGGCGAATTGCCCTTGAAAGCCTTGCTTGAACAGCATGGCGTGGCGGTCCATGAAGACCCCGCTCAGCTGGCCCAGCGCCTGGGCTTGCGCGTGAGCGAAGCCGGCGGCAATGTGACCATCAAAGCCGTACTGAACGGCGGCGCCGCGCACGCAGCGGGCCTGGCCGCAGGCGACGAGTGGCTGGGTGTCGCGCCCTTGGCTGGCGCGCGCAGCAAGGCCGCCACAGGCCCTGCATGGCGGCTCAACAAACTGGACGACCTGCTGTTTTACGCTGGCAAGGCCACCCGTGTACAAGCCTTGGTGGCACGCGACAAGCGCTTGCTGCAATTGCCGCTCAGCCTGCCTGCCGAGGTGAACACCTGGCGCCTGGCGGCAAAAGACGCCAGCGCGATCGACCGCTGGCTGGACGGCTCACAGAACACGCACTGAATCAAAACCAAAAAACAAGGGAGATCTTCAATGGACTACGCCAACATCCTCGTCAGCACCCAAGGCCCTGAAAGCCGCCAGGTCGGCATCATCACGCTGAACCGTCCCAAGGCCATGAACGCTTTGAACGATGGACTGATGGACGAGCTGGGCGCGGCCTTGCTGGCCTTTGACGCAGACCCCAAGATCGGCTGCATTGTGCTGACCGGCAGCGAAAAAGCCTTTGCGGCCGGTGCCGACATCAGCGTCATGGCCCCGCTCGAATTTGCCGACGCCTATGGCCAGGAGCTCATCAGCCGCAACTGGGAAACCATTCGCCGCGTGCGCAAGCCCGTGATTGCGGCGGTCAGCGGCTTTGCCCTGGGCGGCGGCTGCGAGTTGGCCATGATGTGCGACTTCATCATTGCCGCAGACAACGCCCGCTTTGGCCAGCCGGAGATCAAGCTAGGCATCATTGCGGGCGCGGGCGGCACGCAGCGCCTGCCGCGCGCCGTGGGAAAAGCCAAGGCCATGGACATGGCGCTGACCGGCCGCATGATGGACGCCACTGAAGCCGAGCGCGCCGGGCTGGTGAGCCGCGTGGTGCCTTACGACAAGCTCATGGACGAAGCCCTGGGCGCCGCCCTGATGATCTGCGATTACGGCCAACTCAGCGTGATGGCGACCAAGGAAGCCGTGAACCGCGCATTTGAAAGCGGTTTGTCTGACGGCATCCTGTTTGAACGCCGGTTGTTCCATGCGATGTTCGCCACGGCTGACAAAAAAGAGGGCATGGCCGCTTTCCTGGAAAAGCGAAAGCCGGTCTTTAAGCACCGCTAAAAACATGCCGCAGCTCAAAGCCTGCTTTTGATGCGGCTATAATCTTGACCGCGCGGTGATATAGCTCAGTTGGTTAGAGCGCAGCATTCATAATGCTGATGTCGGTGGTTCAAGTCCACCTATCACCACCAAATTCAAAGCCTCGACGCCCCCGGCGCCGGGGCTTTTTCTTTGGCGCTTTTATACTTATGGGCTGCCTGCACGGCAGCTCAGCCTTCCCATCCACAGCCTCTGGACACACACCATGAACCGCTGCACTGCGCTCTTTGCGCCCCTGCCATGAGCAAAAAAGTCTTCATCAAAACCTTCGGTTGCCAGATGAACGAGTACGACTCCGACAAGATGAGCGACGTGCTGCATGCCGCCGAAGGCTACGAGCCAACGCAAGACGTCGAGCAAGCTGACCTGATCTTGTTCAACACCTGCTCAGTGCGCGAAAAGGCGCAAGAGAAAGTCTTCAGCGACTTGGGCCGCATCAAGCACCTCAAGAAAAAAGGCGTGCTGATTGGCGTGGGCGGCTGCGTGG
>CAZNQE010000023.1:0-33079 GCA_964575005.1 uncultured Polaromonas sp. | reverse complement strand
CAATCACCACGGAATGGTCGGCGTACACGCCGCGGTCCATGTCGGCGATTTGCAAGGTGGCTTTGTAAATGGTGGCTTTGAGTGCCATGGGCGGTCTTCTGTGAGGCTGGGGAAAGCGTCTATTGGAACAGCCTTTGAAAGCGTCGCCCGTCTTGGCCGTGCCCCGCTATAGTGTCGGCTCGCCGCAAACGCGCGGCTCCATCCAATAGAAACCCGGAGACTTCCCAAATGAGCACACTTTTCAGCGCCACCATTGCCGGCAGCCTGCCCAAGCCCGCCTGGCTGTCCGAGACCGAAAAACTCTGGCCGCAATGGAAAGCCGAAGGCGCTGAATTGCAGCAAGCCAAGGCCGACGCCACCTTGTTGTGGATCAAGGCGCAAGAAGACGCAGGCCTGGACGTGATCGGCGACGGCGAGCAGTCGCGCCAGCACTTTGTGCACGGCTTTTTGGAGCAGGTCGAAGGCATCGACTTCGAGCACAAAGTCAAGATGGGCATTCGCGACAACCGCTATGACGCGATGGTGCCGCAGGTGATTGCCGAGCTGCGCCTGAAAGGCCGCGTGCATGCTGCTGAAGCCAAGCTGTTGCGTGCCCACACCAACAAAAAAATCAAGTTCACGTTGCCCGGCCCGCTGACGATTGTGGACACCGTGGCCGACCGTTTTTACGGCGACAAGATCAAGATGGCCATGGCATTTGCCGAGCTGCTGAACCAGGAAGCCCTGGCCTTGCAGGCTGACGGCGTGGACATCATCCAGTTCGACGAGCCCGCTTTCAACGTCTACATGAAAGACGCAGCCGACTGGGGCGTCAAAGCCCTGGAAGTGGCTGCGCGCGGCCTGACCTGCACGACCGCCGTGCACATTTGCTACGGCTACGGCATCAAGGCCAACACCGACTGGAAAGCGACGCTGGGCGAAGAATGGCGTCAGTACGAAGCCATCTTTCCGGCGCTGGCCAAGAGCAGCATTCAGCAGGTCAGCCTGGAGTGCTTCCACTCGCACGTGCCGCCACATTTGATGGCGCTGCTGGAAGGCAAAGACGTGATGGTCGGCGTGATTGACGTGGCCAGCGACGTGATTGAGACGCCTGAGCAGGTGGCCGACACCATCGGTGAAGCGATGAAGTACGTGCCAAAGAATCGCATCCTGCCTTGCACCAACTGCGGCTTGGCACCCATGAGCCGCGAGGTGGCCATGGCCAAGCTGGACGCGCTGGCCAAGGGCGCGGCGCTGGCGCGCGAGCGTTACAAGTAATCAGTCACTCAACACGCTGGCGGGCATCGCGCCCCTGAGCGCGTTGCACAGCACCACTTCCTCAGCGGCCAGCAGGTCGCTGCGGCTTAAACGGCGCTCACTGGCGGCCCAGGCCGGGTCGTCCAGCAGCACGGCGCGCATGACGCCGGGCAACACGCCGCTGGCCAGTGGCGGTGTGTACCAGCGGCCGGCCAGCTTGACGAAGACATTGCTGCGGCCGCCTTCAGTCAATTCGCCTTTAGCGTTGAAGAACAGCTGGTCAAAAGCGCCGGCTGCCTCGGCGTTTTTCCAGGCGGCGTCGTAACGGGCGCGCAGCGTAGTCTTGTGCGCCAAGAAAATGTCGCTGGACTCGGTGGTTTCGTCGGCCAGTAAAAAGTAGACCGGCCCTTTGAGGACTTGCAGCGGCGCGGTTTGCAGGCTGCATGCGCCGTCAGGCTTGAGCGCCAGGCGCAGGCGATGCGGTTGGTTGGCGGGCATGGCGGCGCAAGCTGCATGCAACGCTTCGCGCACTGCGGCCTCGTCCCACGCAAAGCCGAAATACCGGGCTGAGGCTTCCATGCGAGCCAAATGTCTTGGCAAATGGCGACAACCTTCTGCCCGACTGGCGTGCATGGTTTCAAACAGCTCGAAGTCGGGCATAAGGCCGGTCAAGAAGCGGGCCTTCAGTGCGCACTCTTCCCATTCATCAGACGCTCGGCTGTCATGCACGATGCCTGCGCCCACGCCCATCTGCCCGGCGCGCAAGGCGCTGCCTGGCTTGCCTGGTTTGCCCTGCGGCGGCTCCAGCACAAGGGTGCGGATCGGCACGCTCAGGCAAAAGTCTGCGATGGGCCTGGTCGAAGTTGAAGGCTCGAACCACCCAATCGCGCCGGTGTACAAGCCGCGCGCATCAGGCTCCAGCTCACGGATGATCTGCAAGGCCCTGCGCTTGGGTGCACCGACGATGGAGCCGCAGGGGAACACAGCGCGCAGCAACTCGGCCAAGGTCGCGTCGGGTCGCAAACGGGCCTGCACCGTGGACGTCATCTGCAACACCTGGCCAAAGCGCGCCACTTCAAAACGCTGCGGCACGCTCACGCTGCCGGGTTCGGCCACGCGCCCCAAGTCGTTACGCAGCAGGTCCACGATCATCACGTTCTCGGCGCGGTTCTTGGGGTCGCTGGCCAGTGCGGCTGCAAGGCGCTTGTCTTCGGCTTCAGTGGGCGGCGTACTGGCGGGCGCCGTGCCTTTCATTGGGCGTGCTTCCAGCCGGCCTTCGGTGTGCCGTACAAAAAGTTCAGGCGACAGCGACAGCACGGCGCGGCCGTCGGGCAGGCCTATCAATGCGCCGAAGGGCACGGGCTGACGCGCGCGCAAGCGGCGGTACAGCGCCAGCGGCGAGCCGTAGGCCTGAAAGTGCAGCTGGTAGGTGTAGTTGACCTGGTAGCAGTCACCGGCTTCGATGTAGCGGTGCAGTTGCGCCATGGCCGCTTCAAAGTCTGGCTGGCTGACGCGTGAATTCACGCCTGTGATGCCTGCATGGCCTGCGCCAGCGAAGGCGTGGGATTGCTCTTGCTCTTGAGTTGCATCGGCCTTGGCTGCCAGCCAGGAGTTGACTTCAGCGGGCGTCAATCGTTGGCAGTTTTCGAACAGCAAGATCTGGCTTGGCTGCACCGCTGGCTTGGGTGCCAGGCCATGCAGCTCACAGCCCATCTCAAAGCTCAGCAAACTCACGGCATGCCAGCCGCGCGCCAAGGCAGCCTGCATTTGCTCAAGCGCTGGGTCAAGGTCGGCTGCGCCCGCGATGCTCAGCGTTGCGACATGCCCTGTGTACAGCCGCGAGGCGGCATGCCCGGCTTGCTGGTCGTCCAGCAGGGCAAAGCAGCCCAGTGCTGAGAAGGTGTCGGACGCTGTCATAGGGTCAGGGAAACATGGAATTGGGTGCAGGACTACGGGTAAATTACGATGCAAGTGCTGCCAAAGGTTCAGCGCGGTGGCGATACTAACCGTGTCGCCCGCAAGCGTCAGCGCTCCATCAGGATTCCCTCGAAAGACAGCCATGCCCAACGACACGACGCACGACCACTCGCACCCGCATGCTCACCCACATGCGCACCCGCATTCCCATTCGCATGATCCCGCCCCAGCGCGCTGGCAAAACGACGGCGTGCGCGTGATCGGTAGCCACCAACTTGACGGCAACACCGCGCAAACGCCCGGCATGGACCGGCAGGCCGCCATCAACTTCGCCCGCGTGGGCGCGCAAAAACTCTGGGCCGGCACCGTGACCATTCATGCGGGTGCCAAGACGGGTGCACATCACCACGGCCCACTCGAAAGCGTGATTTACGTCATTCGCGGCAAGGCCCGCATGCGCTGGGGTGAGAATCTGGAATTCACCGCCGAAGCCGGGCCGGGCGACTTCATTTATGTGCCGCCCTTTGTGCCGCACCAGGAGATCAACGCCAGCCCTGACGAGCCGCTCGAATGCGTGCTCTGCCGCAGCGATGGCGAGGCAGTCGCCGTCAACCTCGATATCGAACCCGTAGAAAAGCCGCAGACCGTGTTGTGGATAGATCCCACGCATCCGCAGGGCGGCGTCTGAATCAGCGAAGTCAAAGAATTCAAGGAACCCCATGAAAGCCATCTGGAACAACGCCGTCATTGCCGACAGTCCCGAAACTGTTGTGCTCGAAGGAAACCACTATTTTCCGGCAGACTCTCTCAAACGGGAGTTCATCACCTTCAGCAACCACCACACCATGTGCAGCTGGAAAGGACAGGCGAGCTACTACTCCTTGCTTGTCAATGGCGAGATGAACACCGACGCGGCTTGGTACTACCCGGACCCCAAGCCGGAGGCCGAAGACATCAAAGGCCATGTCGCCTTCTGGAAGGGCGTGAAGATCGAGGCTTGAATTCAATCAATGGAGGCGTCTCATGTTCAATCACATCCTGGTTCCTGCAGACGGCTCCGACAACGCGCACCGCGCCATCGCCAAGGCCATCGGCCTGGCCCAGGCCTTCAAAAGCAAGGTCAGCGTGATCTACGTCATCGACCCCTATGCCTTCACCGGTGTGGGCACTGACTTTGCCTACGGCCAGGCTGAATATCTGGCTGCCGCCACCGCTGAAGGCAATGAGGCTCTCCGCGTGGCGCGTGAAGCATTCGAGGCCGCTGGGCTTGAAGTCACGACCGCCGTGGTTGAAGGGCATTCGGTTTACAAGGGCATCCTGGAGAGCGCGGCCAACCTGGGCGCCGACCTCATCGTGATGGGCTCCCACGGCAGGCGCGGCCTGCAAAAACTCATGCTGGGCAGCGTGACATCGCAAGTGCTGTCGCACGCGCACCTGCCGGTGCTGGTGGTGCGCGACTGAGGTCTAGGCCTTGAGTCAGCCCCGCACGTCAGCCACCGGCTGCTCGCCAAAATCCGGCCGAGCCAGATAAGCCAGCACACGCCGCGCTGCATCAGCCGGCGAGCTCAGTTGCCCGTTGGCATGCAAACCCGCAAAACCTGCTCGGTCGGGGAACAAAGCGTCGTCGCCGCTGCGCAATTGCAATTGCATGTCGGTGTCGATCACGCCCGGCGCCAGCGAGCAGACGCGCGCGCCATTGGCCAGCAAAGCTTGTTCGAGCGCCAGGCAGCGCGTGAAGTGGTCGATGCCGGCCTTGGCCGCGCAGTAAGCGGCTTGCGAGGCCATCGCCCTCCGACCCAGTCCTGACGAAATGTTGAGCACGCGGCGTTGGCTGGGCCAGCTCTGA
This sequence comes from uncultured Polaromonas sp., assembly GCA_964575005.1. GTDB lineage: Bacteria > Pseudomonadota > Gammaproteobacteria > Burkholderiales > Burkholderiaceae_C > Polaromonas. The sequence continues at coordinate 28,080 of CAZNQE010000023.1, read as the reverse complement.
GTCGCTGCCAAAAACGCGCTGCACAGTTGCATGGGCGCCTCCAGCCCGATGCGCAGCGCTTGGCCCAGGTCATCCAGGTCACTCGCGGCCAGTGGTGCGATGTGGGGAATGACGGCCGCGTTGTTGATCAGCGTGGCCGTGGAAAAAGCAGAGCCGTCCTGAGTTTGCAGCCAGTCCTTGAGCCGGCGCGCCACAGCGGCACCCAGCGCCAAATCGCCCGTCCACTGCACCAGCGGTGCGCCCAGTGCCTGGGCTTTGGCGGCCAGTTCAGCGTTGACGTGGCGCGAAATGCACAGCAGCGTGTGGCCGGGCGCCAGCAGTTGTTCGGCCATGGCTAGACCCATGCCGCGTGAATGACCGGTGAGGATGGTGAGGTGTTGCGTGTTCATCTGAAGATGATAGGGGCCGTCAGGCTCAGGCCGCAACAACCAGGTTGCACTGCGCCAGCAGCGTGCCCTGCGGCGCCGTGGTTGAGCCGACGAAGGGCACAGTGATCGCAGCGCGCAATTCCTCAGGCAAACGCCGCCACAAAAAATCACGCTGGCGGTGGCGGCCGATTTCTGGTACCCCAGCATGAGGACGCCGCCGCCACGGCCTTCCGCTGCTCCCCGGCCCCGGTCCGACCCCGGCTCCAGCCTTAAAACGGCGCAGGGCTAGAAAACTCCAGCACCTCACCGGTCATCGGATGCGCAAACCTCAGCCAGGACGCATGCAAAAGCAGCCGCTCAGCCCGTGCACAAACCGACGCATCGGCATACAGGGCATCTCCCAGAATCGGATGCCCGATAGCGGCCAAATGCACCCGCAACTGATGCGTGCGACCCGTCAAGGGCTCCAGCAGCAAACGACTGCTCAGCGCGCCCTCATCAAGCCCATCCAAGCGCCAGCGTGTCTGGCTTGGCTTGCCTGCCGCATCAATCACCCGCAGCGGCCGGCGCGGCCAGTCCGCGGCAATCGGCAGGTCAATCAAGCCCCAGCCGTCATCAGTTTGAGGCGCTGCAAGCTGGCCACTCACGACGGCGGTGTATTGCTTGTGCACCTGCCGGAGCGCAAAGGCTTCGCTGAGGCGGCGCTGTGCCTCGGGGTGGCGGGCCATCACCATCAAACCAGAGGTCGGCTGGTCCAGCCGGTGCACCACCAGCGCTTCTGGGTGAGTAGCCTGAACGCGGGCGCTCAGGCAATCTTGCTTGTCCGGGCCGCGCCCTGGCACGGCCAGCAAGCCGCTGGGCTTGTCCAGCACCAGCAGGTCGTCGTCAAGGTAAATGATGTCTGGGAGCAAAGAGGTCGACTTGGCAGCTGTGGCCCATGGCAAAGGCGTGAAGTGGTGTTCAGCGCCTCAGCGTCTCAGCGGAGATTTCGCCCGCCGCTCTTCACGCAGCATGAAAAGGTACAGGCTTTCGACCTTCTCGCGCGCCCAGGGCGTTTTGCGCAAGAACTTCAGGCTCGACGCCACGCTGGGCTCGCTTAAAAAGCAGCGGATGGCAATGCGTTCGCCCAGGCCCTCCCAGCCGTAGTGCGCATGCAGCGCCACCACGATGGCCTCCAGGGTGAGGCCGTGCAAGGGATTGCCCTGCTGCGCCTTGGGCGCTGGCGGTGTGTCGCCCATAGGCGTGTGTTCAGGCGCAGTCACGGGCAGGGCGGGACCTTATTTGTTCTTCAGCTTGCCACGCACCGGCACCACCGTGACGACGGACGGGCGCACCGCGTCAGGCGACACGGGCTTGGGCGGCGCGGTGTCCTTCTTTGGCTTCTTGACCATCTTTTGCGATCCCATACCTTTTGCCATGCTTTTCTCCATGTATGTAAAGCCGCCCGTTGGCAGCCAAGCTTTGATTATCGGGGCAAGGACGAGGCTGCGTTAAGCTTTGCGGCCCATGTCCAGCTCTCATTTACTGCCTACTTTTTCCGACCTCACGCGCCAGCGTGACTTCATGCGCATGTGGTTTGCGCGCCTGGCAGGCACCACCGGCAACCAGATGCTGATGGTGGCCGTCGGCTGGCAGATGTACGAGCTCACCGGCAGCGCCTGGGACTTGGGGCTTGTCGGCCTTTTTCAGTTTGTGCCGGCCTTGCTGCTCACGCTCCTGGCCGGGCATGTGGCTGACCGCGTACACCGCGGCCGCATTGTCGCGGCCTGTTTTTTAACGCAAGCCGTCGTCGCCTTGGTATTGGTCGCAGCCACTGAAGGTTTGGGCGCTTCAGGCGGAGCGCGATGGGCATCGCGCGAGCTGTTGCTGGGCTTGTCAGTGGTGCTGGGCGCAGCGCGGTCTTTTCAAATGCCGGCGCAGCAGGCGCTCACGCCGGTGCTGGTGCCGCCTGCCATGTTGCCCCGCGCCATGGCTTTCAGCTCGGCTGGCATGCAGGCCTCGGTCATTGGCGGGCCGGCCTTGGGTGGCTTGATTTTTGTGGCCGGCGCCACGGCTGTTTACGCCACAGCGGCCGTGCTTTTCTTGCTGGCCTGCTGGCTGGTGGCCGGTGTGCGCTACGCGCATGTGGCGCCGCCTGCGGCGTCGGTCACCTTGGCCTCAGTTCTAGCGGGCGCCACCTTTGTGTGGCGGCGCAAGGCGCTGCTGGGCGCGGTATCGCTCGATCTTTTTGCCGTATTGCTGGGCGGTGCCACGGCCTTGCTGCCGCTCTTTGCCAAAGATATTTTGATGGTCGGCCCCTGGGGGCTGGGCCTGCTGCGCGCCGCGCCTGCTGCCGGCGCGCTGCTGATGTCGGCCGTGCTCACGCGCTGGCCGCTGGAGCGCCAAGTGGGCAAGCGCATGCTGGCGGCGGTGGCGGTCTACGGCCTGTGCATGATGGTGTTTGGCTGGTCCACCAGCTTTGTGCTTTCTTTGGCGGCGCTGGCTGTCTCAGGGGCAGCCGACATGGTGAGCGTGGTGGTGCGCCAGACCTTGGTGCAGATGGAAACGCCCGACGACATGCGCGGGCGGGTGAGCGCCGTCAATTCGATCTTCATTGGCGCGTCCAACCAGCTGGGCGAGTTTGAGTCGGGCGCCACGGCGGCGTTGCTGGGTCCCGTCGGCTCGGTGCTCCTGGGTGGCGTGGGCACGCTGCTGGTGGCACTTGCCTGGCTGCGCTGGTTTCCTGAGCTGGCGCAGCGGGATCGCTTGGTGCCCGCCGCGCCTGCTCGTTGACCTGCGTCGCGATTTACTGCGGCAAGTTGCGCGCGCGATTCACGTCAAGTGCCGAAACTTCCCCCGCCGAATTTCCCCAGGCGCTGCGCAAGAAGGTCAGCAGTTGCGCGGTCTCGTTGTCATTGAGCATCAGCAAAAACGGCGGCATGCCATAAGGGCGCGGATTGCCCGCTGTGGCCGGGGCGTAGCCGCCATTCAAGACGATCTGCACCAGATTGGCCGGCGAGCTCAATGTGACGGCGCGGTTGCCGGCCAGCGCCGGGTAAGCGCCCGCCACGCCTTGGCCCTGCTCGCCGTGGCATTGGGCGCAGTTGGCCTCATAAATTTTGCCGCCTGCGCGGGCTGATGCCGACGTGGCCAGCGCCAGCGGCTTGGCGCCGCCGCGTGAGGCGGCCGTCAACTCGGGCTCGCTTTCCTGGGTGGGCGGCAGCGCTTTCAAGAACACGGCCATGGCTCGCAAGTCCTCATCGCGCATGTGCTGCGTGCTGTGCAGCACCACCTCGGCCATGGGGCCTAGCACTGAAGCGCGTGGCGTACTGCCCGTCTTGAGCAGGGCCACGATGTCGGCAAGAGGCCAGTCGGCCACGCCGGCTTCAGCGTTTGATGAGAGCGAAGGCGCATACCAGTTCTGCATCGGAATCAAGCCACCGGCCAAATCCAGCGGGCGGCTGCCACCCAGCGCGTCACGCGCCGAATGACAGGCCGCGCAATGCCCTAGGCCTTGCACCAGGTAGGCGCCGCGGTTCCATTCCGGGCTTTGCGCCGGCTCGGGCACAAACACGCCGGGGCTGAAATACAGCGCGCGCCAGGCACTCAACGCAGCTTGCGTGTTGAAAGGCCAGGACAGCGTGTGCGCGGGTGTCGGCGCGGTCACGGCCTCCAGGCTTTGCAGATAAGCAAACATCGCGTCGGCGTCAGCCCGCGTGACTTGGGTGTAGTTGGTGTACGGAAAAGCGGGGTAGAGCAGGCGGCCGTTTTTCGACTGGCCGTGGTGCAGCGCCCGCCAGAAGTCGCTGCTGGACCAGTCGCCCAGACCCGTGCCTTTGTCGGGTGTGAGGTTGCTCGCATACACAGTGCCAAAGGGCGTGTCTATGCCGCGGCCACCCGCAAAAGGCTTGCCACCGCGTGCGCTATGGCAAGCCATGCAGTTGCCTGCACGCATCAGGTAAGCGCCGCGTGCATTCAACTCGGCGCGTTGGGCTGAATCCATCGCCAGTGCCGAGGACGGCTCCAGGGCCTTGGGTGGCAACACGGCTTCGCGCAGAAGCCAGGCGGCCACGGTGATCAAGGCCAGCAAAGCCAAGCCGGCCACGGCCTTGAACCATTGAGAAGTTGTGAAACGCTTCATGGCTTTGGTCCGGTGGGCGTTGGCAACACAGCACTGCCGCAAGCGGGCGCGACTATCGCCACCTTGGCGGCGTACTGCGCGCGGCCTGACGCTGGCGCCGGCTCGCTTTGCGCGGGCACAGGCTGCGCGGCCAGCCAAGTGGACACGGCCTGGATGTCGTTGGTGCTCAGCCGATTCACCACCTCGGCCATGCAGTCAGGTGCGTGGGCGCGGCGCTTGCCGGCCTTCCATGCGCCCAGCTGCGCGTTCACATAGTCGCGCGGCAGGCCCAGCAAGCCCGGCACTTGCGGCATCACGCCGGTCATGCGCTGGCCGTGGCACTGCACGCAGGCGGGCACGCCGCGCTGGGCGTCGCCTTCTTGCACCAGGCGCTGGCCTTCGGCCAGCAGCGCGGCACTGCCGACACTGCCAGTTGGTGCAGGCTGCGGGGCGGGGTAGGGCACTTTCAGGTCGGCAAAGTACTGCGCGATTTCCAGCAGGTAGGCGTCGGTCAGCGGGTCCACCATTTGCGTCATCAGGCCGTAATGGCGCCGGCCTTCGCGAAAGTGCAGCAGCTGGTTGTAAAGGTAGGCAGCGGGCTTGCCGGCCAGGCGCGGGTAATAGCCGTCAGGCGCGGCGCGGCCTTGGGCGCCATGGCAGGCCGTACAAGCCAGTGTGCGCTGGGCGATGCTGTCTTCAAAGCGCGGCAGCGTCTGCGTTGAAGACTGGGCCTGAGCCACCAGCGGGAGGGCTGTGCTGAGTAAAAGTGCGGCAAGCAGGCGGCGGAGTGCGGGCAGCTTGTGGGCGCGAGCAGGATTCAAAAACATGGACGGAAGATTAGCAGGCCCATCGCCCGCTCGCCCTCGGACGGTGATGTGGCTAGCTGTCGCCCGCGCCCACTCGCATCACCAAGTCCGTGAGCGGATAAGCCGCGCATGGCAAAAACAGTCCTGCGGCTTTTTCCTCTGCCAGCAGGCCCGGCCATTCAATGCGGTAAGTCACCTGCCCGCTGTGCAACTGGCTGATGCAGGCCCGGCAACTGCCGTTGCGGCAAGAACTCGGCAGCACATGGCCTGCGCTGGCCGCAGAGTGCAGCACGGTTTGGTCGGTGGCGGCGTGAAAGTGAGCGCAAGCCGCATCGCCTGGGCTTTGCAATTCGACCGTCACCTTGCGCGGCGCAGCGGTGCTGCTGCAAGATGGCGGGGACAGAGGCACAGAGACGGACATGCCTTAATTTAACCTGCTGCCGAGCTGAACATTGCTGGCAGGCCTGAGCTGGCTGTGCACAGGCGATTGCGGCGACAATCTCGCTCTTTCTTCCACGCCCACGGGCACCACAGCGCCTCACGCTCTTTCTTTTCAAATGTCCAGTTACCAAGTTCGCCCCGCTACCGTTCGCGATGCCAAAGCCATTGCCCAGATTCATGTTGCCTCTGCCCAAGCTGCCTACAAAGGCCTGGTGCCAGACGACCAGTTGAACGCACCTTCCGTCGAAAAGCGGCAAGCCCACTGGCGCGAAGCCATTGAATACAGCGAACCCCAGGTGCATGTGGTCACCAAGGACGACGAGATCGTCGGCTTCGTCGGTTTTGACCGCTCGCGCGACAAGGGCACGCCTTCGACCATGGGCGAGATCTGGGCCCTGTACGTCTCACCAGCCGAATGGGGCCAGGGCGCAGGCCTGGCGCTGTGGGACGCCACCAACGACGGCCTGAAAGAAGAAGGCTGCACCAACGTCAGCCTGTGGGTGCCCGTCCGCAATGAGCGCGCCATGCGCTTTTTTGAACACGCCGGCTTCAAGCGCGAAATGACCACGCTCAAAACCGTGCCCATCGGCACCATCAAGCTCGAAGAAATCCGGCTCAAGCGCGCGCTGGGCTAAACACCCGAAAGCACACCTATGGCCAGCAGCCTTCTCGCCTTGATCGACGACATCGCCACGCTGCTGGACGATGTCTCGGTGCTGACCAAGGTCGCGGCCAAAAAGACGGCGGGCGTGCTGGGTGACGATTTGGCGCTCAACGCGCAACAAGTCTCAGGCGTGCATGCCGACCGCGAACTGCCCGTGGTCTGGGCGGTGTTCAAAGGCTCGGTGATCAACAAGCTGATCCTGGTGCCAGCCGCGCTGTTCATCAGCAGCGTCGCGCCGTGGGCGGTCACGCCCTTGCTCATGGCCGGCGGCGTGTTCTTGTGCTTTGAAGGCTTTGAAAAGCTGGCGCATCGCTATTTGCACAGCCCGGCCGAGCGCGCAGCTGAAGAAGCCCGCTTGCGCGCTGCTCTGCTCGATCCTTCCGTTGACCTGGCGGCGCTTGAAAAAGACCGCATCAAGGGGGCGATCCGCACCGACTTCATCTTGTCGGCCGAGATCGTGGCCATCACGTTGGGCACGGTGCAAGCCAGTCCCTTTGCCACGCAAGTCGCGGTGCTGGCCGGCATTGCGGCGCTGATGACGCTGGGCGTTTATGGATTGGTGGCTGGCATCGTCAAGCTGGACGATGCCGGGCTTTACCTTTACCGCCGGCCAGGTGAAAGCGTGTGGCCGCGTTTGATGCGACAACTGGGTTCTGCCATCCTGGCCGCAGCGCCCTGGCTCATGAAAGGCCTGTCCGTCGCCGGCACGGCCGCCATGTTTTTGGTGGGCGGCGGCATTTTGACGCATGGGCTGCCTTGGCTGCATGCGCTTGTTGAACGCGCAACGGCGCTGTCCCAAGACTTGGGTGGCCCGGTGCTGGCCGCCATCACGCCACTGCTATCTGACGCCGCGGCGGGGCTGATCGCCGGCGCTTTGGCCTTGCTGCTCTGGACGCTGTGGCTGCGCCTGCGCGGGCGTAGCGGGCAGCAGGCGGCCTGAAACGCGGACTGGCCGGCCGAACCTCAAGGCCTTGGCTAAAATAGCCATCAAGCTCTTTTGGAGATCTCATGCAAGTCACAGCCACCCAAGCCAAAAACCGATTTGGCGCCGTCTGCGCGCAGGCCAAGACTGGGCCTGTCTTCGTGGAAAAAGACGGGCGCATTGACACTGTCATTTTGTCGGCCAAGCAGTTTTCAGAGTTGCAGGCGGCCAGCGGCATCCAGACATTGGCGCAACGCAAAGCGCAATTCGAGCAAGCACACAGCGACTGGATTGCAGAACAGAACCAGCGTTTTGAAACGCATGGGCTGTGGTGCGACGACATGCGCGTCTGGTAACGCCTTCATGCAGTTTGACGTTTATGAAAACCCGAGTCCGCGCATGCGCGACGTATATCCGTACGTGCTTGACGTGCAAAGCGACTTGCTCAGCAGTTTAGCCACCCGCATGGTGATCCCACTGGCAACCACAATGCTCTCGGCCCAAGACTTGCCTCAGCGACTGTGTCCGCTCATCTCTGTACAGGGCAGGCCATTGATGCTGATCCCTTTCGAAGCTGCACCGCTGGACAAGCGATTGCTTAAAACCCAGATCGCCTCTGTCCGTGAGAGGTCCCACGAGATCATCGCGGCGATGGATTCGGTGTTGAGCGGCATCTGATTCAGTGAAAGTCATTCTTGCGCCCATGGAGGGCCTGCTGGACTTCGTGCTGCGCGACATCCTGACCCGCGTGGGCGGTGTGGACCGCTGCGTGTCCGAGTTCATCCGCATCACCGACCAGTTGCTGCCCGAGCGCGTGTTCATTCGCGTGGTGCCTGAGCTTTTGCACGGCAGCCGCACGCCGGCAGGCGTGCCGGTGCGCGCGCAGCTTCTCGGCTCTGACCCGGCTTGCATGGCCGACAACGCAGCGCGCCTGGCTGCCATGGGCTCGGCCGGAATTGACCTGAACTTCGGCTGCCCGGCGCAAATCGTCAACCGCCATGGTGGCGGCGCGGCTTTGCTCAAAGACCCGGACGCCGTGGGCCGCATCGTTGAAGCCGTGCGCCGCGCTGTGCCCGCGCATGTGCCGGTGTCCGCCAAGATGCGCCTGGGCTACCACGACGACACGCTGGCCGAGGCTTGTGCCCAAGCCATTGACGCAGCAGGCGCCAGCGAGCTGGTGGTGCACGCCCGCACCAAGGCCGATGGCTACCGCCCGCCCGCGTACTGGGAACGCATTGCCGACTTGCGTCAGCACGTGGCCTTGCCGGTGATTGCGAACGGCGAAATCTGGAACCTGGCTGATGCGCAGCGCTGCCAGGTGGTGAGCGGCTGCGATGTGGTGATGATCGGGCGGGGCGCCGTGGCTGACCCGGGCCTGGCCTGGGCGATCCAGCACGCGGCGGGTCCTGGCCGCGGCGCTGCACCGGCGCCGCTGGACTGGCCCACGCTCCTGCCGCACGTCGCCAGCTTCTGGGCGCTGGTGTGCGAGCGGCTGGATGTGCGCTCACAGGCAGGCCGGCTAAAGCAGTGGCTTAATTTTCTGCGGCGGCGTTTCCCAGAGGCTGAAGTGGCCTACCAACACATCAAAACCCTCACGCAGCCGGCGCTCATCGACGCCTGGCTGTCCCGTGAGTTGGTGGCATACCCCAAGGCCGCGCCGGCGGTGATCCCTTTAAATATGGCAAGTCTTTATTCGTAAAATCGAATAAGAAAACTTGAATTAAGTTGTTGGTTATGCACCGCGCATACGCCAGAATCCACAGCCCGAATTCACCTTAATCGCTGAACTCCCCCAATTCAGCCGATCGAACTTTTCCCAAGGACTCGCATGACTTTCCAGATCCGCCACGCTGTCGCCGTGCTCGCCCTGACCGCTTCTTCCTGGGCCAGCGCCCAGACTTCGCTGCTCAATGTCTCTTATGACGTGGCCCGCGAGTTCTACAAAGACCTGAACACCGCCTTCATTGCCAACTACAAAAAGACCACCGGCAAAGACATCAAGGTCGATCAGTCGCACGCTGGCTCCAGCGCGCAGGCGCGTGCCGTGGCTGACGGCCTGGAAGCCGACGTGGTGACCATGAACACCACCACCGACGTGGACTTTTTGGCTGAAAAAGGTTTGGTCGCCAAAGACTGGACCAAGAAGTTCCCGAACAACGCGTCGCCTACGTCTTCGACCATGCTGTTCCTGGTGCGCAATGGCAATCCGAAAAATATCAAAGACTGGGATGACCTGATCAAGCCTGGCGTTCAGGTCATCGTGGTCAACCCCAAGACCGGCGGCAACGGCCGCATGGCTTACCTGGCGGCTTGGGGCTATGTGCGCAGCAAAGGCGGCACTGACGCGCAGGCTGCCGAGTTCGTCAGCAAGTTCTATAAAAACGTGCCGGTGCTGGCACGCGGCGGTCGTGATGCCACGGGCGTGTTCTTGCAACGCAACATCGGAGACGTGCTGGTGACTTTTGAATCTGAAGTCGTGTCGGTGGACAAGGAATTCGGCGCTGGTCGCGTGGATGCCATTCACCCCTCGGCCAGCATCGTGGCTGAAAACCCAGTCGCCATCATTGAGCGCACCGTGGCTAAAAAAGGCACCGCCGCTGAAGCCAAGGCTTACCTCGACTTCATCTACTCGCCTGAAGGCCAGGAGATTGCTGCCAAGCACAACATCCGTCCGCGCAACGAAGCCGTGCTCAAGAAATACGCTGCAGCCTTCAAGCCGCTCAAGCTCTTCACGGTGAATGAGTACTTCGGCTCCATGGGCGAAGCACAGAAGGTCCACTTCAACGACGGCGGCCAGTTCGACAAGCTTTACACCGCGGGCAAATAAGCCCATGACGTCAAAGAAAGTGCTGCCCGGCTTCAATGTGACGCTGGGCTACACGGTCCTGTACCTCAGTTTGGTGGTGTTGATCCCCTTGTCGGCCCTGGCCTTCAAGACCTTCACCCTGACCTGGCCTCAGTTCTGGGAAGCCGTCACCGCTCCGCGCGTGATGGCTTCATACCGTTTGACCTTCGGTGCGTCCTTTTTGGCTGCGCTGGTCAATGTGGTGTTTGGCTTGCTGGTGGCTTGGGTGCTGGTGCGCTACAAATTCCCCGGCAAAAAGTTTGTTGATGCTTTGGTGGACCTGCCTTTTGCCTTGCCGACCGCTGTGGCCGGCATTGCGCTGTCTGCGCTGCTCGCGGGCAATGGCTGGGTGGGTCAGTTCTTTGAGCCTTTCGGGATTCAACTGGCCTTCAACCCCAACGGTGTTTTGATTGCGCTGATCTTCATCGGCCTGCCTTTTGTGGTGCGCACGGTGCAGCCGGTGCTGGAAGACACCGAAAAAGAACTTGAAGAAGCCGCCATGTGCTTAGGCGCCAACCGCTGGCAAACGTTTTCTCGCGTGATCTTGCCGGCTATTGGCCCGGCGCTCTTGACCGGCTTTGCCATGGCTTTTGCCCGCGCCATCGGTGAATACGGCTCGGTCATTTTCATTGCCGGCAACATGCCCATGGTGTCTGAAATCACGCCCCTCATCATCATCGGTAAGCTGGAGCAATACGACATTGCCGGCGCCACGGCGGTGGCCTCGGTCATGCTGGTGATCTCTTTCATGCTGCTGCTGGTCATCAACGGCCTGCAAGCCTGGCAACGTAAATCGACGGGGGCCGCATGAAGCAGGGCACCACTGAAGCGCCTTGGGTTCGCTACACGCTGATCGGCGTGGCGCTGACCTTCATGTTCTTATTCCTGGTCTTGCCGCTGGCTGCCGTGTTCACGGAGGCTTTGCGCAAAGGCTGGGGCGCGTATGCCGAAGCTTTGAAGGAGCCGGACGCCTGGTCTGCCATTCGCCTGACCTTGATTACTGCCGCCATCGCCGTGCCGCTGAACCTGGTGTTTGGCGTGGCGGCGGCCTGGTGCATTGCCAAGTACGAGTTTCGCGGTAAGTCGTTTTTGACGACGCTGGTGGACTTGCCGTTTTCGGTCTCGCCCGTGGTGGCTGGCCTGATTTACGTGCTGGTGTTTGGCGCGCAAGGCTGGTTTGGCCCCTGGCTCATGGCCAACGACATCAAGATCGTCTTTGCCGTTCCCGGCATTATTTTGGCCACCGTCTTCGTGACCTTTCCCTTCATCGCGCGCGAATTGATTCCGCTGATGCAGTCGCAGGGCAATGAAGAAGAGCAGGCCGCCATCGTGCTGGGTGCCACAGGCTGGCAAACTTTTTGGCGCGTGACGCTGCCTAACATCAAGTGGGGCCTGATTTACGGCGTCATCTTGTGCAATGCGCGGGCCATGGGTGAGTTTGGCGCGGTGTCGGTGGTGTCGGGCCACATTCGCGGCCAGACCAACACCATGCCGCTGCACGTCGAAATTCTTTACAACGAGTACCAATCGGTGGCGGCTTTCGCCGTGGCTTCGCTGCTGGCATTGCTGGCCTTGGTCACGCTGGCTATCAAGAGCTGGGTCGAGTGGCAGCATGAGCGCGAAATGCGCGCCATTGCTGAAATGCCGCCTGAACAACCGCAGGGCGCGGCTGTGCCTAGTGCCGCCTGAAGCCGCCTGAAAGCAAACATGAGCATCGAGATCCAACAAGTTTCCAAGCAGTTCGGCGATTTCCGAGCGCTGCAAGACGTCAACCTGCACATCGATTCGGGCGAACTCGTCGCCTTGCTCGGCCCTTCCGGCTGCGGCAAGACCACGCTGCTGCGCATCATTGCTGGCTTAGAGACCGCTGACCAAGGCAGCATTTTGTTCAGCGGTGAAGACACCACCGACGTGCATGTGCGCGAGCGCCAGGTCGGCTTTGTGTTCCAGCACTACGCGCTGTTCCGTCACATGACGGTGTTTGAAAACGTGGCCTTCGGCCTGCGCGTCAAGCCGCGCAGCCTGCGTCCGTCTGAAGCGCAAATCAAAACCAAGGTGCACGATTTGCTCAAGCTGGTGCAGCTCGACTGGCTGGCGGACCGCTACCCCGCCCAGCTCTCAGGTGGCCAGCGCCAGCGCATTGCACTGGCGCGCGCGCTGGCTGTCGAGCCCAAAGTCTTGCTGCTCGACGAGCCCTTTGGCGCGTTGGACGCCAAGGTGCGCAAAGAGCTGCGCCGCTGGTTGCGCCGCCTGCATGACGAGTTGCATGTCACCAGCATTTTTGTGACGCACGACCAGGAAGAAGCCCTGGAAGTGGCCGACCGCGTGGTGCTGATGAACCGAGGCAAGGTCGAGCAAGTCGGCACGCCGCAGCAGGTCTGGGACCACCCGGCCAGCCCTTTCGTGTACGGCTTTTTGGGCGACGTGAACCTGTTCCACGGCCGCGCGCATGAAGGCTCTTTGCACCTCGAAGGCGTGACGATTGACTCGCCTGAGCACCCGGCCGCGCAAAACGCCAAGGCTTTTGCCTATGTGCGCCCGCATGATCTGGAAGTGCAGCGTTACACAGCAGGTGCCACGGGCATCGTGGCCGAGCTACAACGCGCCATCGTGGTCGGGCCCATCGCCCGCCTGGAGCTTTGGCCGCTGGACGCCGTCAAGACCGACGGGCATGACCCGCTGATCGAAGCGCAAATGCCCGCCGAGCTGTTTGCCGAGATGGGCTTTGCCGAGGGCGAGAAGTTGGTGGTGTCGCCCAAGAAGGCGCGCGTCTTTTTGCACACCTGAAGTCCGCGGCGGGCTGGGCCTCGCGGCCCAGCCTGTTCGCTCTTTAGCCGACTTGCACGTCAATGCGGCGCGGCTTGGCGGCTTCGGCTTTGGGGATCACCAGCTTGAGCACGCCGTGGTTCAGGTTGGCCTCGATGCGGCTGGCATCAAGGTCGCGGCTGAGCGTGAAGCTGCGCCGGTACAGCGGGTTCAGGACTTCGCCGTAAATCATCTCCATATCGCCGGACGAGGCGACGTCGTCTTCTTCGCCAGTTTCGCCCATCTCGTCCATCTGGCCCGTCTCGGCAGAGCCTTCAATCACCAGGTTGTCGCCGTCGATTCGCACGCCCAGCCGTTCCCGCGACACACCGGGCAGGTCGGCCATGATGGTCACGCCTGCAGCGTCTTCAAAAATGTCTACGGCCGGCAAAACCGGCGTGGCTTGCTGCGCGGCCTGCATCTGGCGGCCCTGGCCTTGAACGCCTTGTGTTGCTCGCTGGCCGCCTTGCGACAAAGCGCCTTGGCCATTGCCGCCTGCGCTGCGTCCGCCTTGCGAGCCCTCAGCGCGCAGGGCGGCTTCATTCAGTTGTGCCTGGCGACCGGCTTCGCTGCTGGCCTGGCCGGCGCCATTGGGGTTGTTTGGGCTATTGGATTGGTTGTTCATATCAAGCTCCTTTGGGGGTCACACATCAGCTGACATCAATGCGGCGCGGCCGTGAGGCCTCTTGCCTACCCACACGCACGCGCAGCAAACCATCGCGGTACCTGGCCTCGACCTTGTTGGCGTCAATGTCGTCGGGCAGTGAGATCACCCGGCGAAAGCTGCCGTCAAAACGCTCTTGCGTATAGATGCTGACTCCTTGCCCGCCTTCGCTTTCCTCCGGTAACTGAGATTTGCGTTCGCCGGCAATCACCAGCACCCCTTTGTCCACCGTGATTTGCATGGCTTGCGGGTCAACGCCTGGCGCCAGCGCCAGCACCTCAATGGCGCTGGGGGTGGTGCCTACATTGATGACCGGAAACGTGCGCCTGGGCATGGCACGCAAGCCCGCTGCCCCGCTTGGACGAAAAAGCTGATCCAAGTTTTGTTGCAAGCGGTTGATCTCGCTGAAGAGATCTCCGTACAGTCCTCTCATGGCAGTCATAGGGAAGTTCCTTTCTTGAATAAACGGCATTGCGCCAAAGCATTCGTGCGCCAACCAAAGTATTGGCGCGAGGCCTGATTTCAAGAAACACGCTTACACCTTCTTTCGTAAGCAGACCCAGCTCAGGCTCTAGAAGCATCTGGCGGCGGCTGGCCCTCGTCAGCGGCCATCGCGCAGACGGACTGCGGCAGGCGCAGGGTGAAGCGACTGCCGCGGCCCGGTCCTTCGCTGTGCGCCTCCACGCTGCCGCCGTGCAGCTCGATCAGGCCGCGCACCAGCGCCAAGCCGATGCCCAGACCGCCTTCAGCGCGGTCCACGCCCGAAGCTTCCTGCGCGAACATTCGAAAGATTTTTTGCTGTGCATCTGGCGCCAGGCCAATGCCGTTGTCGATCACGTCGATCGTGCAATCGCTGGGCAATTGGCACTGCGCACGCAGCAAGATTTCCCCTTGCGGATCGGTGTACTTGGCGGCGTTGTTCAGCAAGTTTGAAATCACTTGCGCCATGCGCATCGGGTCCACCTCCAAGATCAGCTGCGGCGCTGGCAACTCAATGCGCAGCTGGTGGCCCTTGGCATCCACCAGGGGGCGCGCGGTTTCCACGGCCGTTTCCACCAGCTGCTCCAGGGGCACAGGTTCTTTCTTGAGCGTCAGTTGCCGCTTGGTGATGCGGGCTACATCCAGCAGGTCGTCCAGCAAGTGAGCCATGTGGTTGACCTGGCGTTTGATCACATCGGTGCTGCGTTGCAGTGTGCTCGGCGACAGCTGAGGCGAAGACAGTACATGCGCGGCCATGCGGATGGGCGCCAGCGGGTTGCGCAGCTCATGCGCCAGTGTGGCCAGGTAGTCGTCTTTTTGACGGTCTGCATCACGCAGCGCCTGCTGTGTGCGCTTGGCCTCTTCAATGTCGGTGGTGGTGCCGAACCAGCGCAGCACGCGGCCGGGGCCTTCCAGCTGTGCGACGGCGCGCGTGAGAAACCAGCGGTAGCCGCCTTCCTTGCTCTTGAGTCGGTACTCGCCTTGCCATTGCTGTGCGCTGGCGCGCACTTGTTGCCATAAATCCCACGGCAACTGTCGATCTTCCGGGTGCAAGGCCGACACCCAGCCAAAGCCCAGCGCGTCTTCCATGGCCTGCCCGGTGTAGCTTGTCCATTGGGCGTTAATGCGTTCGAGCCGCCCGTCGGGCGCGGCGGTCCAGGCCAGGGCCGGGATGCTGTCTAAAAAGAGCTGAAGCGCTTCTTCTGCGCGGTGTCGCTCCGTGACTTCCTGGCCTTGCAGAAAAACGCCGCTCACGCTGCCGTTGGCCTCCACCAGGGGCTGGTAGACAAAGTCCACATAGGTTTCTGACGCGT
Organism: uncultured Polaromonas sp.; assembly: GCA_964575005.1. Lineage (GTDB taxonomy): Bacteria > Pseudomonadota > Gammaproteobacteria > Burkholderiales > Burkholderiaceae_C > Polaromonas. The sequence continues at coordinate 12,673 of CAZNQE010000023.1, read as the reverse complement.
GCCCAGGCTGGCGATTCAAAAGCAGGCGCACCGAGCGGCCCACATACGCCTGGCCTGAGGCCACCACCTCGTCCAGCAGCTTCACCAGGCCCTGATCCACCACCTCGGGCATGGCATCGGCCAGTGTGCGGCCGATGGGCTGGCGCTGGCCGGTGAGCTGCACAAAGGCTTCGTTGACGAGTTCAAACACATGATCGGGCCCGCGCATCACGGCCATGAAGCCCGGCGCCTGCTGGAACAGGCGCTGCAGGCGCTGTTGTTCGTCGCGTTGGCGGTGTTCGGCCAGCACCGTCGCCGTGGTTTCCATGCAGGCGCAGTAAATGCCCGCCACCAAACCCGACTCGTCCCGCACCGGGGAATAAGAGAAGGTGAACCAAGTCTGCTCGTCCTGGCCTGTGCGCCGCATCGTCAGCGGCAAGTTTTCCATGTAGAAGGATCCGCCGCCCAGCGCCCGTGACACGAGCGGCGTGATCTCGCTCCAGATCTCTGTCCAAACTTTGCGAAATGGACGGCCCAGCGCATCAGGATGTTTGTCCGCCAGGATTTCGCCATAGGCGTCGTTGTAGATCAGTTGCAGATCAGATCCCCAGGCCACGAACATCGGAAACCGCGAGCCCAGCAGCAGATCAACCGTGGAGCGCAGAGACTGGGGCCAGAACGCAAGAGGTCCCAGCGGCGTGGCTGTCCAGTCCAGACTGGCCACGCGCTCGGCCATCAGGCCCTCGGTTTTCAAGTAGGGCTGCGTCGAAGCCATGCAGGCGATTCAATCATCCGCGAAACCAAGTATCCAAGAACTTTCAATTCAGCCGCGATGCTCAGACATGGCCAGGGCGGGAGGGTTCGGTCACAGGGCCGAGGCTGTGTCGGACGGCGACTACATGTCCGGGCCCTTGGGCCGGCCCGAGGTCGGGTCCGCAGCCCATGGCAAATCGCCATTGACCGCGTCACCCTTCGCGAGATGAAGCGCTCAAGACGGTTGTCTGCCTTGCCATCACGCTCACCCGCTGGTGTCCTGAGCATCTTTGGCGTCGGCGTGGTGCTGCTGGTCAGCGCGGTGGTGGCAAGTGCTGCGGGCTGCACGGTATGGCGGCTTCAGCAAGCCGCGTTGCTGGCGGCGCAGAGTGAGCCATTCGAGCAGCAGGGCGCCGAGCCTTCTGCAGGGCGCGCTGGACGGCTTCTGATTGTGGGAGACAGCACGGCTGTCGGCACGGGGGCCAGCTCCCCGCTGGCCAGTGTGGCGGGCTTGATCGGACGCGATCATCCCAGCCTGGAAGTGGTCAACCGCGCGCGCGATGGCGCGCGCTTTGCCGAGATGGCCCGGCAATTGGAAAGTGAGGGTCCCGCTGAATTTGATGTGATCCTGGTGTTGGGCGGCGGCAATGATGTGATTCGGCTGACCAGCCACGCGCGCATGGCCCGCGATGTGCGGCAAGCGCTGCTGGCCGCTCGCCGTCTGGCGCCTGTTGTGCTGGTCATGCCCATGGGCAATGTGGGCAACGCGCCGTTTTTCTGGACGCCGTGGTCCTGGCTCATGACGCGGCGCTCACGCGACTTGCACGCGCTTGTTCGCACAGAGGCTGGGCGAACTGGCGCCCTCTACGTCAACGTGTTTGCCGAGCGGGCGTCAGACCCCTTTGCCCAGGCGCCCGAACGCTTTCATGCCGCCGATGGCCTGCACCCCAGTGATGCCGGCTATGCGCTTTGGTACGCAGAGCTCAATCGCCAGGCCAGCCTGGATGCGCGACTGAAGGCCCTGCGCTGAGGCTGCGCTTCAGTGCAGGGTCTGCTTGCCCGGCGCTGGGTTGAGCAAGGATTCACCCGACTCGAGCTTGAAAAAGCCTGTGCCCAGGCTGCCTTGGCCGACTTCTTCTTCGCTGGCCTCACGCACGCTTTCAACCACCAGCGACAGACGGATCGCGATGCCAGCCAGTGGATGGTTGCCGTCCAGCACCACGTGCTCGGGGTAAAGGTCGGTCACGGTGTAGATCACATTGCGCGGTGCGTCAGCATGGCTGCCGGCGGGCAGGGCGTGGCCGTCCAAGGTCATGCCTTCTTCCAGGTCCGCCGGAAAACGCTCACGCGGCTCCAGAAACACCAGGTTCTCGTCATAGTCGCCAAACGCTTGCTCGGGCTCCAGGTGCAACTCCACGCGGTCGCCGGCTTCATGGCCTTGCAGGGCTTCTTCGATCTTGGCCAGCAAGTCTTGACCACCCAGGAGAAATTCAACGGGCTCGTCCAACTCGTCGAGTACCTCGCCCAAGGTGTCCTTGAGCGTCCAGCGCAGGGCGACCACGCATTGCGGTGTAATTTTCATGGGGCTGTTCATCTCGCTGTTCGTCTCACTTTTCATTGGACAATTGTCCCATGGAACCTACGCAAGCCTTGACTCTCCTCGGGGGCCTGAGCCCCCAACAATTCATGCGCCGCCATTGGCAAAAAAAGCCTTTGCTGGTGCGCGGCGCTATCCCGGGCTTCAAGCCGCTGCTCAATCGCGCCGAGCTGTTTGCGCTGGCCGGACAAGCGGACGTGGAGTCACGGTTGATTCGCCAAGGCGCCAAAGGCTGGGGCATGAAGTCCGGGCCGTTCGCCCCGCGAAGCCTGCCGTCACTGGCCACGGCCGCCTGGACTTTGCTGGTGCAAGGCGTGGACCTTCATGACGCGCGGGCGCATGCCTTGCTGCGCCAGTTTCGTTTCGTGCCCGACGCGCGGCTGGACGACCTGATGATTTCCTACGCCAGCGAAGGCGGCGGTGTGGGCCCGCACTTTGACAGCTACGACGTGTTCTTGCTGCAAGCCAGCGGTCGGCGCCGCTGGCGCATTGGCCAGCAGACCGACTTCAGCTTGCAAGAAGGCGTGCCGCTCAAGATCTTGCAGAACTTCACACCCACTGAAGAGTTTGTGCTGGAAGCTGGTGACATGCTGTACCTGCCGCCGCGCTGGGCGCATGACGGTGTGGCTGAGGCCAGCGTGGATGCCCAGGGCAAGCCCGAAGCCTGCATGACCTATTCAATTGGCTTTCGCGCACCGGCCCAGGCGGAGCTTGCCGGCGCCATGCTGCAACGTCTGGCCGAGTACTGCCTTGATGATGCTGAAGATGCAGAACATGCTCACGGCACGCCCAGCTTGTACCGCGACCCGCGCCAGGCTGCCGCGGGTGATCATCCCGCCGCCATGCCTGAAGCCTTGAGCGCATTCGCGCAGCAGGCGGTTGCCGCGGCCTTGAAGGACCCGCTGGCCTTGGCCTGCGCTTTAGGTGAATACCTGACCGAACCCAAAGCCTCCGTCTGGTTTGACGAGGCCCCGCCGCAAGCTGGCGGGGCCGACGCCATGGCGACGGGTCTGGCGCTGAATGCGCGGACCCGCATGCTGTACGACGCGCACCATGTCTTCATCAACGGCGAGAGCTACCGTGCCAAGGGCGCAGATGCCACGCTTATGCAGCGCCTGGCCGACACGCGGGCGCTTTCGGCGGCTCAATGGCACCGTGCCAGCCCGGGCGCCCGCGCCTTGCTGATGGATTGGCACGCCGCTGGCTGGCTGGGGCCTGCTCAAGGGGACTGATGTCACCCAAGCCGGAAGGTAGCGCGCCTTTTTGGTGCAAGACGGTACAAAACGCACCAAGTGCGCCAACTGCACAAATTTCAAGATGGCTCTTTGAATGCTTTCCAGATTCGGGTTAACGCGCATATACTCCTCGGTTAGGCCGGAAGAGCTCTTTTTCCAGCCTTGACCAGGGGTCAGTTTTTTTGGAAGCTGCCTCTCTGGAAAACGCCTTCTCAACCCCTCTAGTTTTCTAGGAACCTAAAAATGAACAAGTCCCTCGTTCTCGCCGCTTTCGTTGCTGCTGTTGCTCTGTCCGCTTGCGGCAAAAAAGAAGAAGCTCCTGCTGCCGCTCCTGTTGCTGCACCAGCTGCTGCACCAGCACCAGCCGCTCCAGCACCAGCTGCTGACGCATCTGCCGCTGCTCCAGCTGCACCTGCTGCCAGCGCAGCCAAGTAATCCTTCGGGATTCCAAAAAGCCGCCGTCAGGCGGCTTTTTTTCGTCTGAGCTTTTTGCCGCTTGGAGCGAAGGTGCCGCGCTAAACCGGATGATCAGCTTTTGACCTGCAACCAGTCGGTGCCGCGCAGCGGGTCGGCAACAGCCCATTCAGGATGGCCCCAGATTGGTGCGCCGCCATCCAGAAGGGCGGCCAAGGCCAACTCGGGCCGGTTGTTTTGCTGGCTCAGGTGGGCGGCTACCACCAAGCTCAGTCGATCATGGGAGATAGCGCTCACGATGGCCGCTGCCGCTGTGTTGGACAAATGGCCATGGCGGCCGCCGACGCGGCGCTTTAAAAAAGGCGGGTAGCTGGACTGTGCGAGCAGGGCTTCGTCGTGGTTGAACTCCAGCAGCAAGGCGTGGCACCTCGCCAGATGGGCCAGCACATGGTCAGTTGCATGGCCCAGGTCGGTCAGCACACCCAGCTGATGCGCCCCATCGGTGCAGCTCAGTTGCAGGGGTTCGCGGGCATCGTGAGGCACCGTGAAAGGCATCAACTGCAGCTCACCGAGGTCAATGGCCTGGCCGTCGGCCGCGATTCGTAGCAGGCCGTCCAGGTCCGGCTCGCCGATGCCTAAGTAGGTTCCTCGACTCATCCACACTGGAATTCGGTGGCGCAGGGCAAATTGCCGGGCGCAACCAATGTGGTCGCTGTGCTCGTGGGTAATGAACAGCGCGTCAATGTCGCAGCCGTTTTCAGACAGACCGGCTTGGCCCAGGCGCGTGCCCAGCTGCCGAATACCCAGCCCGCAGTCCACCAGCACGCGCCGGGGCTTGAGCCCGCTGGCTTCGACCAAGGTGGCATTGCCTGTGCTGCCGCTGCCCAGGTTTTTAAAGCGCAACACCCGCCGACGCTGACTTGAGTGCCGGGCTTATTTCAGGTCGTCAGCCAGCACCTGAACGATGCGCTGCGCATTGGCCGAGCCTTCGGGCTGGCCTTGCTCGTTGAGCACCGACACCTGCGTGACTTCGCCTTCGCTGCGCAGCACGATGCGGTACTTGAGCGGAGCCGGCGTGGGCTTGCTGCTGAAGAGGTTGCTGAAAAAGCCGCCCTGCTTTTCTTCAGTCAGCGGCGCGACGTAGCGCACAAAGTACAGGCCTTTGCTGCGGTCACGGTCTTCGACGGTAAAGCCGGTGCGGTCCAGCGCCAGGCCGACCCGGCGCCAGGCGCGGTCGAGGTTGTCCGAAATTTGCAGGCCGGGCACGTTGTTGACGTTGGTCACGCGCGAGCTTTTGGGGACTTCGGTGGCGGCAAGGGTTTTGGCCTGCTCTGGCGCCACGCCCAGCTTGACCATCAGCCTGCGCAAAAATTCAGCTTCCAGTTCCGGATCGGCCGGACGCGGTTGCCAGACGGTCGAGAGGCTGGTCTGGCTGTTGACCTCGATCATGCCGCGGTGGCTGATGAAAATCTCTGTGCCGCCCGATGGTGTGCGCTCCAGGCGCGTACGGAACTTGTCGCGCTCCCCGGTGGAGTACAGGCTGTCGATCACCCGGCCGAGTGTGGCGCGAATGATGTCTTGTGGCAGCTTGGCCCGGTTTTCCGCAAAGTCGGTCTCCAGGATGCCGATGTCTTGCTGCTGCAGGCTCAAGTTAAAGCCGTTGTCCGTCCAGAAACTGCGCACGGGCTCCCAGAGCTTGTCGGCCGGGCGGTTGACCACCAGCCAGCGCTGGTTGCCCGCGCGCTCAATGCGCACGTCACCCACGCTTGTGGTCGCCGTCGGCGCGACCGGCGCTGCTTGAGCCGTCTGGAAAGTGCTGGCCGTTGCCGCCTGGCCGGGAACCACGTAGCGGCTGTCACGGGCGAGCTGGCTCAGGTCGGGCGGCACTTCAAGCGACACGCCTTTGGTGGCTGCCGACTTGTAGTTCACCTTGTCGCCCGACATCACGTCGCCGATCGAGGAGCAACCGGCAAGCACCAGGCTGGCAGCCAGCAGGGACAGGGCAAGGCTGACGCGCCCAGCGGGGGCTTGAAGAAGTCGGTTGGATGGCTTCAAAAGAGGTCCTTTGGACGAGGGTCAGAGCAGGCCGGTGGCGCGCATGGCACCTTCGACCGTTTCAAAATGGGATGAATCCAGGGGTGTGAGCGGCAGGCGCAGCGTTGGGCCGCACAGCTTCATGCGGGCCATGGCCCACTTCACCGGGATGGGGTTGGATTCCACAAACAAGTGCTTGTGCAGTGGCAGGAGTTTGAACTGGATTTCCATGGCGCGACGTACGTCACCCGCCAAAGCCGCCACGCACAACTCGTGCATCAGGCGCGGCGCGATGTTGGCCGTCACGCTCACATTGCCCTGGCCGCCGCACAGCATCAAGGCCACGGCGGTGGCGTCGTCACCCGAGTACACGGCGAAGTCGGCCGGCGTTTCCTTGATGAGCCATTGCGCGCGCTCGATGTTGCCCGTGGCTTCTTTGATGCCGACGATGCCCGGCACCTGCGTCAGGCGCAGCACGGTGGCGTGCTGCATGTCGGCCACGCTGCGACCGGGCACGTTGTACAGAACCATGGGCAGGTCAACGGCTTCGGCAATCGCCTTGAAGTGCTGATACTGGCCTTCTTGCGTGGGCTTGTTGTAGTAGGGCACGACCTGCAACTGGCAGTCGGCGCCTACGGATTTGGCGAACTTGGTGAGCTCGATGGCTTCGGCCGTGGAGTTGGCACCGCAACCGGCCATGATGGGCACGGCCTTGGCACCGTGCGTCTTGGCCTGCTCAACGGATACACGGATGATTTCGCAATGTTCTTCGACGCTGACCGTGGGCGACTCGCCCGTGGTGCCGACGACTCCGATGCAGTCCGTGCCTTCGGTGATATGCCAGTCCACCAGCTTGCGCAGGCTGGGGTAGTCAACACTGCCGTCTTCGTGCAGGGGTGTGGCCAAGGCAACGATGCTGCCGGTGATTTGTTTCATGTGCGATGACCTTGGAAGCTGGGACGCGATCAAAGGCGCATTCTACTCAGGCGAAGGCCGTTTCTGGGCCATGCAAACGCCGGATCAGGAGCGAATCAGATCAAGGGGTAGCGCGTCGGCTCAAGCGCATTGGCAGGCCGCACCGCCACAATCCGTTGCACGAAGCGTTCAGTGGCTGGCGCTCCGATGAATCCGTCCTCATAAGCCACCACGCGCAAGGCCTGGCAGGCCGTCAGCAGCTCGCCCGGGCGCAGCAAAAAGTCGGGGCGAGAAGGCTTGCCCACCGTCTCATTGCCCGCTGTGAACGTTTCGTAAATCAAGACGCCGCCTGCGGCCAGACTCGCCACGATCGTGGGCAACAAGGGCCGCCACAAATAATTAGTCACCACGATGGCATCGAAGGCCTGCCCGGTCAAAGGCCAGGGGCCCGACTCCAGGTCGGCGGCCAAAGTTTGAACGCCTTCCAGTTTCAAACCGTCGATGGCGGCCACGGCTTGGGCGTCGCGGTCTATCGCCAGCACCTTGTGGCCCTGCGCCTGGAGCCAGCGCGTGTGGCGGCCTCGGCCCGAAGCCAGGTCCAGCGCCTTTGCGCCGGGCGTGAGCAGATGCGTCCAGCGTTGCACCCAGTCTGAGGGCGCGCCGTCGCCATGGCGTGCTTCAGCTGGCGCAGACTTGCCGAGCGGCATCAGAAACAGGCCCAGAGCTGGTCAGCCAGCATGACCAGAAAGTCGGGCCGCGTGTACAGCGCAAAAACGCCCAGCGGGGCGGCAATGGCCAGGGTCCAGATGGCGATTCGAAGCATGTCGGGCTTTCGGGCGGCGGTATTCAGGCGGCGGGGTTTTAGGCGGCAGCCTTGGCCGCCCCGCGCAAGATCGGCGCTTCACGCACCGGCAGGTTAACCAGCGTGGCAAACACGCCCAGCGCAATCGCCAAATACCAGACGATGTCGTAGCTGCCGGTGCGGTCATACAGGTAGCCACCCAGCCACACGCCCATGAAAGAGCCGATCTGGTGGCTAAAGAAGATGAAGCCGCTGAGCATGGACAGATGCTGGATGCCAAAGATCTGCGCCACGGCGGCATTGGTGGGCGGCACGGTCGAGAGCCAGAGCACGCCCATCACGGCCGAGAACACATACACACTGGCCGGGCTGAGCGGCACCAGCAAGAAGATGGAAATAGCGATGGCGCGCAAGAAGTAGATGCTGGCGAGGATGTTCTTTTTGGCCACCCGCTGGCCCAAGGCGCCCGCGCCGTAAGTGCCAAACACGTTGAAAAGGCCAATCAGCGCCAGGGCGTAGCTGGCCACCTGGGGCGACATGCCGTTGTCCTTCAAGTAGCTGGGCATGTGCACGCCAATAAAGACGACCTGAAAGCCGCACACAAAGTAGCCCGCCATCAGCAACTGAAAGCTGGGGTACTTGAAGGCTTCGCCCAGGGCCTGGGCAATGGTCTGCTCGCGCTTGACGGGCGCGCCGCCGGCCACGGTGTTCTCGCGCAGGCCGTAGGCCAGGGGCACCATAAGTAAGGTGGCAGCGCTCAAGATCAAGAGGGCCGATTGCCAGCCAAAGCTGCTGATCAAAAAGCCTTCTGTCGGCACCATCAAAAACTGGCCAAAGGAGCCGGCCGCGGCGGCTACGCCCATGGCCCAGGAACGCTTTTCGGCCGAGATGTTGCGGCCGATCACGCCGTAAATCACGGCGTAGGTGGTGCCGGCTTGCGCCGCGCCAATCAGCACGCCAGCGGTCATCGTGAACAAAAAACCGGTGGGCGACAGCGCCATGCCGACCAGGCCCAGGCCGTACAGCACAGAACCGCCCATGATCACGCGGAAGGCGCCAAAGCGGTCGGCCAGCATGCCGGCAAAGATGCCGAACACGCCCCAGGACAGGTTTTGAACGGCAATGGCAAAGGCGAAGGTCTCGCGCGTCCAGCCCTGGGCTTGGGTGATGGGCTGCAGCCACAGACCAAAGCCATGGCGTATGCCCATGGACAAGGTGACGATGGCCGCGCCGCAGGCCAGCACCTGCCACATGGAGAGTTTGCGAGCCTCGGCGGGGGAGGACGGGAGGGTCTGGGCGGGTGTGGACATCCCTTAAATGTAACGACTGTGGGCCTTGGCTGGTGCTTGAGCGCGGCTCTGTGCAAGTGGCTGGCCTAGCGCCGATTTTTGTTTTTACTGTGCTTATGTCCAGTGGTTTTAAGGCCGACCACTACAATCGCCGCAAATTTCAAGCACTGCCATGGCCACCAAAATCAACTCAGCCTCCTCTGACCCGACCGCTTATTCGGAAAGCTCGATCCGCGTGCTCAAGGGCCTGGAGCCCGTCAAGCAGCGGCCCGGCATGTACACCCGCACCGACAACCCGCTGCACATCCTGCAAGAGGTGCTGGATAACTCGGCCGACGAAGCCCTGGCCGGCCACGGCAAAAAGATCAAGGTCACGCTGCATGCCGACGGATCGGTCAGCATCGACGACGACGGCCGAGGCATCCCCTTTGGCATGCACCCTGAAGAAAAGGCGCCGGTGATCGAGCTGGTGTTCACCCGCCTGCATGCTGGCGGCAAGTTTGACAAGGGCAAGGGCGGCGCCTACAGCTTTTCGGGCGGCTTGCACGGCGTGGGCGTGAGCGTGACCAACGCGCTCTCCAAGCGGCTGGAAGTGACTTCTTACCGTGAAGGCAAGGTGGCGCACCTGGTCTTCAGCGGCGGCGATGTGATCGAACCCCTGACCCTGCGCCCCGCCGGCGACGGCGACCGTAAAAACGGCACCACCGTGCGCGCCTGGCCGGACGGCAAATACTTTGAATCTTCAGCCCTGCCGATGAATGAGCTGCTGCATTTGCTGCGCAGCAAGGCCGTGCTGATGCCCGGCGTCACCGTCACGCTGAACAACGAAAAAACCAAAGAAGTCCAGACCTGGGTCTACAAAGGCGGCCTGCGCGACTACCTGATGCAAACGCTGAGCGCCGACCCGGTGATTCCGATGTTTGAGGGCGAAGGCTTTGCCGACGCTTCGCACGAAACCTTTGCTGAAGGCGAGGGCGCGCAGTGGTGCGTGGCCTTTACCGAAGACGGCCAGCCCATGCGCGAAAGCTACGTCAACCTGATTCCCACCAGCGCGGGCGGCACGCATGAACTCGGCTTGCGCGACGGTTTGTTCACGGCGGTCAAAAGCTTTATTGACCTGCATTCATTGCTGCCCAAGGGCGTGAAACTGCTGCCCGAAGACGTGTTTGCCCGCGCCAGCTACGTGCTCTCAGCCAAGGTGCTGGACCCGCAGTTTCAGGGCCAGATCAAGGAGCGCCTGAACTCGCGTGATGCGGTGCGCCTGGTGTCGAGCTTTGTGCGGCCCACGCTCGAACTCTGGCTGAATCAGCATGTGGAGTACGGCAAAAAGCTGGCCGAACTCGCGATTCGCGCCGCCCAAACCCGGCAAAAAGCCGGGCAAAAAGTTGAAAAGCGCAAGGGCTCCGGCGTGGCCGTGTTGCCCGGCAAGCTGACCGATTGCGAGAGCAAGGATTTGGCGCAAAACGAGGTGTTTTTGGTCGAGGGCGACTCCGCCGGCGGCAGCGCCAAGATGGGCCGCAACAAAGAAAGCCAGGCTATCTTGCCCCTGCGCGGCAAGGTGCTCAACACCTGGGAAGTCGAGCGCGACCGGTTGTTTGCCAACACCGAGATTCACGACATTTCAGTGGCCATCGGCGTGGATCCGCACGGGCCGAACGACACGCCCGACATGTCAGGCCTGCGCTACGGCAAGGTCTGCATCTTGAGCGACGCCGACGTGGACGGCTCGCACATTCAGGTGCTGCTGCTGACGCTCTTTTTCCGGCATTTCCCCAAGCTGATTGAGACAGGCCATCTGTATGTGGCGCGGCCACCGCTGTACCGCGTGGACGCACCTGCGCGCGGTAAAAAGCCGGCGTCCAAGGTCTATGCGCTGGACGAATGCGAGCTCACCGCCATCCTCGACAAGCTGCGCAAAGACGGCGTGAAAGAAGGCGGCTGGAGCATCAGCCGCTTTAAGGGCTTGGGCGAGATGAGCGCCGAGCAACTGTGGGAAACCACGCTCAACCCCGACACCCGCCGTCTGCTACCCGTGCAACTGGGCAACCAGGACTTCGCGCAGACAGAAGGCTTGATCACCAAGCTGATGGGCAAGGGCGAAGCTGCGGCCCGCCGCGAGTTGATGGAATTGCATGGCGATGCGGTCGATATTGACGTTTGACGCTGGCCTGGGCTTGGGCTCGGGTAAATGGCTCCTGCAGTTGGCGCAACTGGTGAAGTTGGTGCTGGGCATGACGGCGCTCGCCAGCGCGCTGGTCCTCTGCAAGCCCGTGCATGCAGAAGTCTGGGCCTTTGTCGATGCCCGGGGCGTGGCCCATTTCGCCGTTGAGCGACTGGACGAACGCTACGAGTTATTCCTAAATGGCGGTGAGGTGTTGCAGGCCGGTCAAGGTGCCAGTCAAGCTGCGGCGCCGTCAGCGGCGTTGACGTCTGGCGTCGCAGTGGGTGCATTGCCGGCCACGCCCGCGCAGTCCCGTTTGCTGGCGTATCTGGCCCAATCGCCCGGCTATTTGGCGGTGCAGTCGCATCTGGCCGATGCCGCGCTGACCCACGGCATTGATCCGCATTTGCTCAAGGCCCTGATCGTGGCCGAGTCGGGTTTTGATGCGCAGGCGGTCTCCCCCAAGGGCGCTGTCGGCCTCATGCAGCTCATCGTGCCGACGGCCGAGCGCTACGGCGTCAAGGCCGACCGGCAAGCCAGCGTACGGCAAAAGCTGACCGACCCGCGCACCAATCTGCGTGCGGGCACGCGCTATTTGCGCGACTTGCTGGCGCTTTTTCCCGGTCGCCTGGACTTGGCGCTGGCGGCCTACAACGCGGGCGAAGGCGCTGTTCAGCGCGCCGGCAACCGTGTGCCCAATTACCCCGAAACGCAAAATTACGTGAAGACCGTGTTGCAGCTGTATGCGCATCTGCAGCCGCTGGCCCGTCTGGCAGCGCCTGTCTTGCCCAGCGCTGTGCAAACCGCGCCACGCGTGCGGCTGGACATGATGGGTGGCGCCAGTGGCCGGGGCAATATGCCCGCCTCCAGCGGCGCCCCCTTGCTGCGCACTGCCCCTTGACGCTTGACTTGAATTAACCGAAACCCACGAGAACGCTTGCCCCATGGACTTGTTTACCCCTGACACCCCCGCCATCGTTCCCGAGCCGGCTGACCAAGATTCACTGGCCGCTTACGCCCAGCGCGCCTACCTTGAGTACGCGCTGAGCGTGGTCAAGGGGCGTGCCTTGCCCGACGTGTGCGACGGCCAAAAGCCTGTGCAGCGCCGCATTTTGTACAGCATGGCGCGCATGGGCCTGGGTTTTGGCGGGCCCAACAACGCCACGGGCGCCAAGCCTGTGAAAAGCGCCCGCGTGGTGGGCGACGTGCTGGGCCGCTTTCACCCGCACGGCGACCAGGCGGCCTACGACGCGCTGGTGCGCATGGCGCAGGACTTTTCGCAGCGCTACCCGCTCATCGACGGCCAAGGCAACTTTGGCTCGCGCGACGGCGACGGCGCAGCCGCCATGCGTTACACCGAGGCGCGCTTGGCGCGCATCACCAGCTTGTTGCTCGACGAGATCGACATGGGCACGGTGGACTTCATTCCCAACTACGACGGCTCCACCGAAGAGCCGCGCCAGTTGCCCGCCCGCTTGCCCTTCACCTTGCTCA